>DATKLO010000210.1:0-6420 GCA_035542375.1 Steroidobacteraceae bacterium | reverse complement strand
ATCGACAACAATCGGCGCTCGATGGCCTCCCCCGGTGCCCCCAAATCCGCTGCGCGCGCCAAGTGATCCCGGGCGTGGGAAAAGCGATGGGCTATTGAGGCGATCTCGGACATAAGGAGCGCTTCGCGAAATGAGTGATCTGCACCGGCCAAGTGCCATGCGAGCTCCTCCAGATGATCGAGTGCCCCAGGTGGCCGCCGATGCGATATCGCAGGCGCCACCATCGCCCGCCGGAGGGCGTGACGAGGAGAAACAAACCGCGCTCATCAAAGAGCTTGCAGGCCCGATCGCGCGGCTTCGCGGTGCGGACTCTGATCTCGCTCAGCAGGGTCATGGAGGTCACGGGTTACCCCAGTGACCCCGAAGTTGCCCCGACTGTTACCCCACTTCAGTTTTCGACAGCCGAAGACCCCCCGGGACATGCTTGGAATGAATACACTGAAAAATCAGTGGTTTGCGAGACATCGATGGGCCGCGGTGGGCCGCGGTGGACCGCGATGGAAGGGCTTGGACGGGGTTCTGGAGGCTAGGGTCGGAATCGAACCGGCGTACACGGCTTTGCAGGCCGCTGCATGACCACTCTGCCACCTAGCCTTGCAAACCAAGAAGCCCCGGCGGGGACCGCCGGGGCTTCGGTCGAAACTGGAGCGGGAAACGAGACTCGAACTCGCGACCCCGACCTTGGCAAGGTCGTGCTCTACCAACTGAGCTATTCCCGCATCTCGAGCAAGGAGGGCGAATTGTATGTGGGGGCGGTGCGAAGTCAAGGCAAATGACCGCGACGCCGCGTGAAAAATCCAGTGCAGACGGCCACTTGGACGTACCCGAGGGTGCCCGCACCGCAGGCGGAGCGCGGCTCCAGGTCACGCCGGCCCGGGACCACAGGGGGGGCCCGGGTCCCACCGCCCCGTGGGGAGCGCTAGGCCCGGCGCTCCTGCCGTTTCAGCTCCGGCCAGGCGGCCCGCAGGTAGGCCACCATCGAGTACAGCGTTGCGGCGGCGGCAAGCTCCGTCAGCACGACGCCGATCGGGTAGGTGGGCATGCCGAGCAGCGGAATGCGGAACAGCATCAGGGAGAGGCCAACGATCTGCAGGATGGTCTTGTACTTGCCCAGCTGGGAGACCGCGACCTTGCGCCGCTGGCCGATCTCGGCCATCCACTCGCGCAGCGCGGAGATGGTGATTTCCCTGCCGATGATGACGGCCGCGGTCAGGGCGATCAGCGGGCGCGGATCCTTGCTCACCAGCAGCACCAGCGCCACGGCCACGATGAGCTTGTCGGCCACCGGGTCCAGGAACGCACCCAGCCGTGAGGTCTGCCCAAGCCTGCGCGCCAGGTAACCGTCGAGCGAGTCGGTGATGCCCGCCAGGGCGAACAGCAGACCGGCGGAAGGATCGGCCCACGGATACGGCATGTAGAAGAGCAGCACGATCAGCGGAATCGCGTAGATGCGCAGCCAGGTCAGGGTGTTGGGCCAGTTCCAGGGCATCGTGAGTTGCGGCGCCGAGTGCGGGTGCGGGGTGCCTCACGCACCCGGGTGCAGGTGATCATAGATGCTTCGTGCCAGCGTTGCGCCGATTCCCTCCACCTTCTCGAAATCGGCGCTCCCGGCGCGCAGCACGCCCTGCATGCCGCCGAAATGCTTGAGCAGGGCGCGACGCTTGGCGGGGCCCAGCCCCGGGATGGCCTCGAGAACCGACTCGTTGTAGCGGCGGGCACGCTTGCGCCGGTGACCGGTGATGGCGAAGCGATGGGCCTCGTCGCGGATCCGCTGCACCAGTCGGGAAGCCGGCGAGTGCGCTTCCGGGGTGTGCGGCTCATCGGTGCCGTAGACGAACAACCGTTCCTGGCCGGCCTTGCGGTCCGGGCCCTTGGCAACACCGACCAGGGTCAGATCACCGAAGCCCAGAGAGGCTATCTCCGCGTGCACCTGATTGATCTGGCCGAGGCCACCGTCGATGAGCAGCAGGTCCGGAAGCGGGATCTCGCCGTCGCGGATGCGCACGAAGCGCCTCTCGAGTGCCTGCCGGAGCGCGCCGTAGTCATCGCCCGGAGTGATCCCGGTGATGTTGAAGCGGCGGTACTCCTTCTTGAGCGGACCCTCCGGGCCGAATACGACGCATGAGGCGACCGTGCCCTCTCCTCCCGTGTGGCTGATGTCGAAGCATTCGATGCGTGACGGCACCTCCGGCAGATCGAGTTCCGTGGCAAGTGCTGCGAACATCTCTTCCATGCCCTGCCGCTGCGCCAGCCGCATGCGCAGGGCCTGCTCGGCATTCTCACGCGTCAGGTCGACATACTTGACGCCAAGACCACGCACCGGGCAGCGAACATGCACGGTCCGGTGCACTCGTTCAGAGAGCGCCTGGGCAATGGGCTCCGCATCCTCGAGCTTGCGACTGAGGAACACCTCCGGCGGGGGCTCCTGCGTCGCGTAGTACTGCATGACGAACGATGAGAGCGCCTCCTCCGGCTCGGCAAGGGCCGCGCGCGGGAAGTAACTGCTCGTGCCGAGATTCCGTCCGCCGCGCACGAGCATCACGCTCACAGAGTATTCGCCCGGCTCGCCCACGATGGCGAACACATCCACGTCGCGTTCGCCCTCGGCCGTCACGATCTGTTCGGTCTGCAGCCGCTTCAGAGCCGCGAGCTGATCGCGGATCTGCGCGGCTCGCTCGAACTCCAGGCGAGAAGACGCTTCTTCCATGCGCGTCTGCAGCTGTGCGGTCACTTCACCGTCCCGCCCTTCCAGAACCTTTACAGCCGCATCGATGTCCTGCGCATACAGTTCTCGCGTGATCAAGCCCACGCAAGGCGCCGAGCACCGACCGATCTGATGCTGCAGGCATGGCCGGCTGCGGTTGGCGAAGAAGCTGTCGCGGCAGTTGCGGATGCGGAACAGTTTCTGCAGCTGCCTCAAGGTGTCCTTGACCGCCCCGGCATTGGGAAAGGGACCGAAGTACCGTCCGGGCGCCGTGCGGGGCCCGCGATAGAACGCCAGACGCGGGAATTCGTGCCGGTCCCAGACCTGGATGTACGGAAAGCTCTTGTCATCGCGCAGCACCACGTTGAAACGCGGCTTGTGCGCTTTGATCAGGTTGTACTCGAGCAGCAGCGCCTCGGTCTCCGAATTCGCGACGGTCACCTCGATGGCGGCGATCTGCTGCACCAGCGCCTGCACCTTCGGATTGACGTTGCTGGCGGCGAAGTAGGTTCCGACCCGGTCCTTGAGATTCTTCGCCTTGCCGACGTACAACAGCTCCTGCGCGCCGTTGTACATCCGGTACACCCCGGGCCGCCGCGGCAGCGAGGCAACGAACTCCTTTGCGTCGAATGACTGCGTGCTCATCGCGGCAATCCGGCCAGCTCGCAGGCGCGCGCCACTACCTCCTTGAACATCCGGGCAGTGAGCACGCGCGTCTGGGTGTTGTAGCGGCTGCAGTGATAGGAATCGACGAGGTGCCGTTCAGGCCCGAGCACGTGCTCACGCGCATGGGCGAACGGATAACGGCTCCGCCGCAGCCCCGAGGCCAGCAACACACCGTCGTGCGCAATGCGGCCCAGGGCCAGCACGACACGGACCGACGTGAGTTCCTCGAGCTCCGTACGCAGATAGGCGTTGCACTCGCGTATCTCATCCGGCAGCGGCTTGTTTTCCGGTGGCACGCACTTGACCGTATTCGCGATGCGGGCGTGACGCAACTCCAGCCCATCGGTCATCGAGAGCGATTCGGAACGGGTTGCCAGGCCGAGCTCGTGGAGAGTCTCGTATAAGAGGATGCCCGCAAAGTCACCCGTGAACGGCCGCCCGGTCCGGTTGGCGCCGTGCATCCCGGGCGCCAGGCCCACGATCAGGAGCTTCGGCGCCGCGCTCCCGAACGAAGGGACCGGCCGTGCCCAGTAGTCCGGGTATTTGTGGTGAGTCTCGGCGAGAAACTCCGCCAACCGCGGGCAGCGGGTGCAGTCCGGGTCGTAGCAGCTCGTACGCGGAATCTTCGCCGGCCGCCCGCTGGCGAACAGATCCGCGGCGCCGGCAACCTTCGGCGTCCGGGTCCCACGGACCGTACGCGAGGCGGGCGCCACGGCGGACTTGGGTCGGCCGCGCTCAGTCATCCATGTGCCGGATGATCGCCGTCGCGAATCCCGAACAGCTCATCAAAGTAGCGCCGGGGATGAGCCGTTGCAGATCCTCCTCGACGTTCCTGCGTGCCGCGAGCTCGCGCTTGGGCGCGCGGATCGCCTCGCGCAGCCGTGCCAGATCGTAGGTCAGTTCCTTGTGCGCGATCGTGTTGGCGACGCCCTTGATGATCAGGTCCGCCGCCTCGTTCCACTTCAGGTAGCGCAGCATCATCTCCGCCGACAGGATCAGCGAACCGGGATTGACCCGATCCTTGCCGGCGAAGCCCGGCGCCGTGCCGTGCGTGGCCTCGAACACCGCCAGTCCGTCGCCGATGTTGCCACCCGGTGCGATACCGATGCCGCCCACCTGCGCCGCGAGCGCATCGGAGATGTAGTCGCCGTTGAGGTTGAGGGTCGCGATGACGTCGTACTCTTCGGGACGCAGCAGAACCTGTTGCAGGAAGTTGTCCGCAATGACGTCCTTCACGACGATCTGCTTGCCGGAATTGGGGTTCGGGAAGGCCAGCCACGGGCCGCCACCGATCTCCTGGGCGCCGAACTCTTCCCTGGCGAGCTGGTAGCCCCAGTTGCGGAAGGCGCCTTCCGTGAACTTCATGATGTTGCCCTTGTGCACCAGGGTCACCGAGACGCGATCGTTGTCGATGGCGTACTGCAGGGCCTTGCGGATCAGGCGCTGGCTGCCTTCCTTGGAAACCGGCTTGATGCCGATGCCGGAACTGGCGGGAAAGCGGATTCCGGTGACGTGCAGTTCGCGCTGCAACCAGGTGATCAGCTTGTGCACGTCGGCCGAGCCGGCGGGCCACTCGATGCCCGCGTAGATGTCCTCGGTGTTTTCCCGGAACACCACCATGTCGGTGAGGCTCGCGTCCTGCATCGGGCTGGAGACTCCCGGGAAGTGGCGGATCGGTCGCACGCAGGCGTACAGATCGAGACTCTGGCGCATGGCGACGTTCAGCGAGCGGATGCCCCCGCCCACCGGGGTTCCCAGGGGTCCCTTGATGGAGACCACGAAGTCACGCAGTGCATGCAAGGTCTCATCGGGAAACCACTGGCCGTAGCGCTTGTTCGCCTTCTCGCCGCTGTAGATCTCCATCCACGAGATCGACCGACGCGCCCCGTATGCCTTCTTCACCGCCGCGTTGACGACCCGAAGCATCGCAGGCGTGACGTCGATGCCGATGCCATCACCCTCGATGTAGGGAATGATGGGCTTGTCCGGGACGTTGAGGGACGAATCCGTATTGACCGTGATCCGCTGCCCTTCCGGGGGGACGACAATGTGCTCGTATTGCATGGGGCCCGCTGATGCCAGGAATGCTGGGCGCGGATTCTCCCGAAGTGCGGGCCCCCGGTCGAGTGCTACATTCTTAGGCCGGATTGACCGACGGTGAATCCGGCAGACATTGGGCTCGATGGCGCCCGGCTCAGCAGGCTCAGTCGAGCTTGCGGTACGCGGCCAGCGTCAGGAAGGACTGGAACTCGGGGGCCGCGGTGATGTGGTCCAGCAAATGCGCGGCATCATCGAAATGTCCCTGGGCGTAGCGCTCCTGACCCAGCTCCGTGGCCAGACGCTGCCGCTCCTTCGTCAGAAGACTCCTGAACAGTTCCAGCGTCACCCGCCGACCGTCGGACAGCACGCCGCCGGGATGACGGATCCACTGCCAGATCTGCGCCCGCGCAATCTCGGCCGTCGCCGCATCTTCCATGAGGTTATTGATCGGCACGCAGCCATTGCCCGACAACCAGGCCGCCATGTACTGCAGCGCCACGCTGACGTTGTTGCGCAGACCCGCTTCGGTGATCTCACCCTTCGGAATGGCGAGCAGGTCGGCCGCGGAGACCTTCACGTCCGAGCGCAATCGCAGCAACTGGTTCGGTCCCTGCATCAATCGATCGAAGATCTCGCGCGCAATGGGCACGAGCCCCGGATGCGCCACCCAGGTGCCGTCGTGTCCGTCGCTCGCCTCGCGCTCCTTGTCCGCCCGCACCTTCGAGAGCGCCTGTTCGTTGGCCACCGGGTCGTTCTTGATCGGAATCTGCGCCGCCATGCCGCCCATGGCGAAGGCACCGCGCCGGTGGCAGGTCTTGATGCACAGGAGCGAGTAGGCGCGCAGGAACGGCGCCGTCATCGTCAGCTGCTGGCGGTCGGGCAGCACGAAATCCGGGTTGGCCGAAAACTTCTTGATGAAGCTGAAAATGTAGTCCCAGCGGCCGCAGTTGAGCCCGACGATGTGGTCGCGGAGTTCGTAGAGAATCTCGTCCATCTCGAAGGCCGCGGGC
>DATKLO010000209.1:0-40367 GCA_035542375.1 Steroidobacteraceae bacterium | reverse complement strand
GCTCGAGCCGAGGATGGTGACGACCTGTGCGTTGACCGCTGCGCAGTCCAGACTCTGCAGGAACACGTCACCGCCCACGGCATCCAGCACGACGGGCACTCCCTTGCCGCCGGTGAGTTCGCGCACGCGCTCGACGACTTTGCCTTCCCGATAGTCGATGACTTCATCCGCGTGCAGTACGCGGCGGCAGAATGCGAGTGATTCCTCGCGGCCTGCCGTCGTGATGACACGGCACCCATGCAGTCGTGCCAGCTGGACGGCAACATGACCAACACCACCGGCACCCGCCTGTATCAGGACGGTCTGGCCAGGTTGAATCCTCGCGCGCAGGTGCAGCGACTCCCAGGCGGTCTGGCACACCAGCGGCAGTGATGCCGCGGTTGCATGGTCGATGCTCTTGGGCTTGCGTGCCGCGCTGCGCCCGTCTATCGCTACATAGTCGGCATTCGCTCCATCGCGGAAGACGTTCGGTGACGCGAAGACCTCATCGCCCGGCTTCCATTGCGTCACGCGCGGCCCGCAGCGGACCACCACGCCGCTAACGTCGTACCCGAGGATCAGCGGCAGGTTGCGCTGCGCGCTGCTGTTCCTGCGTACCTTGACGTCCACGGGATTCACGGAACTGGCATGAACTTCGACCAGCATGTCCGTGTCGCGCAAGTCCGGCTCGGGCCGCTCTTCCAGGCGCAGCACTTCCGGGCCGCCATATTCATGAATCACCACTGCCCGCATCGGGACACTCCGTACTATCCTTCGCCACCCATGGTGAAACTCTGGCACAGGACACGGCGCTCGTGAAGATTCCCGAAATACTGATCGTCGAGACCATCCATCAGCCCGGGAGCCTCGCCCGGGTGCTGCAGGTGATCGCCGATGCGGGGCTCGCCATCGAGCACCTCACCGCGCTGCGCCGCGATCAGGGCCGTACCTTGTGGGAAATCACGCTCGAGATGGACGAGGAGGCGGATCGCAGCCTCTACGAGCGGATCGATCAGCTCCCGACGGCGCGCTTCGTCGGCAAGTCGGACCGCGTCTTCAACCGCCACCGCGGTGGCAAGATCCGCACCATCGCGAGTCTGCCGATCAATACGATGCAGGTGCTCAGGGACATCTACACACCCGGGGTCGCGCGCGTGTGTCTGGCGATCAAGGCCGATCCCCGGGCCGCACATGATTTCACCAACCGTGACAATACCGTGGCCATCGTCACGAATGGCACGGCAGTGCTCGGGCTGGGCAACATCGGCGCGCTCGCGGGGTTGCCGGTGATGGAGGGGAAAGCGGCGCTGTTCGCCGATCTGGTCGGCATCAGCGGCGTGCCGATTCTCCTCAACGAGACGCAACCGGATCGCGTGGTCGATGTGGTCGCCGCCATCGAGTCCTCGTTCGGCGCCATCCAGCTCGAGGATTTCGCCGCGCCCGAGTGTTTCGAGATCGAACGCACGCTGCAGGCTCGCCTGGCCAAGCCGGTGCTGCACGATGATCAGCATGGCACGGCGGTCGTTGCGCTGGCCGCGCTCGTCAACGCCGCGCGTCAGGCGGGGCGCGACCTGCGTTCAAGTGTCGTTGGTCAGATCGGGCTCGGCGCCGCGGGCACCGGAATCGTGCGGCTCCTGCGTGCGTACGGAATCAGCCGGGTACTCGGGACCGATCGCAGTCAGGACGCCATTGCCCGGCTGGTGGCAATGGGAGGCGAGGGTGTCGCACTGGCCGACATC
Source organism: Steroidobacteraceae bacterium (assembly GCA_035542375.1). Taxonomy (GTDB): domain Bacteria; phylum Pseudomonadota; class Gammaproteobacteria; order Steroidobacterales; family Steroidobacteraceae; genus 13-2-20CM-66-19. The sequence continues at coordinate 38,649 of DATKLO010000209.1, read as the reverse complement.
ATGGCGCGCGCGGATATCGTCATCGGCACGACCGGGGTCAAGGGACTGATTCGCCCGGAGTGGGTGCGGCCGGGCCAGGTGATCCTGGCGCTGTCCAACCCCGATCCGGAAATCGAACCGCTGCTGGCCCGCGAGCGCGGCGCCGCCTTCGCCGCCGATGGCAAGGGCATCAACAATGTGCTCGCCTTCCCGGGATTGTTCAAAGGCGCCTTGAGCGCGCGGGTCACCCGATTCTCGGACGACATGCTCATGGCGGCGGCCAACACGATCGCGCAGCTGGCGCGCGGCGACGAGCTGGTCCCCGACCCGCTGGACAAGTCCGTACACGAAAAAGTGGCCGCTGCGGTTCAGGCCGCGGCGGCCGTGAGCTGAATCCGCGGCATCACTTCGCGTGGCCCAGGCTCTCGGCATAGGCGGCGACGGCGGCCGCATCCTTCTCATCGAGCCGGGTTGCAACGACCTGCATCTGCCGGCCGCCATCGTTGTTGCGGGCACCGGATTTCCACTCGTTGAGCACATTGACCACGTAGGTCGCTGACTGTCCGACCAGGCAGGGCCCGGCGAAATCCTCGCCGCTGCCATCGGGCCCGTGACAGTTGGCGCAGGCCTGCAGTTGGCGGGCTTCATCTCCGGTGCGAACCAGCAGTCGGCCCCGGGCCAGCAGTCGCGGGTCCGCAGGCGCGCCCGCGGGTGCGTACGGGGCGGACCGGGACGCGTAATACGCAGCGGCATCGGCCCTCTGCTGTTCGTTGTACATCCTGGTGATGGCATCCATGAGCGGGTTGCTGCGCCGACCCGTGACGAAGTCTTCCAACTGCTTGCGCAGATAGTTTTCCGTCTGGCCAGCCAGGCGTGGATAGCCCAGCGGAAAGTTGCCTTCACCGAGCTTGCCATGGCACACCGCGCAGGCTTGTGCGACGACGGCCCCGCGAGTCGCATCCCCAACCGGCTCGCCGCCCGCTGCGTATGCGCTCCACAGTGTCGCGACGAACCCCAGCACAAGGATACGCGTCGGCGGATTTCGCACGCAGGCGGTCATCCGGCCCCGCGCGATCATGCGGACACCAGTGGACCAGGGTTCCTGAAGTAGCGGTTCTTCATGGCATCGATGGCCCAGTAAGTCAGCGCGCCGATCGTACCGGTTGGATTCCACGAAGCGTTCTGGGGGAAATTCGACGCGCCGACCACGAAGACGTTGGACACCGACCAGGACTGCAGATACTTGTTCACGACGCTGGTCTTCGGGTCACTGCCCATGATCGTGCCGCCGGTATTGTGCGTCGTTTGATACTGCGTGATCGTGTAAGGACCTTTGCGGGGATTTCCCGCAACCTGCTTCGCGCCCGTGGCGCGGCCGATCTCGACGCCCCGCGCGGTGACGTATTCGGCCATCCGCAGATCGTTCTTCGGAAAATCGAAGGTCATGCGCAGCAACGGCTGGCCCCAGGCGTCCTTGTACGTCGGATCCAGATCGAGGTAGTTCTGCTTCTGGGACACGGAGCTTCCATGGAGGCTGAGCATGATGGTGTGGTTGTAGTGGGCCACGACCGCCTGCTTCCATCCCTTGCCCCACGCAGGGGTGCCGGGCGGCACCGGATGATATTGGATCGGCCGGCCGTTGGTGTTGACGGCACCGATGAACGCTCCGCCGATGAAGCCCAGGCCGCCGTGATCGAAATTGTCACCGGCGAAATCGTTGATCAGCGTTCCGGAGGCGCCGGATGCCATGAAGGGGTTGACGATGAAATCCTCGCCGAAGAATGAGGCGACGGTGCTCATCGTCTGGTACGCATAGTTGCGGCCCACGACTCCCTTGCCGGTCGACGGATCGTAGCGCGCGCCGATCCCGGACAGCAGCAGCATGCGCACATTGTTCAGGGCAAAGGATGTCGTCACCACGAGCGAGGCGGGCTGCTCGAACTCGCGTCCCGCCGCATCGATATAGGTGACGCCGGTGGCCTTCCTGCGGGTGGAATCCAGGTTGATGCGCTGTACCTGACAGCCCGTGCGCAGCTCGAAGTTGGGGTTGCGCATGAGCACCGGCAGGATGATCGTCTGCGGCACCGCCTTGGCATAGTGCTCGCAGGCGTAACGCTCGCAGAATCCGCAGAACACGCAGGCATTGAGCTTGACCCCTTCCGGATTGGTGTAGGGCTGGCTCAGGTTCGAGGAGGGCTGCGGAAACGGATGATAGCCAAGCGAGGTCGCGGCCTTGCGGAACGTGGCGCCCTGGAAGTGCTCCTTCATCGGCGGTGTCGGATATCCCCGCGAGCGGGGCGATTCGAACGGGTCTCCGCCTGGCTGGATCTGACCGTTGAGGTTGCCGGCCTTGCCGCTCGTGCCCAACAGGTACTCGAACCGGTCGTAGTGTGGTTCCAGTTCCGCGTAGGTGACACCCCAGTCCTGGATGGAGATGTCCGGATCGAGGAATTTCGCGCCGTAGCGCTGCCTGGTCCGACTCGCCAGCTCGAAATCGTTCGCCTGGAAGCGGTAAGTCTGCCCGTTCCAGTGCACGTGGGATCCGCCGAGACCGGTGCCCGGCAGGAACGATTCCCAGCGACGGATCGGCAGGGCGGTCTGCGAGGAGTTGTTGCGGAACGTCACGGCCTCCCGCGTGTTGTCCTGCATGAGCGCCTTGCGCACATCGAAGCGCAGCTCATCGTGCACCGAGGGGCTCTGGAAGTCCGGCACCGTGAAGCGTGGCTGGCCACGCTCCAGCCCGACCACCTTGTAGCCGGCCGCGGCCAGCTCCTTGGCGATGATACTCCCCGTCATGCCGACACCGATGATGACGACGTCGGTTTCCTTCAGTTTCTGTGGCATGTGACTGGCTCGCTTTGCCGCGGCGCGTATGCAAGCTGCGCGTGCCCGGGGGCAGCGCTCCTAGAGACTGGCGGGAATGTTGGGATCGACGTGAACGTGCCCATGACGGTCCTCACCGATGCTCATGGGTGCACGCTCGAATTTGACCCCGTGACGGTCGATCGCGTCGTAGTAGTTGGCGTACGCGCCCGGAAAGCCGATCATCTTCCACGCCGCCATGTTCCGGTTGCCGCCGTAGACCGGATCGCTGAAGTAACCTTCGATGGTCATCTTCAGCAGGCTGTCGAAGAACACTCCCGAGGGCACGCCGTCCAGATCGGCACCGCCGGTCTCGAGCGATTTGAGGTAGGCGTCCTGCTCTTCGGCCGTCCCCTGGGCGAATGTCTTGCCGGTGCTGGCGAAGTGCAGGTTGATGGCGCGCAATGCCGTGTGGAACAGCTCGGCGGGGGTGAATGGCAACTGGTAGCCCTGGCTCGGCGTGCCCGCTTGCCACGGGCCGCTGCGATACAGCCGCTCACCCGCGCCCCAGGCGCCACCCAGCTGCTTGTCCAGGTAATTCGGAACCCAGGCCTCCAGCGCGCCGGGGCCGGTTTCATCGGCGGGAATCAATCGCTCGCAGGCGGCTTCGATGAATGCGGCCTCCTCGGCGTTGAAGAACAGATACAGCGGGGCCTCGGTGTCCGCCGCGGCCGGTGCCGGCGCGGAGGTGGCGGCCGCAGCGGCAGGTGGTGCCCGTGCATCACCGGGCTCCATGGCCGTAGCGTCCGCGATGGCCAGCAACGGAGTGCCCAGGGCCACGGGAACGGCCGTCGCGGAGCCGACAGTCTTGAAGAAGGATCGCCGGGTGATCTGCTCCGTCATGTGTCTCCCCTTCAAAGTGCCGGAGTGGCGCGATCCGGACATTGTTTGCTGCCCTGCGGGATCGAGTGGGCACCGCGCGAGTATAGGCGCCGCGGTTTCTCCGATGTATTGAACGTTCGTAGCGGTCCGCGGCCTGCGGTATCCGTGCATCGAGATCAGAACCGGTATTCCAGGCCCAGGCGCCGATAGGCCGCAGCGATCAGCCACAGTGGCCCGATCAGCAGAAACTGCACATCCTTGAAGAACGACGGCCGCCTGCCCTCGATGGCATGTCCGATGAACTGACCGATCCACGCCGCCACGAAGATCGCCAGAGAGGTCAGCCACAGTGGCCAGGGCAGCGCGGCCAGCCATCGAGTGATCAGCAGAAACAACACGAAGGCGACGAGTACGCCGGCCGCGAGCGCCGGTGACAGGGCGAGGTAGTAGACCAACACCACAGCGGCCGTGAGACTCGCCCAGTTGAACCACGGCGAGACGGCAGCAAAGGCTTCCGGCACCGGCAAGCACCACAGGAACCCGAACACCGACAGCACGATGGGCGGCACGCAGATCCAGTGCAGCAGTTTGTTGGTGGCGTGCTGGTGGCTGGCGCCGTAATCGTCCAGCCAGTCTGTCAGGGTTCGCATGGCGCGCAGGAGTTCCTGTTCCTGCGCGCCACGCTACGCTGCCTCATCCGTTGCCGCAAGGCGATCCGCCTACTGCTGTTGGGCGGATCCCTCCCCCTCGACCTTGACGTCGCCCGGGTTGCTGAGCACGTACATCACCACGCGACGGTTCCTGGCACGGCCCGCCGCAGAGGCGTTGCTCGCGACCGGCTGGGCCTGGCCGTAGCCCTTGGTTACCAGTTGATCGGCGCTCACACCCTGCTGCACCAGATAGTCACGCACGGAGTCCGCGCGGCGCTGCGACAGCTTCAGGTTGTAAGCAGGCGTCCCGGTGCTGTCCGTGTGGCCCTGGATCTCCACCTTCAGGCGCGGATGCTTCTTCAGCCCCGTCGCCACGTCATCCAGCGGAGCATGCGAGGCCTCTGTCAGATCCGCCGAGTTGTGCTCGAAGTTGACTCCTTCCAGCGTGACGGAGCCTTTGATCGGGCAACCCACGGCGTCGACCTGCACTCCCGGCGGCGTGTTGGGGCACTGGTCGATGGCGTCCGGCACGCCATCGTGGTCGCTGTCCGGCGGAGTGACCGGAACGGCGGCGGGCGCGGGTGCTGGTTGCGCAGCCGGCGGCGGAGGCGGGGGCGGGGGTGGCGGAGCCGGCGGCGCGATCGGACTGCCGCCGAACGAGAACTGGAATCCCAGCGTGGCGATGTAGTCGACCAGGTGAGCGCCCTTGCCCGGATCATCCCAGCGCGCCTTGATGTCCGGACGCAGCGCGAAGCCGCTCGTGCCGGAGGGACTGCGCCACAGGTTCACGAACATGCCGACGCCGGCCTGGGTCATGAAATCGGTGCGGTTCCTGTCGGGCAGGTTGATGAAGTTGTCCTGCACCGCGCCCGCGCCCAGGCTGAGATACGGAGCGAACAGCCCACCGCGGTTGAGTACGCCGAGCACATCGAGCGATCCGCCATAGGTGTCGAGATGCCCGAGGCCGCGCCCGTCGTTGATGCGCGCGCCGTTGAAGTTGAGTTCCAGATTGATGTACCTGCCGAGTTCGCGGCCGGCTCCGAGGCCGTACAGCCAGTCATGCTTCGTGAGGTCACGCTCGTGATCGGGCGAGATCCCGCCCACCTGGGGCGTGAGGTACCACTCGTCACCGGGCTGCGCCACGGCCAGGGCGGGCAGGGCGAGGGCGCACAACAGCAGCGCTTTCTTCATCTTCGGCACTCCTTGGGTTTTCCGTTTTGCGGCGGTGGCGCGATGTCTCCATCTACGTTGCGCAGATGCAACAGCGAAGCTCGGGTCACCTTACGACGCTACTGAATGCGCTGCGCTGACGAAAGTTCCCGGTGTTGCAGAGAAGCCGCGGATGGTTCGCGGCCGAGGGGGAGGGGAGCGCGGGTGCGAAGACAAGCCCCGCGCAAAAAAAAGCCCGGGGCGTGCCAACCCCGGGCCGTGGTCTGTCAGCTTCGCGGTCAGGCGGCTTCCTGCGCCTCACCCATCAACTTGCGCAGCTTGCCCAGCGCATTGGATTCGATCTGGCGGATGCGCTCCGCCGAGACGCCGTACTTGTCCGCGAGCTCGTGCAGAGTGGCCTTGTCCTCCGCCATCCAGCGGCGCTGCAGGATGTCGCGGCTGCGTTCATCGAGCCGGGCGAGCGCGCTCTGCAGGCGATCCGAGGAATCGGATTCCCACTCGGCGCTCTCGACCTTCTCGGCCGGATCCGCATCGGCGGCCGGCAGATACGCGGCCGGGCTGTACACCTCGTCCTCCTCCGCTTCCGGAGTTGGATCGAAGGACATGTCGCGCGCCGCGAGCCGCTTTTCCATCTCGGTCACCTCGCTCGCGCTCACACCCAGATCGCGTGCTACCGCCGCGGTCTCCTCGGCGGACAGCCACGTCAGGTTCTTCTTCAGCCGGCGCAGGTTGAAGAACAGTTTGCGCTGCGCCTTGGTGGTGGCGATCTTCACGAGGCGCCAGTTGCGCAGGACGTATTCATGGATCTCCGCGCGGATCCAGTGCACGGCGAAGGACACGAGCCGCACATTCACGGTCGGATCGAATCGCTTCACCGCCTTCATCAGTCCCACGTTGCCTTCCTGGATCAGATCACCCATGGGCAGGCCGTAGCCGTTGTATCCGCGAGCGATGTGCACGACGAAGCGCAGGTGCGAGAGCACCAGCTGGCGCGCCGCGCCCAGATCGTTGTGACTGCGGAAGCGCTCCGCCAGCTCCCGCTCTTCCTCGCGGCCGAGAACCGGAATGCGGCTGACCCGGTCCAAGTAGGCGTCGAGGCTGCCGAGCGGACCGGCCAGAGCCAGATCGTTACGAGCGACGATTGCGGTACCTGTGGTCATTGATTCTCCCGTTGGGGGCCCTAGTTTAGCAGTCAGCGTATTGGAGTGCTAAAGGCTCCGGAAAGTTCCCTCTACGCTGCCAGACCAGGCCTTTCAGAACAATAGCTTAGGCGGGGCGCGGGAGAGGGACGGGCAGCTCCCTCCAAAGGGGTGCCGGCGCCTGTAGCAGGGCTCGCGGTCACGCCAGCGCCGCTGCCATCCGCCGCCACCGCCATCCACCGCTGCGGTTGGCGTCCGCCCCGCGCAACCCACACTGCCACCAGCGCCGGGACCAGCGGTAGAGTGGTCCCAGCCGAGCGGCGCGGTCCGGACTACACTACGCGGCACCTCGAACGCCCGCCCTCCGCCCAAGGAGTCCCGAAGCGTGGACCCGACCGCCCTGCTGCTGGCCCGCCTGCAGTTCGCGTTCACCATCAGCTTCCACATCATCTTCCCGGCCTTCTCGATCGGGTCGTCGGCCTTCGTGGCCACGCTGCTGGTGCTCTGGCGGCGCACCGGGCGCGACCACTACCACCGTCTGGCGCGCTTCTGGACAAAGATCTTCGCCGTCTCGTTCGCGATGGGGGTGGTCTCGGGGATTCCGCTCTCGTACGAGCTCGGCACCAACTGGAGCCGCTTTTCCCTGGCGGCCGGCAACGTGATTGGACCGCTGATCGGCTACGAAGTTCTCACCGCTTTCTTCCTCGAGTCCACCTTCCTCGGGATCATGCTGTTCGGCTGGAAACGCGTGCCCCCGTGGCTGCACGTGACCTCGGCGGTGCTGGTGGCGCTGGGGACCCTGATCTCCGGGTTCTGGATCATCGCCGCGAACAGCTGGATGCAGACCCCGGCCGGTCACATCGTGCAGGCGGGCATTGCCTACCCCACCAACTGGCTGCAGGTGATCTTCAATCCCAGCTTCCCCTATCGCTTCACCCACATGATGACCGCCGCCTATCTCACCACCTCGGTGGTCGTGCTGGCGGCCGGCGCACGCTACCTGCTGGAGGGCAAGTTCCAGGACGAGGCGCGCACCATGCTGCGCATGGGTGTCGGCATGCTGGCCGTACTGGGGCCCGCCCAGCTGCTGTTTGGCGACCAGCACGGCCTCAACACACTCGAGTATCAGCCCGTCAAGATTGCCGCGATGGAGGGACACTGGCAGGACACCGGACCGGCGCCGCTGGTGCTGTTCGGGTGGCCGGACGAACAGCAGGAGCGTAACCGCGCCGAGATCGCCATCCCGCGTCTGGGTGGACTCATCCTCAAGCACCATCTGGATGGGCGGTTTGCCGGCCTGAAGGATTTCCCGCGCGATGCCCGTCCGCCGGTCGTGCCGGTTTTCTTTGCATTTCGCATCATGGTCGGCATCGGCGTCCTGCTGATCGCCCTGGGGTTGACTGGCGCGTTGCTCTGGGCACGCGGAGCCTTGTTCTCCACGCGCTGGTATCTGCGCGCCACCACTTACACGTGGCCGCTGGGCTTCGTCGCGATTCTTGCCGGGTGGGTGACCACCGAATGCGGCCGGCAACCCTACGCCGCCTATGGCATCGTGCGAACCGATCTGGCCTTCTCGCCGATCAGCGCCGCCACCGTGGCCGGCTCCCTCATCGCCTTCGTGTTGGTTTACTCCGTCGTGTTCTCGATCGGCATCTACTACATCCGGCGCCTCGTACTCGGTGGTCCCAAACCCGCCGCGGTGGCATCGCCCGAGTCACTGCCGCAAGCGCTGCCCAACCGGCCTCTCTCACTGGGTGCGCAGCCACTCGAGGCGGGGCCGCTCGAAGCGCCGGCCGAGGATCGCGCATGAACCCTGACCACCTTCAGGGGCTGGCTTACTGGCTGCCGGTAGTGGCTACCGGGGTAGTCGGACTCGCCGTGGCGCTGTACGTCATCCTCGATGGTTTCGATCTCGGCGTGGGCATCCTGTTTCCGCTGTTTCCCGCCGAAGCCGACCGGGATCAGATGATGAACTCGGTCGCGCCCTTCTGGGATGGCAACGAAACCTGGCTGGTGCTGGGCGGCACCTGGCTGCTCGTGGCCTTTCCGCTGGCGTATTCGGTGATCGCGCCTGCCTTGTACGTACCGCTCATCGCCATGCTGCTCGCACTGGTTTTCCGCGGCGTGGCCTTCGAGTTCCGCTGGGTGGCCAAGCCGCACCATCGCAAGTGGGATGTGGCATTCGCGGCCGGCTCCACGCTCGCCGCCTTCGCCCAGGGCACCATGGTTGGTGGGTTGCTCAGAGGATTTCACCTCGAGAACCGCCAGTTCGCCGGAGGTCCGTTCGACTGGCTGAGTCCCTTCAGCCTGATGTGCGGCTGCGGGCTGATCGTCGGCTATGCGCTGCTGGGTTCGTGCTGGCTGGTCATGAAGACCTCCGGTGGGGTCGAGCAGGCATCCCGGCGGCACGCGCGTCCACTCCTGATGGCATTGCTGGCCTTCATCCTGCTCATCAGCGTGTGGACGCCGCTGGAATTCCCACGCGTCGCGCTGCGCTGGCTGAACTGGCCCAACCGGCTGTATCTGTCGCCCGTCCCCCTGATCACGACCTTCCTCGCCGTCTCATGCTGGCGGGGACTGAAGGGCCGGCATCCGACGACCGCGTTCTACAGTGCCGTCGGGCTCTTCATCATCTCGTTCGTGGGATTGGCGATCTCCACGCTGCCGTACCTGGCGCCGCCCGAAATCACCTTGTGGGATGCGGCCTCGACGCCGAAGGCGCAGAACTTCATGCTCATCGGCACGACCGTGCTGGTGCCCTTCGTGTTGGGTTACACCGTGTTCGTGTATCACACGTTCCGGGGCAAGGTGCATCCCGGCGAAGGCTACCACTGAGCCGCTGCCGGGCGAGGCTCGGTGAGCCGGCCCGGCGCACCCGCATCGCCCCGCGCCGACGGGCTGCGCGCGGCGAACCCGACTCAGTGCAGGGCGTGCTGCCGGAAGAACTGCCAGATCACCTCGTTGGCATCCAGCTCCTGACTCACGCGACCGACGATCCACTTGCCCAGGTAGGGTTTGCCGCGCGGCCAGGTGTGCCCGCCACCCCTGACTTCGTAAAGGCGTACCTGTGTGTGCGCGGCGCAGTCGGCCGAGCTGATCAACAGGCTGGTACCGTCATCGGGATCCGCATCGACCGGTTTACCGTCATTGCGCAAGGCGCCACACCGATCCAGCGACACCCACTGATCGGCCGTGGCCCGGGTCGACAGGACAGTTCCGCGCGCCGACAGCAGGACTTTGATGGGTCCGCCCGCCCAGGGCATGATCGGATCGTCGGTCCCGTCAATGATGGCGATGGAGATCGGTCTCGCCGGCCTGCACTTCGGCGCTAGCTCCACCGACATGTTGGCCGCGACGGGCGCCACGGCTGCATAGACGTCCGCGGCATCGCAGGCAAGCCGGTAAGACATCAGCCCGCCGTTGGAGATACCCGTCGCGTATACACGCTGGCTGTCGATCGGGAAAAGAGTGGCCAGTTCGTGAGGTAGTGCACGCAGAAAGCCAAGATCGTCGATGTGCTCGGCCACGGACTTGGATTTCATGTCCGTGCGGCCGTCATTCCAGCCTTTGCCGATTCCGTCGGGGTACACGATGAGGGCTCCGTCGCGATCGGCGATACGGTTGAAGCCTTCGTTCGTCAGCCACTCCATGCCCCCGGCCGAACCCCCGCCACCGTGCATCACCACGACCAGAGGCATCGGGTCTTTTCTAGCCGCGGGAACATAGACCCGCACGGTCCGCTCCAGGCCGCCGAAGCCGAGGGCATAGCACTTGGATTCCAGCTCGGCCCCTGTCCGCCGGTTGGTTGGCACGCATTTGTCGGACGGCGTGACTGTCGCCGGCGCAGCGGCGGCTGGTGCGGCGGCGGCTGGTGCGGCGGCGGCTGGTGCGGCGGCGGCTGGCGCGGCGGCGGCTGGCGCGGCGGCGGCTGGCGCGGCATGCAGCGGCGCTTGCATGGCCGGGGTAACCCACAGCAGCAAGCCGAGGCTTCCCGAAGCCAGTCTTACTGCGAATGACTTCGCCAACGCGTGTCGCATCGCCGCTCCTTCAGGCGCGTGGCTCGATCCGGCTCAGGTGCCGCGCCGCTGAAATCCACGCACCCATCCATCCCAACACGACGCCGCTGCCCAGCAGATATCCCAGGTCACGTCCGGAAGGTCCTTGCAGCTCGAAGCGGCTGCCGTAGAGCTTCGCCAGAGTGGCAATGGGCTGATCGAGGACCAGGATGGCGCCAGTCACGATGGCCCACGCGAGCAAGGCGCCGCCCAGGCCGTAGAGCACGCCGGTATAAAGGAATGGCCGGCGCACGAAGGCGTTGGAGCCGCCCACGAGCTTGGTGACCTCGATCTCGGCGCGCCGGTTGAGGATCTCCAGCCGGATCGTGTTGCCGATCACGGCGAGCACGCCGGCGCCCAGCAGTGCGGCGGCGATGATCAGCAGGCGTCGCAGCACCTCCAGGATCGCGTTGAACCGTGCCACCCATTCGGTGTCGACCTGCACCGAGTCCACTTCGGGCCACGCGGACAGATAGCGACGCAGTGACTCCACTGAAGCCGCCGACTGCGCGGTGTCACGCGGCTGGATGCGGATGACGTGCGGCAGCGGATTTTCCTTGAGCGCGTCCAGCGCCGCGCCGAACCCGGAGAAGGTGCGAAACTCCTCGAGCGCCTTATCGGCGGGGATGAGTTCGGCCTGCGCCACATCCGGCCGCGCGCGCGCGTTGTGTTCGAGCTGCTGCGCCTTCGCGAGCGGTACGTCCGTCTTCAGGTACACCGACAGGTCGACCGCGTTGGTGAGACCGCCTGTCGCAACCTGAGCGTTGACGACAAGCAGGTCCAGGGCCATCGGCAGTGCGAGAGCGAGCCCGATCACCAGCAGCGTGAATACCGTCGCCAGTGGATTGCGGACCAGTCGTCCGAGGGAGCCCAGCAGGGCTTGCAGATGCCTGGCACCCACGGCTATCGGACCGCGATCACGCTCGGCAGCGGATCGGCGACATCGCCATCGATCTGGCCGTTCTCGATGACGATCTCGCGCTGGCCGAACTCGCGCACGATGTGCAGGTCGTGCGTGGCCACCACGACCGTGACGCCGACATCCTGGAAGCGCCGGAACAATCGCATGATCTCGAGCGCCAGGTCGGGATCGAGATTGCCGGTCGGCTCATCGGCGATCAGCAGCGGCGGCTTGCTGACGACCGCGCGTGCGATACCCACGCGCTGTTGTTCGCCGACGGACAGTTCCACGGGCAACATGCGCTCCTTGCCCAACAGACCCACCTGATCGAGCGAGGCGCGCACACGCTTGTCGATTTCCTTCAGGGGGGTGCCCGCGACCACCAGCGGCAGCGCCACGTTGTCGAACACGGGACGATCCACCAGCAGCCGGTGATCCTGGAACACCACGCCGATGTTGCGGCGGAAAGCCGGGATATGGCGCGACTTGAGCGTGCTCGTGTTCCTTCCGGCGACCAGCACGGTGCCGCGTGTCGGTCTCTCGAGCAGGGCGATCAGCTTCAGGACCGTGGACTTGCCGGCCCCCGAACGACCGGTGAGAAACACCATCTCGCCCGTGTGGATCTCGAAGGTCACGCTGGTGAGCGCCTCCCGACCGTTGGGATAACGCTTGCTGACATGATCGAACACGATCATTCGCGCGGCCCCTCCACCAGAGCGGTGGCGAACGCTTCGGCATCGAACTCGCCGAAGTCCTCGGGCTGCTCACCGATGCCGATGAAGCGGATGGGCAGGCCCAGCCGGCGCGCAATCGCGACCACGATGCCGCCCTTGGCGGTGCCGTCGAGCTTGGTCAGAACCAGTCCGGTGACGCCGACCGCCTCGTGGAACTGGATGGCCTGCGACAGCGCGTTCTGACCCTGATTCGCATCGAGAACCAGCAACACTTCGTGTGGCGCAGTCGGGTCAACCCGCTGTATCACGCGCTTGACCTTCTTCAGCTCCTCCATGAGATGCGACTGGCTGTGCAGGCGGCCGGCCGTGTCGGCGAGCAGCACGTGAGTGCCGCGCGAGCGCGCCGACTGGAGCGCATCGAACACCACGGCGCCCGGATCGGCCCCGGGCTGCTGCGCGGCGAATTCCGCGCCGCTGCGCTCGGCCCAGACGTTGAGCTGCTCCATGGCGGCAGCACGGAAGGTGTCTCCCGCCGCGAGCAGAACGCTGTGACCCTGTTCGGTGAAGCGACGCGCCATCTTGCCGATGCTGGTGGTCTTGCCCGAGCCGTTGACACCCACGACCAGGATCACGAACGGCGCACGGGCCGGATCGATGACGAGGGCTCGCGCGCAAGGTGCCAGGATCTCCACGATCGCCGCCCGCAAAGCCGCGATCAGCGCGCCGACGTCCTCGAGCTCGTTGCGGGCAACGCGCTTCTGCAGCCCCTCGAGAATGTGGTTGGTAGCCTCGACCCCGACATCGGCGAGCAGCAGCCGGCTCTCCAGCTCCTCGAGGATCTGCGCATCGATGCGGCGGCCGCGGAACAGGTCGGCCAGATCGCAGGTGAGCCAGGAATTGCCGCGATTGAGGCGGGCGCGCAGGCGCCCGAAGAACCCCTGGCGCTCTTCCTTCGGTGCGGACGGAGATTCGGGGGAGGGCCGTGAGCGTCGAAACATGGGGTTCTCGTGGCGGGAACCCCTATTGTAACGGCCAAAGCCGGCGGCTGTGCGCCGCCGTCCGCAAGGCCACGCCGATCAGGCGGCGTCGCGTCGGATCGCGCGACGCTACGGCTCGATGACCGTGGGATTCAGCACCAGGATGACAGTTCCACCCGTGGTCGTCGGGAATCCCGGAAACGACAGCGCCGGTATTGGCGGCAGCGGCGCGCCGGTGAACACGATCGCCTCGCCCTGCATCTCCGTGGTCACCGCGAGGCTGGCGGTGGGATCGATGATGGAACCATGGCCGCCCGCCAGGAAGTTCACGTAGGCCCGATGCCCGTTGGGATTGATCACCGGCCCGGGCGCCATCGGGGCGGGAATGCGCGTCAGCGCCGCGGCATCGATGAGCCTCTGGGTGGCTGAATTCGGCACCACCTGGTCGGGCGGGCTCGTGGAGCTGCCTACCACCTGAAGCATATGGATGGGGTGATTCGTGGCCGCGCTGGCGATGTAGTTGACCGGGTCGCCCGAGTCCACCACGGTCTGCGCGTCGCGGAAGAATTGTTCGAAGAGCGTGGTGCCCTGCTGCAGCCCTTGCGCCTCCAGACCGGCGATGATGATGGGTCCGAAGGTGGGCGAGTCGCGCAGCAGTTGCGCGAGCTGGCCGCCGGGCATCGCCAGCGTGCCCGTGCTGACATCCGACTGCGGGGTCACTCCCAGGTAGACGCTGCCGATGATCGCCCCGAGCGAGTGACCGAGGAAGTGGACGGCCGCCGGATCGATGTCGCCGGCCGGATCGGTGTCCAGGTTCATGTTGGGAAGCGAGCGCGTCAGCGTGATCAGGTCGGCTGCCCCTTCCCGCAGATTGTCACGGGTGGTGAGCAGGCTGGTCAGGTTGATGAAGCTCGCGCCCGAGCTGTCGATCACTCCATCGGGCCCCGGCGCGCCGGTGGTGTTGTTCAGCACGTCGAGATCGAACGTACGCTCGATCGATCCACTCGCAGGCAGTCCCAGGCCTGCGTACAGCGGGTTGGCTCCCGAGGCGTACAGGGGATTCGTCGGATCGGTGATGCCGTGCAACGGCAGGTCGATCGCGACCACCACGAAACCGCTGTCCGCGAAGGAATCCGCCACCGCCAGCATGTCTGTCCGGTTGCGCGTGATGCCGTGCTCGAAGATCAGCACCGGCCATTTGCCGCTGGCCGGTTTCACTCCACCACCCGCGGAGTTGGCGTTCGGCACGGTGACCAGCAGCGGGATCTGCAGCGTTTCCGTCGCTACGGGCTGCGGATTGAAACGCGTCAGCAGCCGGCTGCTGGCGTCGAGCGGCGAGGGATCGCCCTGCCAGTACCCGGTCAGCGGCGCGGTGCGGCTCAGATAGTAGGGAATGCTCAGCGTGCCCACGTAGATCGTGGCGTGACCGGCGAGGCGCGGATCGGCCTGCGCGGTCGTCAGACCAGTCGAATGGACCTTGATGGTCTGCGCGGTCGCCGTCGCACTGACCACGTCGAGCGAATCAGCGATCGACTGCGTCGAGAAGCTGAAGGACAACACGACATTGGCCGGATCGACCCCGATGGCGTGAGCGATCTGCAGGTGTGCGCCCGTCAGCTGACAGATGCCATTCAGGGAAGCGTCCGTGATCGCGCCACAGGTAGGCAAGGCTGCCTTGATGCTGGCGTAGGTCGTGTCAGCGGTCGCCGCATTGCCGCTGGCATCCTTGATCCCATTCGTCAGCAGTACGAGATAGCCGTTGTTGGTTGCGCCGGTGCTCGGTACGAGAGGTTTGGTCGGGCGAATCTCGAGGATGGTGTTGCCGACGCCTGCCTCGGGGCCGATTCCGGTCGTGTAGTCCACGCCGTAGGTGAGTGGGCGTACAACACCCGTCGTCGCCTTCGTCGTGTTATCGATCGTCACCTGCAGGACGATGACGGATGCCGCGGTAAACGATGTTGGATCGAGCGCGCCGCCGAAGCGTTCACGAATGACGGCCGTGGTGGAAAAGCCATCGAGAGCGTTGACAGCCGTCTGGTTCGGCATCAGCGCATTCGCGGGCTGAATGTTCAGCGTGCCATCGGTGGAGCCGGCGAAGTACAGATCGGTGGGATACGGCAGTATTCCCTGCAATGGCTGGAACAGTGCCGCGGTCGCAGCCGGCGGAGTGACCGGAGCGCCGGTAGGGTTGCCGTTGCCGCTGGTGGGATCGGTGGGACCGATGGTCCCGTGTCCTCCCGAGCACCCTGCCAGCAGCAGCGCGGCCGCCAGGCCCGCAGCCCACACGCGTTTCTCCATATCCCTCGAACTCCTTGAACCGTTCCAGCCGGTCGCGAACCCCCTTCGCTCCGTGCCTTGTTACTGTTATGGCAAGACCCCGCTAGGGTACGCTTGCGGCGAGAAGGGTGGCAAGCCGCTGCCCGGGCAGCACGACAGTGACCCCAAGCGGAAAATCAGGTGGCCGGCCGCCGCCGCCGGCACGCGCTGCCCAGGCGCGCGTGTTGAGAATCATCGGCGGGACGTGGCGCGGGCGTCGGCTGCGGTTCCCGCCCGTCGAGCAGATCCGACCCACGCCGGATCGCGTCCGGGAGACCCTGTTCAACTGGCTCGGCACGCGCGTCGCCGGGGCGAGCTGCCTGGATCTGTTCGCCGGCAGCGGTGCCCTGGGCCTCGAGGCCCTGTCTCGTGGCGCCGCGCGGGTGACCTTCGTCGAGCGCGATGCGGCCGCGGTCCAGGCGTTGCGCGCGCGCCTCATCGAGTGGCACGCCTCCGGCGGGAGCGTGGAGCAGGCGGACGCAGCGCGGTTCCTGGCTGGCCCGCCGCACCCGGTGGACATCGCCTTTCTCGATCCGCCCTTCGATTCGGGCCTGCTCACGCAGGTGGCGCGGCTTCTGGAGGAACGCGGCTGGCTCGCGCCCGGTGCGTGGATTTATGTCGAAACCGGCGCGCAGGCCGGCCTGCCGCCCCTGCCGCAGCGCTGGCAGGTCATCAAGGCGAAGCAGGCCGGGGCGGTCGGGTATCATCTGCTCGCCAGTCAGAATGAGGGAGCCGCCGGCGAATGAAGCGTGTTGCCATGTATCCCGGCACGTTCGATCCGATCACCAACGGTCATCACGACCTGGTGCGCCGCGCGGCGAGCATCTTCGACCGCGTGATCGTCGCCATCGCGGCGAATCCCAACAAGGCGCCGATGTTTCCGCTCGACGCGCGCGTCGATCTGGCGCGCCGCGTGCTGGCCGACCTGAACAACGTCGAGGTGGTGGGCTACGCGGGCCTCACCGTGGAGTTCGCCAAACAGCACGGCGTCTCGGTGGTGGTGCGCGGCCTGCGCGCCGTGTCCGATTTCGAGTTCGAGTTCCAGCTCGCCAACATGAGCCGGCATCTGGCGCGCGAGATCGAGACGGTGTTCCTCACCCCGCAGGAGCAGTTCACCTTCATCTCCTCGACGCTGGTACGTGAGATCGCGGTGCTCGGCGGCGATGTGGCGGAGTTCGTCCACCCGATCGTGGAGGCGGAGCTGAAGAAGCACCGCCGCTCCTGAAGGTCGGGTCAGCACAGTTTCCCAGGGCCGCGTGAACACACCTCCGCGTGATTCCGCCAGGGCAACGCCTCCACCACTGGAGGGCGCGTGGGTGCCCGTGGCCGCCAACGTCTCCGGGAAAGAGCTGATCGTCGCCGAGCTGCGCGTGAAATATCTCGTGCTCGCCGGCCACGACTACAGCATCATCGATCGCACCAACCAGGTGGTTGATCGTGGTGAGTATCTGGTGGACGCCACGGCGACTCCCTGCACCATCGACATCCTCGGGCGCACCGGTCCGAATGCCGGACGCAGCATGCTGGCCATCTTCGAGCTGACCGACGATCGCCTCACGGTCTGCTACGACCTGGATGGCAAGGATCGCCCGATGGACATGCAGCCGCGCGAGGATCAACTGCTGCTGAGCATCACCTACGAGCGCGCGACGGGCGTGCTTTCCTGACGCCGCCTGCTTCTGAGAGCGCCCCCTGCTTCTGACAGCGCCGCCTACGTCTGACAGCGCCGCCTACGTCTGGCAGGTCGGGCAGTAGTAGGTCGAGCGCTGCCCCTGTGTGAACTGGCGGACCGGCGTTCGGCAGTTGCGACAGGGCTTCCCCTTGCGCTCGTACACGTAGAGCTTCTGCCTGAAATATCCGGGTTCACCATCCGCGCCCACGTAGTCCCGCAGGGTCGTGCCGCCCACGCGTATCGCCATTGCCAGCACGGTGCGGACCGCGCGCACCAGCCGTGCCACTTCCGCTCGGGACAGGCTCCGCGCCTGGCGGCGCGGGCGGACTTTTGCCCTGAACAGCGCTTCGCTCGCGTAGATGTTGCCCACGCCGACCACCAACCTGCTGTTCATCAGGAGTTGTTTGATCGCGACCCGCCGGCCGCGCGTCACGCGCCACAGGTAGTCGGTGTCGAAGGCCTCGGCCAGAGGCTCGGGAGCGAGGTCCGCGAGCAGCGGGTGCTCGTTCGGATCGGTGTCTGTGAAATGCAGGCTGCCGAATCGGCGCGGGTCGTTGAATCGCAGCGCCTGTCCGGAGTCGAGCACCAGGTCGAAGTGATCGTGCGCCAGTCGCGGGGTGTCCGCCGGCAGCACGCGCAGACTGCCGGACATCCCCAGGTGCAGCAGCAGCGTGCCCGCTTCGAGTTCGAGCAACAGGTACTTCGCGCGGCGTGTCGCCCGCTCGATGCGCTGTCCGGCCACCTTGCCCGGCAGATCGTCCGGAATGCGCCAGCGCAACCGTGGCTCGTGCACGTGCAACGCCCGGATCCGGCGCGCGACGGTGTGCGGCTCGATACCGCGGCGAGTGGTTTCGACTTCGGGCAATTCCGGCATCGCCTCACCCTCGCGCCGCCACCGGCGTGGCGGCCAAAGCAAAAGGCCCGGCAGTGCCGGGCCTTGTCATCGGTCAGCGCCGGTGCGCGCCTACTTGATCTTGGTTTCCTTGTAGACCACGTGCTTGCGCGACACCGGGTCGAACTTGCGCACTTCCAGCTTGTCCGGATGCAGGCGCTTGTTCTTGGTGGTCACGTAGAAGTGGCCGGTACCGGCCGTGGACAGCAGTTTGATCTTTTCGCGCATGGTTCGCTCCTGGCGGCGCCGCGGCGGCCTAGATCCTCACGCCCCGGGCGCGAAGTTCCGCGAGAACGGTGTCGATGCCCTTCTTCTCGATCGTGCGCAGCCCGTTGGCGGAAATGCGCAGCGACACCCAGCGCTTCTCGGTCTCGACCCAGAATCGCTGTGAGTGCAGGTTCGGCAGGAAGCGGCGGCGCTTCTTGTTGTTCGCGTGGGAGACGCGGTTACCGACGGCCGGCCCCTTGCCGGTGATCTCGCAGACGCGGGACATACGAAACAACCTTGAGAATTCAGTGATTTGGCAGTGCGCGGGCGAGCCCGCCGCACGGAGTCGCGCTTTATACCAGCCCCTCCTCGCCAGAGCAACTGGCCCCCGGGGCGGCGGCGGGGCCTCGCATCCACCCCGGACCGGAGATGCCCTACAGTAGCCCGTTCTCCGCAAAGGAGAAGCACTGGCCATCGCCCACGATGAAATGATCCAGCAGGCGTACATCCACCAGGGCAAGGGTCTGCTGCAGCCTGCGTGTCACGAGCTCGTCGGCCTGGCTCGGCTCGAGGCACCCGGACGGGTGGTTATGCGCCGCGATGAAGGAAGCGGCGTTATGCGCCAGCGTCTGCCGGGCCACCTCGCGGGGATAGACGCTCGCGCCGTCGATGGTCCCGCGGAAGATCTCCTCAAAAGCGATCAAACGGTGTCGATTATCGAGGAACAGGCCGCAAAATACCTCGTAACGGCGGTCCCGGAGCTGCGCGACCAGAAATCGTCGGGTGGCATCGGGATCCGAGAGTGCGGACCCCTTGCGCAACGGCTCCTGGAGGTGACGCCGGGTGAGCTCGACCGCCGCCTGGATGGCCGCAAAGCGGGCATCGCCGATGCCGCGGTGGCGCTTCCAGCTCTCCCGGTCGGCATTGAGCAGCTCGCGCAGCGAGCTTCCCGCGCCGGCAATCAGCTCCCGGGCCACCTGGACGGCCGAGCGTCCGGGGGTCCCCGAGCCGATCAGCAGGGCCAGCAGCTCGGCATCGCTCAGCGCCTGCGCACCTCGTTCCAGCAGCTTCTCCCGCGGCCGCTCCGATTCCGGCCACCGGTCGATGGTCAGGCTGGGGCCCGGGAGCCCCGCCGGGGCCTTCCCGGCGCGGCGTGTGTTCATCCATACCTCCTGCCGTGGGCACGCCGGAGACTGTGCCGGGGTGACTGGCCGGCGGGCAGGGGCCAAAACGGACCGGTACGCGCGGAAATGCCGATATGCCAAGCCGTTGTTTGCACCCCCGGGGAATGTCGCCCGATAATCGCTCCAGCATCCAGGAACGCGCGCGGAATCGCGATGCAGGGCAAACGAATAGTCCTCGGGGTCACGGGCGGAATTGCCGCCTACAAGTCGGCGGATCTCGTCCGCCGCCTGCGCGAGCGTGGCGCCGAGGTGCAGGTGGTCATGACGGCTGGTGCACGCGAGTTCGTCACCCCGATGACTTTCCAGGCATTGTCCGGACGCACCGTCCGCACGGATCTGTGGGATACCGCGGCCGAAGCTGCGATGGGGCACATCGAGCTGGCGCGCTGGGCCGAGCTGATCCTGGTGGCACCCGCGAGCGCGGACTTCCTGGCGCGACTGGCGAACGGACTCGCGGATGATCTTCTCACCACCGTGTGTCTTGCGAGCCAGGCGCCGATCGCCGTGGCACCGGCCATGAATCGCGTGATGTGGGCCAACCCCGCGACGGCCGACAACGTGGCGATGCTCCACCAGCGCGGTGTGCGGATATTCGGACCGGCGGAAGGTGATCAGGCCTGCGGCGAGGTGGGTGCCGGCCGGATGCTCGAGCCGCTGGAGCTCGCCGACCGGCTCGGCGCGCTGCTGGTGAACCGCGGGCCTCTGCAGGGCCGCCGCGTGTTGATCACCGCGGGCCCCACGCGCGAGCGCATCGATCCGGTGCGGTTCATCAGCAATCGCAGCTCCGGCAAGATGGGATTCGCGGTCGCCCAGGCGGCGCGCGAGGCCGGCGCCGAAGTCGTTCTCGTCAGTGGTCCGGTCAGCTTGCCCACTCCGGCCGGTGTACGCCGTATCGATGTTGAGAGCGCCGCGGACATGCTCGCGGCTGTGTTGCCAGAGGCCACGGGCGCTGACATTTTCATCTCCACCGCGGCGGTGGCGGATTACCGGCCGGCGAGCGCCGCGCCACAGAAGATCAAGAAGACCTCCGACACGCTCGATCTCAACATGGAGCGCACGACGGATGTGCTGGCGACGGTGGCGGCATTGCCGCGGCGCCCGTTCGTGGTGGGATTCGCCGCCGAGACCGAGTCCGTGGAACAGCACGCGCGCGGCAAGCTGCTGAAGAAGAATCTCGACATGATCGCGGCCAACGAAGTGGGCCACGACAAGGCCTTCGACTGCGAGGACAACCAGCTCATCGTGCTGTGGCGCGCCGGCCGGCGCGAGCTCGGTCGCGCCTCCAAGCTGACCCTGGCGCGCGAACTGGTCGCGCTGATCGCCGAATCGTACGCGGCCGCGCAATCCAGTCCCGCGCAGCGCGGCACTGCGCTGGCATGACGGCACCGCGCCCGGCGGCCCATCGCCCGCTCAAGGTCCGCATCCTCGATCCACGCATCGGCAGTGAATTTCCGCTGCCCACCTATGCCACGGCCGGTTCGGCCGGGCTCGATCTGCGCGCCTGTCTGGATCGCGACCTGCAGCTGCAGCCCGGTCGCGCCGAGCTCATTCCCACCGGACTGGCCATCCACGTGGAGGATCCGGGGCTGGCGGCCGTGATCCTGCCGCGCTCGGGCCTGGGCCACAAACACGGCATCGTGCTCGGCAACCTGGTCGGACTGATCGATTCGGACTACCAGGGTCAGCTGATGGTCTCATGCTGGAACCGGGGACTGGAGCCTTTCACCATCCGCCCGGGCGAGCGGGTCGCGCAGCTGGTCGTGGTGCCGGTGGTGCAGGTGGAACTGCAGGTCGTCGAGGATTTCGCCGGTACCGAGCGCGGCGCGGGCGGCTTCGGTCACTCAGGCCGTCACTGACCGGGGACGGGCCCTGGCCTGCAAGCCGCTGACGAGAGCCGCAGGTTGAAAGAGATCAGCGCTGCGCCTGGACCTGCGCGGCGTGCAGTTCGCGGTAGCGCTCGATGTCAGTCTGGAACTGCGCCCGCAGGTTGGATTCTTCCTCGCTCTTCTGCGCCAGCGCATTCGATTGCGTGCGCAGGTCGCTCAGCGTGCGCACCAGGTCCTCGGCAAGATCATCGGGCATGCGACGCGCGTCGGCGCGCGTGCTGTAGGGTTTGAAGGTCATTGCGCGCGCCTGCAGTGAACTCAGGCGCGAGTGCAGGCTGTCGACAAATTGCTGCGCGGCGAGCTTCTGTCCTGCCAGCTGGTCGAGGCGGACGTCGCGCAGCGCCTCGATGTCCTTGACCGACGTGTAAGTCGTCATCAGAAAGCTGTCGTGCTGCTTCTGCCGGATGAGTTCCTGCCGCGCCCGCTCATCGGCGGCAAGCTGCTCGGGAGTCTTCTGCGCATCGAGGTGACGCACCTCGATGCCATGGCTGTTGAGAACCGAGCGGTCCTGCTTCGCATACTGTGGGGGGACGCTGTCGCCGTAGTGCACAACTCCTTGCTCATCGGTCCACTTGTACGTCTCGGTGGACTTGGTCGTCGAGCTGCTCGCGCCCAGAGCGCCCACCGGTACGAAACCGGCCAGCACGCCAAACAGAGCGAGCGCCACACGCGGCTCGAGCATCAAGAAGCCCCCCACACACGGCCCGACGGCCACCCGTCATTGTCCGGCCGCCACCGCGCCCGTGGCAAGAGTCAGCTGACGCCGTACCGTTGCCGGTAGGCGAGCAGCGATGTGAGCTGCTCGGCAGAAATGCGACTCCGTCCGTCGGGTGGCCGGGACAGGGTCTCGATCAGATCGGCAAGTGTGATCACGCTCACACACGCCAGGCCGAACTCCTGCTGCAGCTCCTGCACCGCTGACAGACTGCCCTGGCCGCGCTCCTGGCGGTCGAGCGCCAGCGCCACGCCCACGGGTTGGGCGCCTGCGCCGCGAATCAGGTCGAGCGATTCGCGGATGGCGGTCCCGGCAGTGATCACGTCGTCGATGATGAGCACGCGGCCACGCAGGGGGCTGCCCACCACGTTGCCGCCTTCGCCATGATCCTTGGCCTCCTTCCGGTTGAAGGCGTAAGGCACATTGCGGCCATGGTGTTCGGCCAGTGCGATGGCGACAGCGGTCGCGAGCGGAATGCCCTTGTAGGCTGGCCCGAACACCATGTCGAAGCCGACGCCGGCGTGCAGGATGGCGGCCGCGTAGCAGCGTCCGAGCATCGCCGCCGCCGCGCCGTCGCTGAACAGACCGGCATTGAAGAAGTAGGGACTCTCGCGACCGGATTTCAGGCGGAACGTGCCGAAGCGCAGCGCATCGCGCGCCAGGGCGAGATCGATGAAATCCAGCTGATAGGGTTGCATCCGCGCGAAGTCCGGACCGTGAGTGGGGCGCAACGGTATCATGGAGCGATGCCTGAACCGACCACGGGCGGGGTGCCCGCCCCGGGCCCGCTCTCCGCCCCAAGCGTGCGATCGCCCACCCCCGCGCCGGTCCGGTCGCAACGACCGCCGCTGCGACAGGTGCTGGCCAGCCCCAAGATGCTCGCCATCCTGCTGATGGGCGCGGCCTCCGGCTACCCGAACCAGCTCACCGAAAGCGCGCTGCAGGCCTGGCTCAAGGATGCGCACGTCTCGAACACGACCATCGGCCTCATGTCGTACGTTGCGTTGCCCTACGTGTTCAAGTTCCTGTGGGCACCTTTTCTCGACCGTTACCCGCTGCCCCTGCTGGGCCGAAGGCGCGGGTGGATGCTCATCAGTCAGGTTGCGCTGGCGGCGGCCATTGGTTTCATGGCGACGCAGGACCCGGCCCTGGCGCTGACACCGGTGGCCGTGTGCGCGCTGGCCATCGTGTTCTTCTCCGCCACCCAGGACATCGTCATCGACGCCTACCGCACGGACATCGCGCGCCCGGAAGAACGCGGCCCGGCGGCGGCGTTGACCAATCTGGGGTATCGCACTTGCGCGTGGCTCGCTTCGGGACTTGCGCTGCTGGTCGCGGATTACTTCGGCTGGCGGCCGGCATTCCTGGTTCTCGCCGGGGTCATGGCGCTGTTCACACTGGCCACCTGGTTCGCGCCCGAACCCGGCGAGTCGCCGGCGCCGCCGCGCTCCCTGGGTGACTCGGTCATCACACCGTTGCGGGAGCTGCTGGCGGGTCCGGGAGCGCTGGCCCTCCTGAGCGTCGTGCTGCTCTTCAAGATCGGCGATGCCTTCGCCATGAAGTTGTTCACACCCTTCATGCTGGACACGGGGTTCTCCAAGACCGAGCTGGCAGTGGTGGTGAAGTCGTTGTTCACCGGTGGCTCGCTGCTGGGCGCGGTGCTCGGTGGCATCGCGATGGTGCGCCTGGGGCTGTGGCGCTCGATGCTGATCTTCGGCGTGGCGCAGGCGGTGACCAACCTGATGTACTGCGCGCTCGCGGCGGTCGGGAAGAGCTATGCGCTCATGGCTGCCGCGGTCGTGATCGAACACGTCGCCGCCGCGATGGGCAACATCGCCCTGGTGGCGCTGATCATGGCCCTGTGCGACATCCGTTACAGCGCCTTCCAGTACGCGCTGCTGTCTTCGCTGGCGCTGTTGCCCCGCTACGGCCTCGGTTATCCGGCCGGCTGGGTGGCGGACCACGGCGGCTGGTTCACCTATTACGTGGTGAGCTTCGCGATCGCCCTGCCGGGCCTGGCCATCGTGTGGATCAACCGTGGGCGGATCGAAGCACTGGATGTGCAGCGCGCGTGAGCGAGCCCGACCCGCCGCCATCCCGCCCGTCAGCTTCCAATCCGTTGGCGTCCAACCCGTCGGCGTCCAACCCACCGGGCCAGGTTCAGCTCGACGTCGAGCGTGTGATCTGCCGTCTCGATGATCTCCACGACTCAAACGCGCGCGGCTTCACCATCGGACGCGGCGACTGGCCGGTGCGGGGTTTCGTCGTGCGCGTGCGTGATCAGGTCTGCGCCTACCGCAACCGCTGTCCGCATGCCGGTCATCCCCTGAACCTGCGTCCCAACAGCTTCCTGTCGCCGGATGGCGCACTCATCCTGTGTTCATCCCACGGCGCGCTGTTTGAGAAGAGCACGGGTTACTGCGTGGCCGGACCGTGTGCGGGATTTTCCCTGCGCTCAATCCCGGTCAGGCTGACGGGTGGCTTCGTGATGTTGGGTGATGAGGTCGATCTGGGTACAAGCGACGACGGCGGCCGCTGACAGGCGCTGACGCTGTCGGTGCCAACAGTGCGGCGCGCCTCGACGCTGAGTCATCGCCTCCAGGCGAGGCGTTCACTCGAACAGATCGATACCGTCGAGCGAGCTCGCGCGCAGGTTTCCCTCGTCCCCCGAGATATCCGTGCCGCCGTAGTTGTCGTCAGCGACCTCGACGTCCACCGATCCGGTCCAGTCTTCAGGGGGCTCCGCCGCCTCGAGAGCACGGTCCGCCCACTGGCCTTCCCAGTCTTCAGTATCCATCTCCTCGACGGTCCCGTCGAAATACTGGATCTCGATCGTGCCGTCGTCCTCGTCGAACGCGACGACTTCGAACGAGTTACCGCCCGTGTGGCGATACCACTCGCCAATAGTCGGATGAGGAGCCGTCATCGCAACAACCTCTCTCGGGTGCGATTCGATGTTGCTCCCGAGCCGTGACGCTTTCAAGAAGTTATTGAGTCCCGCACAGCATCAATCTGACCGACCGCGCAGTTGGCGTTCAACGTCGGGCGAAAGCCAGATCCCACACTCCGTGGCCGAGCCTCTCGCCGCGCTTCTCGAAGCGCGTGGGCTGGCGCTCGGCGGGCCGCGGAACGTACCCGCCGTCGGCTGAAAGATTGCGCAGCAGCGGACTTGCACTCAGGACTTCGAGCGCAGACTGCGCATAGGGTTGCCAGTCGGTGGCGAAGCGCAGCACGCCGCCCGGCCGCAACCTGCCGGCCACCAGTTCCACGAACGGAGCCTGCACCAGGCGCCGCTTGTGGTGGCGCTTCTTCGGCCACGGATCGGGAAACAGGATGAGCACTTCATCGAGACTGTCGGGCGGGATCTGCCGCTGCAGAACTTCAACTGCATCGTGGCAGATGAGGCGCACATGCCCGAGCCCCCGCTCCTCGAGCGTCAGCAGCAGCCTCCCCACGCCAGGACGATGGACCTCGATGCCCAGATAGTTGCGCTGCGGGTGGGCGGCCGCCAGCGCGGCGAGATTCTCGCCGTTGCCGAACCCGATCTCCACGGAACGGGGCGCCGGGCGACCGAACACCGCATCCAGATCCAGAAAGGCGGGTTCATAGTCGATCCCGAAGCGTGGCCACAGCAGGTCAAGCGCTCGCTGCTGCGCCTCCGTGATCCTTCCGCCCCGCAGCACGAAGGAGCGGACGGAGCGTGGATGCTCGATCTCAGCCATGGCAGTGAGACCGCGCTTCGGGCGTGGCGGGGGGCCGGCGCGAGGAACCCCCTTCAGACCGGACGACCAGTGCGCGGATCGATGCGGATGGTGGGGAATCCCGCGACTTTCCACTCTGAGATGCCACCGGCCAGGTGTGCCGCCGGCTGGCCGAGGCTGCGGCGCTGACGGGCCGCGGTCAGCGAGCGGCCGCCCGCCGCGCACTGGAACACCACCTGGCGGGACTCATCCGGCGGCAGCAGCCGCACATCGAACGTGGACAGCGGGAACAGCAGCGCGCCCGGGATGCGCTCGGCGGCGAATTCCGCCGGCTCGCGCACGTCGATCAGCAGCGCCCGCCCGGCATCCAGCAGTTCCTTGAGCTCGTGCGGTTCGTACTCGATCACCTGGTCGGGCGTGGTGTGGGGCATGGGGTGGCGCAGCAAGGCGCCGTTCCTGGTCGGACTGGGGGTCGCATTGTAGCGCGTGCAGCAGCCGCAAGGACTCCCCCAAAAAGAAGGCGCGTCACCCGTGCATTGGATGACGCGCCGATGGGGGTCCGGCCCGCCCTCGGGCGGCGGGCACGGATTGCGCGATCAGAACGAAACGAAGGCGCCGACGTTGAAGTTGTTGCTCTTGTTGGAATCACCGGCCTGGTTCTTCGACTCCAGGTGGCTGAACTCGCTCAGCAGCAGCAGGTTCGTGGTCAGCTGGTGGTACACGCCGAACGTCACCTTGTCGTTCTTCGCCACGAGCGTGGGCGCCAGTTCGCCGTCCGCCTGGTCGAGGCGGCTCTGGCCATAGTTGATGCCCAGCTTGGTGTTGACGATCTTGTAGGTGAGCTGCGCGAGGAAGCCCTGCGACTTGCGCGGATCACCGGCCGCATCCGCCGACAGCACGAACAGGCCCGTGGTGCCCAGTCCCTTGGCGTAGTAGTACCAGCCGGCGATCTCGAAACCGTTGATGTCGTACTTGCCGCCGAAATCGATACCGCCGCCGGAATAGTCCTTCTTCTGGTCGGGGATGCCGCTCAGCGCCGTCACGTCGATGCTCTGCTTCTCGTACAGACCGCTCGCGGACAGATAGAGCGAATCACCCATCTTGTAGGCGATCTTGGCGTGGAAGCCGGGTGCGGCCTTGGGTGTCGCGCCACCCGGATCGGTGAGCGACTCCACCGGGTCGAAGATGCCGATGGTGATCTTCGTGCCACCCAGGTCCGGTGTCGTGTAGTTGATCTGCGCCAGCCAGTCCGTGTAGATGTAGCCGAGGCCGATCGAGCCCAGCGACGTGTTGGTCGGCGCGGCGTAGTTGCCGTTGCCGGCGCCCACGCCCAGCAGTGTCATATCGTTGAGGATGGCATCCGCGCCGAACAGGCCGATGTTGCGGCCCGCCATCACGGTGCCCATGTCCTTGTTGCCGAATGTCAGGAACACCTGGCGGACATCGAGGCCGGCGGTGCCGAGAGCGGTGTTGCGTGTCCCGGACGTATTGGCGAGGTTGGGACTGCCGCCGTCGTTGGTGCTGATGCCCGGATACAGGCCGAACGTCACACCGATGTCATAACCGCTCTGGGTCGTCGCGGCACTGATGCTCAGCGCGGCGGGTAGCAGGCCGTTGCTGACGGAAGAGGAGGACTTCTCGCCATCCTCCGATCCGACGCAGGCGAGGCCACCGGCCACGGCCTTGGACGAGTCGAACGACTGGCAGCTCGAGTAGATGTAGTGTGCGTTGACGTTGCCGTCAAAGCTGAGTTTCCAGTCGCCGGCGGTGACATCGACGGCATAGGCCGCCGGCGCGCAGGCTGCTGCCAGCGCGGCTGCGATGGTAAGGCAGATACGTTGATGTTTCATGGGGGCGTCCTTCGAGTTGTCGGCGATGCGCGCTCACCGAGAGTTTTTGCGTCGCGTTACGCGCGGCCACATTCAATCCCCGCGACGGCGGCGTAGTGTCGGCTGCAACAGCCATGCCAGCGATCCGGCACCCGACAGACAGCGTGTCTCGCGCGCAACACAAACCCGCGGTAAATCCCCCGGCTGTTCCATTTGCAGGTGTGTTTGATACAAAGTTGTCACGCTAATGGAACGTACCGCCCGGGCGGGCGCGCTGCGCCAGCGCATTTCTCCCCGCTGCCACGCATGAAACCAAGCTTGCAGTGATCGCGACTACGTGTTTCTCTAACGTGACACTGTAACGGGACGCCTGCTGCAGAACAGTGACTGTTGGAGGGGGATGTTCGTATGGGAAACGCAACGGGTATGAGGCGTGCGCAGGATGCGGTGCGCGGCGATCAGGATGTGGTGGATTTCGCCACGCCGGCGCACGGCGAACGGGTGAGATGCGAGCAGCTCATTGCGCTTGCCTCGCTGGAGCTGGATCGCCTGCACGAGCGTATCTCCGATGCGGGCTGCGTTTTGCTTCTCACGGATTCCAACGGCACCATCCTCCACGAGAAATCCAACGCGGTATTGAAGGGATCATTCCGCGTCGATCGCGTGGCGCCGCCCGCGACGCGCTCGCTTTCTCAGGAGCGCGACGCCGCGCTCGCGGCGTTCCGCGCTTCCCAACATGCGCTGACACTGGAAGATCTGGCGGGCGAGGATCCGCAGATGCTGCGCAACGTGCGTAGCGCCTACCGCATCGCCGATTCAGGCGTTTCCGTGCTGATCCAGGGACCAACAGGCTCGGGCAAGGAGGCGTTCGCGCATGCCATGCACCTGGTGAGTCGCCGGGCCGAGCGGCCGTTCGTGGCGGTCAACTGCGCGGCCATTCCCGAGACGCTCATCGAGAGCGAGCTGTTTGGTTACAAGCCGGGTGCGTTCACCGGTGCGCGCAAGGAAGGCATGCGCGGCAAGATCCTGCAGTCGGCCGGTGGCACGCTGTTTCTCGACGAGATCGGCGACATGCCGCTGACGCTGCAGACGCGGCTTTTGCGCGTACTCGAGGAACAGGAGATCGTGCCGCTGGGAAGCGAGACGGCCATCAAGGTCGATCTGCATGTCATCGCGGCATCCCATCGCAATCTGCGCGAGATGATTGCCAGCGGTTCGTTCCGCGAGGATCTGTATTACCGCCTGAACGGGATTACGCTCGAGTTGCCCGCGCTGCGCGACCGGGCTGACAAGGAGCGGGTCATCCACCACGCCCTGGCGGTGGAGACGGGTAACGGCCGGCCGGCCGCCATCGAAATGGATGCGTTGCAGCGCCTCTTGGCCTATCCCTGGCCTGGCAACGTTCGTGAGCTGCGCAACGTCATCCGCACGGCACTGGCCATCTGCGAAGGCGGCGTCGTGCGCGGAATCGACCTGCCGCGTGAGATACGCGAAGTGGAATCCAACACAACGGACGTGTCGGCGATCGCGGCGCTGGCCGCGGGTGCGCGTACGGCGGCCGCGGATCCATCCGCGCCGCCAGCGAATCCGCTCAGGGCAGCCGAACGGGCCGCGCTCGTGCGCGTGATCGCCGAATGCCACGGCAACATGACCCGTGTCGCCGCGCAACTCGGCATGAGCCGCAACACGCTCTACCGGCGGATGAAGCGTCACTCGATACCGCTGGCTCACGGCGGCTGACGCGCCGCGAACCAACCTCTGGCCCGGAGATTGCAAAGCCGCTGATGCGCGAGCTTGGTTCGCGCAGATTTGCCGTTCGCGCCGGAAGCTCGCAACCCGCGCGTGGCGGAGCCAGGGCATGAAGGACAAAGCAGCGTCACGGCCGAGCAGGGTGCGGCTCTGCTCGGGACGCCAATTGCAGAAAGACTCCGCGGGAGATGGTCACATCCTGGCCGGTCCCGCGGGCATCGTGCAGCTGAACGAAAGCGCGGCCGCGATTCTCGCGCTCTGCGACGGAACGCTGACACGGGAGCAGATCGTCACGCGCGTGCTGCCGCGCTCACGTGACGACAGCTTTGCCGTGGACGTGCGCGAGTTCCTCACCGCCGCGCGCCGTCGCGGCTGGATCGTCGAAGACTAGCGGAACACGGCGGCGCCGCGGTTGCGCAGGACTCGGTGAACCGCGATGAAGACATAATACGTAGCAAGAAAGCCGGCCACACGCAGCAGCGTTGGGTTGATGCCCGTTCCCGGCCAGATGAGGCGGCCCAGCAGCGGAGCCAGGAGCCAACCCGCCGCCAGCGTCGCCACCACCGCGCCGAAGTAGATCCGGCCCGCCGGCGCCAGACGGGGCGGCCCGGCGCCCTGCTCCCGGTACTGAAGGCGCGTGCGCAGCCAGATCATCCCGAGGAAGAACAGCGCACTGCCGATTTCGATCGCGAGTGGGGCCGTCATGGGGTATGCGGTGGCTGTGCGGGCACGCTCGCGCGGGAACGGGTCGCTCGCCGCGGTGCCGGGCAATCTACGGGAGGGCGGGCCCCCGCATCCACTCTGAAACGCAGAGTACTTGACGTTTCAGCGATTGCATCGTATTCTGTCTTTTCCATTCGCCGGAGCCCGGGTGAGCTCGCCGAAACAGAACAACACCGTCGCGCTCGATACCCACGCGCTCGGCACCCTGAACTACATTCGCGCCTCGATCGAGGCCGCCGGGACGTTTGCCGTGCCCGGCATTGCCGGCATCGCCATGGGTGCCGTGGGTGTGACGGCCACTGTGCTTGCCTCGCTGTCCGCGCTGGCGGGCTGGTGGCTCGAGATCTGGCTGGTGGCCGCGCTCGCCGCTTCGGCGGCCGGTTGTCTGCTCGTGGCCCGGCAGTCGCACCGGCTGTCAGACGGCGGGTTCGCGCTGTACCGCGGGCCGGTGCGGAAATTCGTGTTGTCCCTGTGCCCGGCGCTGCTCGCCGGCGCGGTCCTCACCGTGGTGTTGTGGGTGGAGGGACACGGCGTGCTGATCGCCGGGATGTGGCTGCTCCTGTACGGCTGCGCCGTCCTGTCGGCCAGCATGATGACGAGCGCCGTGACCCAGCGGCTGGTGGCCGCGATGGGCGGTCTGTTCGTGGTTTGCGGGGCGGTTGCCTTCGCCGTGCCCCCGCGCTGGCACAACCTGATCCTGGGGTTGGGGTTCGGCGCGCTGCACCTGCTGTTCGGAATACTCATAGGACGGATCAACCGTGTCGAATAAAGTGGCTGCCAACCGGTCCGTGCCGCGGCGTGAGCCCGCCGCGAGCCCGGTTCCCAGGCCGGTGCCCGTCAGCGGGCGGGGCAGCGAGGATGCGCGCTTCGACCGCCTCGTCTACGAGCGCGTGCGCCTGGGCATCATGAGCGCACTGGCCGTGAACGAGCAGCTCACCTTCAATGAGCTGAAGGCCCTGTTCGAGGTCAGCGACGGCAATCTGAGCGCGCACGCGCGCAAGCTCGAGGAGGCCGGCTACATCGAGTGCGCCAAATCCTTCGAAGGCCGGCGCCCCAAATCCGAATACCGCCTCACGCCCGTGGGCCGCAAGGCGCTGCACCGCTACCTCGAGCACATCGAAGCGGTCATCAAGGCCACGCGCAATGTTTGACGAACGCATGAGCAACCTGCACGTCGCGATCATCATGGACGGCAACGGCCGCTGGGCGCAGCGCCGTGGATTGCCCCGCACCGCCGGACATATAGAAGGGGTGAAGACAGTCAATTCCATCGTGGAGACCGCCGCCCGCAGTGGAGTGCGCGCCCTGACGCTCTACGCATTCTCCGCCGACAACTGGCAGCGTCCGAACGTCGAAGTCGCCGCGCTGATGCGCCTGCTGCGCCGCTATCTCATTACTGAAACACGCCGCTGCATCGAGCAGTCGATCCGCATCAACATCGTCGGCCGCCGCGACCGCCTCAGTACGAGCCTCGTGCGTGCGATCGAGATGAGCGAGCGTCTCACCGCTCAATGCACCGGACTTCACCTGCGCATCGCGGTGGACTACTCCGCCCAGCACAGCATCCTCGCCGCCGCGCGCCTGCTGAGCCGACTGCAGGGCACGGGGCGCGCGGAGGCCGTGCTGGCCGATCCCCGGCGGTTCAACGACCTGCTCGACCAGGTGGATCATTCCAGTGCGCCGGCCGGCGCCGTGGACCTGCTGATCCGCACCGGTGCCGAGCAGCGGCTCAGCGACTTCCTGCTGTGGGAGTGCGCTTACGCCGAACTCTATTTCACCGACTGCATGTGGCCGGATTTCGGAGTCCAGGGGTTCGAGGCGGCCCTGGCGGACTATTCGCGCCGGCAGCGGCGCTTCGGCAAGGTGCTCGCAGAAGCGCGCTGAGCGCATAATCCGCCCCCGTCCGCTGTCGGACTGTCCTGGGGGTCTCCATGCGTCGCTCCTCGTTTGCCGTCCTCGCACTGGTACTGGCCAGCGCAGTCCGCGCTGCGCCCGCCGATTCGCCGTCACACGTATTCGAAGGGAAGGATCTGTTCAGCCTGCAGAGCGTGAACGATCCGCAGGTTCGTCCCGACGGCCGGACGGTAGCCTATGTGCGGGTGTCGTACGAGATCATGACGGACCACGCGCGCCGTTCGATCTGGCTGGTGGACACCGAGAGTGGGGAACAGACACCACTGGTCGCTGGTTCCGTCTCGGCGTTCTCGCCGCGATGGTCCCCGGACGGCAAGCGTCTGGCCTATGTCGCCGTTGACGGCCATCACGCGCAGATTTACGTGCGATGGGTACAGACACAACAGGTCGCGCGGATCACGGACCTGACCGAGGCGCCGGACGATCTGGAATGGTCCCACGACGGCAAGTCGATCGCCTTCACGATGCATACACCCGATGAGGGAGCGCATCTCGGCAGCGCACCGGCCAAACCGGAAGGCGCCAACTGGGCAGAGCCGCTGACCGTCATCACCGATCTGAAGTATCGCGCCGACGGCGAGGGCTATCTCAAACCGGGCTTCACCCACGCATTCGTCGTGTCCGCCGAAGGCGGCTTCCCCCGCCAGCTCACCTTCGGTGCATACAACGACGACGGCCCTCTGGCCTGGAGCGCCGACGACCGCTATGTGCTGTTCAGCGGCAACCGCAAGCCAGGCTGGCAGCACGAGGCCATCAACTCGCAGATCTACCAGGTGTCCGTCGCGGACTCGAGCGTCACCGCGCTGACCAACAGGGCGGGTCCCGATCGCCGGCCGCGCGTGTCGCCCGACGGCAGGAAGATCGCCTACGTGGGGTACGACGATCGCTTGCTTGGCTACCAGAACGTGCACCTCTACATCATGGATCGCGATGGCCAGCACTCCCATTCGATCACCGATTCGCTCGACCGATCCGTCGAGGATCTGCAGTGGAGCGGCGATGGCCGCAGCCTGTTCATCCAGTACACCGACAGGGCCGTCACGAAGGTGGCGCGTCTCTCGCTGGACGGTCACCTGCAGACGCTCGCGGAAGGACTGGGGGGTTCCGGGCTGGATCGACCCTATAGCGGCGGGGAATTCAGCGTCTCCAACAACGGCACGGTCGCCTTCACCGCCGGCGGTGCGGATCATCCGCCGGATCTCGGCCTCGTGCGCGGAACCCGTGTCAGTCGCATGACGCGACTCAACGATGGTCTGTTTGCCGCACGCAACCTGGCCGAAGTCAAACCTCTAGAGGTCAGTTCCTCGGTGGACAAGCGTCACATCGACGCCTGGATGGTCACACCGCCCGGATTCGATGCGAAGAAGAAGTACCCGCTCATCCTCGAGATTCACGGCGGACCGTACGCCAGCTATGGCTCGCTGTTCTCGACGGACAACCAGCTGTACGCCGCGGCGGGTTACGTGGTGGTCTACTCCAACCCGCGCGGTTCGACATCGTACGGAGAGGAGTTCGCCAACTTCATCCAGCACGACTATCCCAGCCATGACTATGACGATCTGATGAGTGTCGTCGATGCGGCGATCGCACTCGGGTGCGTCGACCCCGAGCAGTTGTTCGTGACCGGTGGCTCCGGTGGTGGGGTGCTGACTTCGTGGATCGTGGGACGCACCCAGCGCTTCCGCGCCGCCGTCACCCAGAAGCCGGTCATCAACTGGGGCAGCTTTGCCCTGACTACCGACATCGCCACCTACGTGCAGAAATACTGGTTCGCGAAGCTGCCGTGGGAGGATCCGGACAGCTACTGGAAGCACTCGCCCCTGTCGCTGGTGGGCAATGTCACCACACCCACCATGGTGATGGTGGGTGCGGAGGACTTCCGTACCCCGGTCAGCGACTCGGAGCAGTACTACGAAGCGCTGCAGCTGCGGGACGTGCCGACGGCATTCGTCAAGGTGCCCGGTGCCTCTCACGGAGGTCTGGCGGCGCGACCCTCGCAGTCGGCCGCCGAGATCAGCGCGATCATCGCCTGGTTCGACCGCTACCGGAATGCACCGAGATGGACGCCGCGAGCGGCCGCCAGTGCCGCGGCGCCCGCCGCGCCGGGGGATTCTCCCTCTTCCGGCAGATAGCGTAGTGTCACATCGGTTGCGAACAATGGTCCTGTCCCGACCCGCCCCGGGGAGTCCCTCATGTCGATCCAATTGACGGTGAACGACCAGGTCCGCGAGCTGGATGTGGATCCGGACATGCCCCTGCTGTGGGCCATCCGCGATCATCTGCAGCTCACGGGCACCAAATTCGGCTGCGGCATGGCCCTGTGTGGCGCCTGTACCGTGCACATCGACGGGCAGGCCATGCGGTCCTGCATCACCCCCGTTTCCGCGGCGGTGGGCAGGAAGATCACCACCATCGAAGGTCTCTCCACGGCTGCCGGCAAGGCGGTGCAGTCCGCGTGGGTCAAGCTTGACGTGCCGCAGTGCGGCTACTGCCAGAGCGGACAGGTCATGTCCGCCGCCGCGCTGCTGGCGGGCAACTCGCGTCCCACGGATGAGGACATCGACGCAGCGATGGCCGGAAACATCTGCCGGTGCGCCACCTATGTCCGCATCCGCGCAGCGATCCACCAGGCAGCGGAAGCGCTGCCGGCCGCGACAGGCAAGAGCTGAAAGGAACGCGCCATGTACTTCCGCCACACCGACAATCTGTCGATGCTGCTGACTCGCACCGAAGGAGTCTCGCGCCGCGACTTCCTGCGCCTGACGACGTTGGCCGGTGCCGGACTCACTCTGGGCACCGTGCTGCCAGCTTCCATTGCGCAGGGCGCCACTGCGCAGTCCAGTTCAGGCAGCAACTTCCAGCCCACGCCCTTCGTGCGCGTCGATCCGGACAACACGGTCACCGTGATCTGCAAGCACGTCGAAGCCGGGCAGGGCGTGTGGACCGGATTGCCCGCCGTGGTCGCGGAAGAGCTGGATGCTTCGTGGGATCAGATGCGCGTCGAGAGCGCACCGGCTTTGGTACCCACCTACGGAAATCTCGCGTTCGGACCGGACGCTCGCGTACAGGGCACCGGTGGTTCGACCTCCCTGGCCAACTCCTGGGACCAGCTGCGCCATGCGGGTGCGACCGCGCGTGCCATGTTGGTTCAGGCCGCGGCCGTGCGCTGGAAGGTGTCCGCGAGCGAGATCACTGTCAGTGATGGCGTCGTGTCGCACACCTCGGGACGGAAGGCCACCTTCGGCGAGCTGGCCGCTGCCGCCGCCAGGCTGCCCGTGCCGGCCAGCGTCAGCCTGAAGGATCCGGCGCATTTCAAACTCATCGGCCGGGACAAGCTCCCCCGGCTGGACAGCCGCGCCAAGTCCACGGGCACCCAGCAATTCGCGATCGACGTGATGTTGCCGGGCATGATGACCGCGGTCATCGCGCGGCCACCGCGATTCGGAGCCAGGGTGCAGTCGATCGATCCAAAAGCCGCGAAAGCGGTGGCGGGCGTGGTCGACGTAGTGCAGGTGCCGCGGGGCGTTGCCGTCGTGGGCCGCGACATGTGGTCCGCGAAGAAGGGCCGCGAGGCGGTCAAGGTCACCTGGGACGAGTCCGGCGCCGAGAAGCGCGGTACGGATGAGCTGCTCAGATCGTTCCGGGAGTTGAGTCACGGCAAGGATGCGCGCGTCGCGCTCACTCGCGGTGATGTTGACACGGCGCTCAAGGGCGCCGCCAGGGTGATCGAGGCCGAGTTCGAATTTCCCTATCTTGCGCACGCGCCCATGGAGCCGCTGACCTCCGTGTGTCGCCTGAGCGCCGATCGCTGTGAGATCTGGGCGGGCTGCCAGTTCCAGACCATCGATCAGGTGAACGCCGCCGCCGCGGTGGGCCTGAAGCCCGAGCAGGTCACCATCTACACGCTGGCCGCGGGCGGCACGTTCGGTCGCCGCGCCAATGCCGAGTCCGACTACATCTCCGAGGTTGCCTCCATTGCGAAGGCCACCGGCGGAAAGTATCCGGTGCGGCTCATCTGGACACGCGAGGACGACATCACCGGCGGCCGCTATCGCCCGCTCAACTATCACCGCATCACGGCGGGTCTCAGCAAGGACGGCAAGCTCGTGGCCGTGCGCCAGAGCATGGTGGGTCAGTCCATCATGGCCGGCACGCCCTTTGCGGCCATGATGAAGGACGGAGTCGATCCGACGGCAGTCGAAGGGAATGCTGCGGAACTCTACGACGTGGAGAACGCGCAGGTGACCTGGTCACAGCCCACGGTGGGAATCCCCGTGCTGTGGTGGCGCTCGGTGGGTCACTCCCATACCGCGTTCTCCAAGGAAGTGGCCATCGATGAACTCGCGCAGGCGGCGGGTCAGGATCCGGTGGCATTCCGCCTCGCCCTGCTGGGTTCGCATCCGCGCCAGGCGGCGGCCCTGAAACTCGCGGCCGAGAAGGCCGGTTGGGACAAGCCGTTCCAGCAGGGCAACGGCCGCGGTCGCGGCATCGCCGTGCACGAATCGTTCGGTTCGGTGGTCGCGCATGTCGCCGAAGTCACCGTGTCGAAGGATGCGATCCACATCGACAGGATCGTCACCGCCGTCGATTGCGGAATCGCGGTCACGCCTGACGTGGTGCGGGCGCAGATGCAGAGCTGCATCGGCTACGGACTGTCAGCGGCCCTGTACGGCAAGATCACCCTGACCGACGGTCATGTCGATCAGACCAACTTCCACCAGTACCGCGTGATGCGCATCAACGAGATGCCGCGCGACATCGAGATCCATATCGTGCCCTCGACGAATCCGCCTTCGGGCGTGGGCGAACCGGGCTTGCCAGCGATCGCTCCCGCCGTCGCCAACGCAGTCCGGGCGGCCACCGGCATCCGCCTGCGCAAGCTGCCGTTCGATCTGGCAGCGGCCCGAACCGCGCAGGCCTGAAGGCGTCGCCCCGGGCGCCTCAACCCAGCCAATCAGAGGATCCGGGTCTCGCCCGTCTCCAGCACCTGGAACGCCTCCGGCGGCACACCGTGATGTTCGCGGGCGACGGCCAGCTCACGTGGCGGATCGTCGATGCCCTCGTCGGTCAGCTGGAAACAACCGAAGTGAGTGCCGATCGACAGACCCGCCTTCAGGTCGAGGTGCGCGCGCACCGCGTCGTCGGGGTTCATGTGCTGGTTCTGCATGAACCAGCGCGGTTCGTAGGCCCCAATGGGTAGCAACGCAAGGTCCGCCGGCCCAAATCGCTCGCGTATGCGTGAGAAATGGGCCCCATAGCCCGTGTCCCCTGCAAAGAAAACCTGACGGCCCGACGCACGCAGCATGAAGCCGCCCCACAACGTGCGGTTGCGATTGCGCGAGCGACGCGCGGACCAGTGCTGGGCGGGGGTGAGCGTGACTTGCGCCGAGCCGAGCGCAAGGCTTTGCCACCAGTCGAGCTCGCTGACCTGACTCAAGCCGAATTGCTGCAGGAAAGCGCGGTTGCCCAGCGTGGTGACGAAGTGCGGCGCGTGAACTTCCTCGAGCCGGATCAGCGTCTCGATGTCGAGGTGGTCATAGTGATTGTGGGATACCAGAACGACGTGCACCTCGGGAAGGTCCGTGAACGGCAATCCAGGATCACGGACACGGGCGGGACCCAGACTGCGGAAGGGACTCACCCGGTGCGAGTACACCGGGTCGGTCAGTACGTTGAGGCCCGCGAACTGGATCAGGAAGGTGATGTGGTTGATGAAGGTCAGAGCCATCTCGCCGGCGCGCAGGTGCGCAGGGAGTTCGGGGCGGGCGCGATTCTCGACCCATTGGGGCCAGACTTTGCGCTGGCGGGTGCGTTGCCAGCGCAGGAAGTCGCCGAACGAGCGGCCGGCCGGCGCGTCCGGATTGAAGAAGCGCGTCCCGTCGAAATGGTCGCTGCGCGGCCCCTGGTGACCGTCTCCGCCGTTCAGCGAGCGCCAGACATCGCGCAGTCGCCAGCGGCGCTGCGGCAGGGCGCCCCCGGGTCGGGTCTGCGAATCCATGCGATATGATCGCAGCGAAGCGAGGCGGCATGAATACCGACGAGAGGCGGATCCGGCAGGCGGTTTGCGTGTACTGCGCATCCAGTCGCACTGCGCCCGAAGAGTACCGGACCGTCGCCTTCCGCCTGGGCGAGGTGCTGGCCGAACAGGGACTGGAGGTGGTCTATGGCGGGGGCGCGCGTGGCTCCATGGGCGCGCTCGCGGATGGCGCCCTGAGCCGGGGAGGGCGCGTCCGCGGCATCCTTCCGCGCTTCATGGCAGATCTGGAATGGGGCCACCCCGGCATCACCGAGCTCGAGCTGGTGGAGGATATGCGGATCCGCAAGCACACCATGCTGACCCGCAGCCAGGCCGCGATCGCACTTCCGGGCGGATCGGGGACGCTGGAAGAGTTGCTGGAGGCCATCACGCTCAAGCGATTGGGGTTGTATCTGAACCCAATCGTGCTGGTAAATACGCGTAATTTCTTCGATCCGCTGCTGAAACTGCTGGAGCTGGCCATTTCCGAGCGCTTCATGGACGATCGCCACGCGCTCATGTGGGAGGTGGTGGACCGGCCTGACGATGTCCCGGCCGCGCTCGCCCGCGCGCCCGAATGGGGTGAGGACTCGCGGAAGTTCGCCGCGCTCTGACG
>DATKLO010000208.1:0-3448 GCA_035542375.1 Steroidobacteraceae bacterium | reverse complement strand
TGTTCGATGCGGCGCGGAATCGCTTCGAGTTCCGCCCCGGACCGCTGTTCGCCGATGTGGTGCTGGTCGATGAGATCAACCGGGCCGGACCCAAGACGCAGTCCGCGCTGCTCGAAGCGATGGAAGAACGGCAGGTGAGCGTGGAGCGCGAGGTCTTCACGCTGCCGGCGGATTTTTTGGTGATCGCCACGCAGAACCCGCGTGAGTTCGAGGGCACCTATCCGCTGCCGGAGTCGCAGCTGGACCGCTTCATGCTGCGTATCGACATGATTTATCCTGAACGCGCCGCCGAGGCCGATATTCTCACTCGATACGGAGGACTTGCGAGTGTTCTGCAGGCATCGCTCGACAGCATCGGCAGGCTCGATCCCGCTCTGCTCGAGACAGCACGCCAGGAGGCCGATCGTACCCACGTGTCGGCGGCGCTGAGTGGGTATGTGCTGGATATTGCAGCCGCCTCGCGCGTTCATCCGCGTCTGTCGATCGGGTTGTCAACTCGCGGAGCTCTGGCTCTGATGCGCACGGCGCGCGTGATGGCCGCCTTGCGCGGGGGTGATTTCGTGACGCCGGATGACATCAAGGATGCGGCGGGCTGGGTCATGGCGCACCGGCTGGTGCTGACACCCGAGGCCTCTCTCGAAGGCCTGACCGATCTGGATGTCGTGACCAGCCTGCTGGCGGACACGGCGGTGCCGCGCTGAGGGCAGATGTCGCCATGCATCTCACACAGCGCGCCCATGTTCTGATCAGCCTCACGGCAGTGCTGGCCATTGCCGGGATCTGGTCGAGCGAACCCGGGTTCTCCGAGTGGTGGAAGGTACCCGCCGGCGTATTGCTGCTGGGACTTGCGCTCGAAGTGTGGCTGATGCGGAACCCCGTCGTGACACTTCAGTTGAGCACGGCAGCGCAGGGCTACCTGGGTCGCGCGCAGCCCGCGCGACTGGATTTTCATAACAGCACGCCACGAAGGTTGATGATCGAGTACGCGCCCGTGACGCCGGCCGGCATCGGGACGCTTGCGGATTCAACCCGGGAGATCCGGCTGGGCGGCAGGGGGGTGGTGAGCGAGCCGTATTCGCTGGTTCCCCTGCGTCTGGGTGAGCAACGCTGGGGCGCGTTGCCAGCCCGGATTCGCGGGCCGCTGGGACTGGCCTGGTGGTCTGCTGAACTGCCATTGCAGGCTCGCATCTCGGTTGCTCCCGACACGCTGCAGACCGCACGCGTCCGGCCGCACGGTAGCCCCACAGGTTTCCGACCGCGCAGAGTG
Organism: Steroidobacteraceae bacterium; assembly: GCA_035542375.1. Taxonomy (GTDB): domain Bacteria; phylum Pseudomonadota; class Gammaproteobacteria; order Steroidobacterales; family Steroidobacteraceae; genus 13-2-20CM-66-19. Next base: position 2,181 of record DATKLO010000208.1, on the reverse strand, counting down.
ATAGGCGCGGGTTCCGAACTGCACCAGCTGCGCGGTTACCTGCCCGGTGATCCTCCAGCCCGAATCGACTGGAAAGCCACCGCGCGCGCGGGGAAGCTCGTGACCCGCGAGTACAGCGAAGACCAGCATCTGGACGTGCTGGTGGCCGTCGATGCGGGTCGGCTCAGCCAGGTTCGCGCCGGGCAGCTCGATCGCTACGGTCTGTACGCGAACATTGCTGCGCGCTTCGCGGAGAGCGTGATCCCCAACGATGACCGCATTGGTCTGCTGGTGTTCGCCGACAGGCCTTTGGCGTTTAGCGCGCCGGGGCGCGGCTTGCCAGCGGCGACCCGATTGCGCCGCTCGCTGGAGCAGCTCAAGGTGGAGGCGGCGGAGTCCGATCCTCTGGGGGCGGCGATCAGCATTCGTCGTTCTCTGCGCCATCGCAGCCTCGTGGTCCTGCTGACGGACATCAGTGATGGGGTGATAGCGGATAGTTTGGCGCGAGCCGTGAAGCTACTTTCGCCACCACATCTGGTCGTTGTGGCCGGCGTCCGCAGTCAGGAGATCGCCGACCTGGCACGCGCAGAGGGCACGGACTGGCGCGGTCCGTGGATCGCACTGGCGGCCCAGGAGCACGAGTACCGCATCGCTATGCAGAGAACGCTGCTGCGCGGTCTGGGTGCGCCGGTTATCGTGGCGAACGAAGACCGCCTGGAACGTGCCGTTCTGCTGGAGTACGAAGCGCTGCGTCGTGCGCGGCGGGTGTGAGGGGCCGCGAGCGCTTACGCGGCGGAAACAGCCAGTCGGCGCGGGGGAAACAGCCAGCCGGCGAGAAGCGCTACCATCACCAGCCAGTAGAGCACGCCGATCGTGACGCGCAGCCACAGCGGGACCCATGGGTCAGGTGAAACGTAGCCTTCGATCAGTCCGCAGCCGATCAGCAGAATCACGCAGGCGAGGATGAGCTTGCCCGAGCGCAGGGCGGCAAGCTGGAAAGCCGCGGCCCGGGAGCGTTGCGCGGGTCTGATCAGGGCTTCTCCGACTGCCGCTCCCGCTGCACCCGACAGGCACATCACCGAAATCTCCACGCAGCCGTGCGCGACCATGAAGCGGAACAGGTCATCATCCAGTCCGTACCGGGCGGTGAAGGCGAAGACCGCGCCCAGCATCAGTCCATTCAGTCCGAGTACGTATACGGTACCGAGACCGAAGAGGAATCCGGCGCAGTAGGCGAACAGACTCACGACGACATTGTTGGTGAGGATCTGCAGGGACAGCACCGAGGAGGGGACCACATTCAGCAGACCCTCCGTCCAGAGCTGTCCGCGTTGCACAGTGGCGATCAGGTCGGGAGAGGCGAACAGACTGATGAGATGGGGATGGGTGTGCACCAGCCAGTAGCCAGCGAGCGCGGTCAGCAGGAAGAGCGCACTGGTCCAGATGATGTAGGGGCGCAGCCAACGGACGACCTCAGGGATGTCCTCGCGCAGGTAGGTCACTACGGTCTGTTTCCAGTTCCAGGGCGGATGGTGAAGTGCTGTGTGCAGGCGCGCGTACGCTGATTCAAGGCGGGTGCCCGGCGGCGTGTCGGGATCGAGCCGTCTGGCCTGCGCGACCTGGCGTGCCAGCGAGCGGTATTCATCGGTCAGAGCGATCGCTGCACGGGCGTCATCGTCGCGCCGCTGGCCCAGTTCGTGACTGCTGCCGTGCGCGCGCTTTGTGGCGATCGGGTCTTCGGTTGGCTGGTAAACCAACAGGGTACCCGCAGCGAGGTCTCCAATGCGCACATGCTCGCGCGTAGCAAGCGTGGTGACCAGGCCGACTGCGTAGGTCACGGGAACACTATCCACGAGGCGAAAGACGTTCCGGATCAGGAGCGCGCCGAAGCTCGCTATGCCGCCATCACGACTGACGATGCGAACTCCGGTCATCCGTTTGCCTGGGGTCCGGCCACCCGTCGCGGTCTCGAGCAGCGGGTGATAGAGAAAGTAGATGGCGGCGGCGGGTAGCACGACCGCAATGAACCAGCCGGCATGCGGGTTCAGCGGGGGCGAGAAGCTCCAGTCGTGGTTATAGAGAAGTGCGCCGAGGACATACCAGGCCACCGCCAGGATGGCGCGGAAGCCCCAGTCGATCAGGAACGCCAGTGCGCGCGCGCCGGGGCCGGCGATGGTCCAGCGGACGTCGACACCAGTGGCG
>DATKLO010000207.1:0-12289 GCA_035542375.1 Steroidobacteraceae bacterium | reverse complement strand
GCAGAGCTGGCGAAACAGGGCGTGGTGCGGCACACAGCCGACAAGACGCCGGGCTTCCCCTGCCGCGTCAGCCTCCGGGACGCCGAGCCTGGTGAGACCCTGCTGCTGCTCAACTTCGAGCATCTGCCTGTGGACAGCCCTTACCGATCCAGCCACGCGATCTACGTTATAGAGAACGCGCGGCAGGTGCATCCGAAAGTCAACGATGTCCCTGAAGTCCTCCGCCGGCGCTTGCTCTCAATCAGAGGCTTCGACGCCTCCGGCATGATGAAGGGGGCGGACGTGATCGATGGCAAGGCTCTGGAATCCGCCATCGAGGCGATGTTCACCCATCCGGACATTCAATACCTGCACATCCACAGCGCCAAGCCAGGCTGCTACGCCGCGCGGGTATTGAGGGCCTGAGGGACGGCCCGAGTGAGGGGCCTCGAGGCGGTCTGCACTCCGCGCAGATCCGCCAGGGGATGATTCACGGGTTGCGGCGGACATCGCAACCGTCCCAGAGAATTTCCCCTCGGCACGGATCAAACAGTCTGTCGATGCTCGGTGCGAACCCCAGGGTCCGCAGCATCGCGAACGCGCGGATGTGCGCGTTTGGGAAGACGGTTCGGAGACGGATTGCCGCCGCCATCAGGGTGCGTCCCTTGGTAATCACGTCGTCGATGAGCACGATATCCCGAGCCTGAATCTGCGTACTGCAGATCCCGAAAGACTCGAGGTGGTCCAGCACCGAGGGGCGCTTCCAGTGCCAGGCATCCGCCGAGCGCGGAACGCCCGTGACTCGTCTCAGTCCGGTCCACAGACGTCCGGCCATGCCGCTGGCGCACATCTCGACTGCCAACAGGCGTGCCGTCCAGGTCGTGTCGGGGCAGTCAGAGCCGCAGCCCGGCACAGGTACCAGCACCGTCTGCCGGTTGAAGAACTCGCGGAAGTCTCTTTCCTGGAGCATCTGGTCCTTCACACACGCGACGTAGCGGTGCAGCCAGTGGGTTCTGCCGCGCTTCAGTCGGGCGCGTAACAGACGCGAGCGTGCACAGATCGTGGTGGCGCCACGCGGCGAGTAGGCATAACAGGCGGCAAACGTTAGGCACAATCGATCCGGGATTGCCGATCCGCGCGCGGTAACTGACTCCCCGTTGCGTGCGGGGACGCCGGGAGCCGGTACTGAACGGCCCAAAGGGTTCATTGGCCCATTCCAGCGTCCGGCTCGAGCCGGATCTTCTTCCAGGTTCGGGGCGAGGCCGTCCTCAGTCTGCGCAAACTGGCATCGGCCATCTTTTGCTGTGCCTGGGCCGCCTCCATGAGCAACCCGATCTGCATCGTCGCCTCATCCATGGCTGTCTCCATTGGTTGCAGGGAGCCCGGTACGGCAGCGGCTCACCGGGTCAGTTGTAGCTGGCGAGCGCGCGGCGGCGCCGTTCCGGGTCGTACCAGATCTCGCGAATGAACCTCTCGTGGTGCTCCACGCCGCATTGGATGACGACGTCAACCAGCAGATACAGCAGACACTTGATGTCATCGCGACTCAGGCCGCGGCCACCTGCACTCTGCTTGACGAGCAGCACGAGCTGCTCGAAGGCGAGTTCGGCGCTCGCGGCATGCACGCTGGTGATCGAGCCGGGATGCCCTGAGTTGACGTTGCGCAGATAGTCGAACGCCTCATCGGCGCGCAGCTCGGCCAGCAGGATGCGGTCCGGCTTCATCCTCAGGCAGCACTCCAGCAATTGCCGGGGGGAGAGGCGGGCCTGCCCCTGGTCGTCCTTGCTGTAGAACAGCCGCACATGATTGGGATGGCGGTCGAGATTGAGTTCCGCGGCATCCTCGATGGAGAGCAGGCGCTCTTCCGCGGGGATCTCGCGGATCAGCGCCTTCGTCCAGGTGGTCTTGCCGGAGCCGGTCGCACCCGAAACGAGGATGTTCTTGCGACTGTGGACGGCCAGTCGCAGGAAGGCCGCGTAGTCCCGTGCCGTCAGGCAGCGCAACAGATCGCTCTCGTGCGGATCAGGCGCCGCACCGGCGCGACGGGTGACCCGGAGCGCTCCGCGCCGCGACAGCTCGGCGACCGACCAGACTTCCTCGGACGGCCTGCGGATGGTTATGGCCACGCAGCCCGTCGTGGTGGCAGGAGGGATGACCAGTTGAATGCGCTCCCCTCCGGGAAGTGACGCCGACAGCAATGGCGTGCATTCATCGATGCGCTGCCGGGTCCGATGGGCGACGAGCCGCGCGAGGCCGCTGCACCAGTCGAAGTCGGCCTCGGGCAGCGCCTCGCGTCGCCATCCGGCAGCTGTTTCCACGAACACCTCTCCGGGTCGGTTGATGCAGATCTCGGTAATCCCGGGATCGCCCAGCAGGGGTGAGAGCGGGCGCAGTGTCAGATCGAGCGCGGAGGCGACGCTCACGCGGTCCTCAGGTGCCGGATCGATACTCTGGGCCCGGATTGCCGGTGGCGGCATGATGCGTGTCCCCTCTAGCGCACGTCCCCCGGCAGGGCGCGCAAACTGTAGACCGGCCCGAAATCCAGGTCGCGCGCGACGAACACCTGCACGCGTTCACCGTTGCGCTTGCGCAAGGTGGGTGGAATATCCACGGTTCCCTTCAGCGCTTCGGTGGCCACCCCTTCCGTAGCCGTTGGGTTATAAATGATGGCACCGCTGCCCCGGCTCGCGGACTGGGAAGCCACCTGGACCGCGCCATCCACGGTGGAGACCAGCAAGGCGGCGCCGAAGCGGGACCAGAAGTGGCGCGCGACTTCTCCTCCAAGCCCTGCACGACCCAACTCGTCGGTGGCCGGAGAATCCAGCTTGACCGCCACGCCTGTCGGCGTCCGCGCCTCGCTCCATAGGACGAAGATGCGCGCAGCGCCCTGTTGCACCTGCCCGCGCGTCTCGCCAATGAGCTTCGTACCTCTCTCGAGCAGAACAACATCGCCGTCGGCACCAAACGTGTCGGTTGGGGTCACGCAGGTTGTCATCCCCGGAAGCGTCGAGTCGATGGCTGTTTCCAGCGTGCAGTCGATGAACGTTCCCTTGGCGAGGAGAAACCTCCGTTGCGGCAGCACTGAAGCGCGCACAGCCGTCAGCACTTCCGGCCGAAGCAGACTCGCCCACTGGCCACCCGCTCTCCGGTCCGCGGCCGCGAACGAAGTAGGGTCGACCGCAGGCGAGGCCGCTGGCCCCACCGCACCACCGAACACGTTCGGTCCGGAATCGGCGCCCTCCGGAGGCTGAACGGCTCCGCGAATCCCTTCCGGCGCCACGGATTGTCGGGCAAAGGCGGCGCCTGCCAGGCGTCGGTCGGGTTCCCGCTCCAATGTCGCCGCTGGCCCGGAGATGGCGGGCTCGGCGACAGCAGGCACGGCAACTCCTTCGACAGTTGGAAACGCGCTCGCCAGCGCAGTATCGCCTGCTCCCGTCGATTCCTCGGAAGGACGGTCAGTGGCGCTTCGATTGACGGCGACCGGGTGTCCCGCGCCGGTGAGTTCCATCGGGCCGAGCGGTGGCAGCGGCACGTCGGCTTGAGTACGATTCAACGAGTCGCTGGCCGCGCCGTGTCGTGGCGGCGAGCGATGGGAGAGCGTGTTGCTGTAGTACCAGCCGAGTGCCGCAGCACCAAGAGCAACCATACTGCCGCAGGCCAGGATACTGCTGGCTCTGGATTGCAGTGACCGTGCGCCACTGACGGCAGGAGTGCTCCGCTCCCCGTAAACGCCCTCTGCTCGTGGATCCGATGGCTCTTCGTATGCCCGTGCGGGGTCCTTCCCGATATCAGTGTCATTCCTTGCGATCATGCGCATCACTCCGGGTGGCACGCTCCACTTCGGGGGACACGGTCCCCGTAGGAAGGCGCTCACCGCTGCCCGAATAACCCTTGTTGAACACCCTTCCTGCCAGCTTGCCGCGTCGGAGGATGAGTTCGCGCGCGACTCGATGGATCACCACATCCTCGTTGTCCATGCTGAAGTTCAGCAGTGACTCCGACCCGTCCTCGTTGAGAATGAAGATGGCGGGCTGCTCTCCCCTGCGGCCGAACTTGAGCCGGGTGTGGACACCGTCATCCGATGCGGCGGCAGGCTTCAGAGCGGCGCTGCCGCAGTACCAGTAGTCCACGTTGCGCGTACGGCTCGCCTGCGCACCCTCCAGCAACCTGCGAACCGACTCGGCGGAGCGCTCCTCGCTCTGTCCGTAGATGAACCTAAGGGCGTAGATCACCGTCGTATCGACAGGACCTGGCCGGCGCAGCGTCGCGGTGTAATCGAACTGGTAAGACCGACGCGAAGTCAGCACGGTCAGGTTCGTGCTGATCCTGGCCGCCTTCGGCTTGATGAACAGATGATTGTCCTGGGGAACGAAGGACAGTCCTTGCAGATCTCCCGCCCCCATGCCGACAAACACCTCGCCGGTCTCGAACTGCAGGTCGATCTGGTACCCGACGTAGCCGTGCAGCCGGTAGACCTCATCCCGGCTGTACTCGACCACCCGGATCCGGCTGTCCACCAGTCCCGGGGACGGCAGTGTTTCCGCACGAGCGACACTGGAGAGCAGAAATGAGATCAGCGTGGCCAGGAACCATCCGCGCCGCGGCGGTGTCGCGCCGGCAAGTGGGTGCCTCATGGCACAGCCCCCCCAGCAGTCGAATTCGCGGCCACGGTCTGGGAGGACGGCGGGGCTTCCGGTTCCGAAACCATCTCCATGACCCGGAATCCCAGCGGATTCCAGCCGCGGCTGCGCGGATCGCGGGGCGGCGGCGCATAACCGTAGTGGACGGTCGCGATCCAGTGAGTCTGCTTCTCTGCGACCCCTCCGCCGCCCTGGCGCTCCGACTTGACGTAGCGGACCTGTGCCAGATCCTGGATGCCGCTCGAGCGCCTGAGGAAACTGACCGAGACCACCTGCACCCGGATCGTGCTTCCGTCGCGATGGACATTGAGCGGCGAGGCGGGATTGTTGCGGTTCCACAGCGCGTACCAGGCCGCGTTTCTCTGTGCAGAGTGGAACGCCCCGCATTCCTCGTAATCGCTTTCCGCCGTGACCGGATTGAAGCGCTCGCACACCGTGACGTAGTGGGTGAGGAAATATCGTGTGATCGCCTCATCGATACCGGAACTGCCCGCGTAGATGGGTACGACGTCCACGATTCCAGTGCTGTTGTCCACCCGAACCACGAAGGGCTCGACGGTTTTCAAAGGCAACAGCATCGCCAGCGCAAGGGCGCTGGCCACGGCGCAGAACCAGCCGGCCAGGGCGCTCAGCCAGGCGATCCTCGCGGCCCGGTTGATCCGCTCGATGCGGTCCGTATCCCAGGACACCGCCTCGCGCAGATAGGCCTCGAGTTCGGGGTCCGGCTTCACGGTTGCCCACTCCCGGGCCGTTCCTTGTCCTGGTGCGCGGGCGCCGTAGTTGTGGTCGGGTTTATTGCGCGCAGACGTCCGTCACAGCGCACGTTGCGCGGTGAACACGCAACGCCCGCAAGCGCGAGAGCCAACAGCAGGATCGGTCTCATGTCCCCTCCTTGGGAAAACTCGTGGTCTTCGCTCCGTCCTCAATCCTCGGGTCGCAACAGCACCGCCGCAGTACGCATCCCCTCATGCGCCAGCGCGGTGCCTGCACGCAAGCCGCGGTTCACGGCACGATCAAGGCTGTCGAGCGATCCGAGCGCCGCGCCGCTCGCCAGCCCCGCGGCCACGGGAATGACCTGTCGCATGAAGAGGAATACGAGTACCGCCACCAGGATCATGTTGAGCGCGTCGACGGTCTGCAGGCCCGCTCCGCGCGCGGCTGTCTGCGTGGCGTACGATTGCACGATCTGCAGCAGCAGGCCCGCTGTCAGAACGGTCAGGATGGTGATCAAGGCATAGTTGACCAGCTGGGCGATCCAGGCATCGAAGAGACGGCGGGTGCCCGGAAAGAGCAGCAGCACGATGAACAGGGGCCCCAGGGCCAGGAGAATCGCCAGCGCGACGTGCGAGAGCGCCATGAGGAACAGGGTATACACACACAGCAACCCCACGAGCAGCCACACCGAGAGTCCGGCCAGGTAGTAACCCGGCTCCCCCATGAGAAGGCCGCCCTTGTTCCAGAGCTCATCAGCCACGGCCCCACCGTGCTCCCAGATGGAGTCCAGCGTCTGCACGGGCTCGGCCGCCCCGACGATGACGGCCGCAAGCTGCACTGGCGCCGTGTAGAAGGTGTCGACAATGAGGGAGTTGTACAGCCACAGTCGCAGTGCGACACCGAGCACCAGTGCGAGAGTCAGGATCCGCCGCAGACCGGCGATCAGCGGCTCCTCGATGCGCCCCGTCAGCTGCAGATACCCCCAGATCATGACGTAAATCGCCCCGCCGGTGACGACAGCTGGCTCGATCGCCGCTGCCACCCGCGCCGTGTTGTCTCCGACGTAGGTCACCAGCTGCTGGTTCAGCCACGCCCAGAAGGTCGCGAAGAATCCCATGGCCGGTCTCTACTGGCCAGCCGACGGCTGGAAGCGGCTGGCGAACCTGCCGTGGCCCGCCATGACCTGCTCGCGCAGCTGTAACCGGCTGGCGTGCTCTTCCGCCTGGGTGACCTGATAGAGGTTCTGCAACTTCGCCTGCTCGTTCTGCAACATGAGACTCTCGGCGCCGATGCGCGCCTGCAGCTCCAGGACCGCTTTCTGGTCGGTTGCAGACGGCAGGGCCTGGATCAATTGCTGCAGGCTCGTGAAGCGCGCACTGCTGGTCGCCAGCGCCGTGCGCGCGATGTTCTGGTGGAGTGCGCTCAGCAGGCGCGCCGCCCTGATCTGCTGTTGCGCATCGGCCGGCCAGGAAGCCAGTTGCGCCGGCGAGAGAACCGCCTCGGCCCGGGTGCTGGCGGAAATGGCCGCCGCCAGTGAGCCGCCGGTCCCGGAGGCTGCGCCCGCCATGACCTGCTGCAGGCCGGCCCAGTCCAGGGGCAGGTAGTTGCGCTGCACACCCGCGAGCAGGTTCTGCATGCCGCGGTTGCCTGTCATGGAGTTGAACTCGGCGCGCGCCTGCTCCAGATGATCGCGCGCCGTCTGCAGCTGTGCCTCGAGCGTGCGTGCCTGTCCGATCAGCTGGTTCACGGCGCTCACATCGATCACCGCGAATTGCGCCTGGGCGAACCGGCCTGTCATCAGGGCGAGGATGAGCCCGACAACCACATGAAGACGACATCCTGTCATGTTCCCTGACTCCTGTGCTGACTGCCTGCGGCGGCGCGGCCCATACCATCACCGGCCATGAACGCCGGCAACCACCGCGCGGGTTCGGGACCGTGGCTGGCGATGACCTGTTCCATGCGTTGCAGATGCTCCGCCCGACCCGATATCACCTCCAGCTCCGCATCGAATCCCGCCAGATCCAGCTGGCACACACTGCTGTGCAGGCCTTGCTTCACGAGAAAAGAACGCGTGCCGGGCTCGAGAGCATCCCTGATGAGGTGGAACTCCCGGCGTGTCACACCCAGTTCCGCGTACTCCTCCTCCCTCGCGTTGCTGTTCGGGAAGAAGATCTTCGTGGGCGTCTGCTCGACGATGGTCCGGCTGATCGGGCTGTCGAGCACGTCACTGGCACTCTGCGTGGCCAGGCACAGAACGCCGTTGAGCTTGCGCCAGGTCTTGGGCGCATCGCGCGCCAGGCTCTCGAAAGCGGGGTCCGCGAGCAGTCGCCAGAATTCATCCATCCAGCACACCAGACGCCGGCCATCGAGCAGTTGCCGGATCAGATGGAACAGATAGGCGGTCACGGGGGCGCGGAGCAGTTCGCTCTGGAGAAACTCCGTCACGTCGATGCCGATGATGCCCGGTGTCGCCATGCGCGGCGCGAGTGTGTCCTCGCCATTGTCGAACACCCAGCCGTAGCCTGCCTGACCGGAACCGCACCAGCGCATCAGTCGGGCGTGAATGCCGTCGAGGTCGGTCGGATCGAGAAACTCCACGAGCCGGCAGAGGCGCCGGGCTGACCTCTCCAGCGACAACGTACCGCGCAGGGCTTGATCGAGCTGGGCCTGCTCCCGTGCTCCCGGCATGGCGCCGTCGGCTGCCCGCGCCAGGCTACGCAGCCAGACTCGCAGAAATTCGATGTGCACGGGTGTCACCGGCAGCTGCAACGGGTTGAAGCCCGTCGGCACTCCGGCGCGCAGCGGCAGGTACTGTCCACCCAGGGCACGGACCAGAATCTCAAGTCCACGGTCCTTGTCGAAGATGACCTGCGAGGCGCCCTGGCGCTCCAGCATGGCCACGAGGAACCCGATCAGCACGGTCTTGCCCGAGCCCGTGGGCCCGCAGATGAAGGTGTGACCGGTGTCCTTCGGCCCCATGCCGGCATCGAGCGGATCGCTCGCATGGAGCGAGAAGTAGTAGGGCGAGCGCGCGCGGGTCATGAGAATCGTCAGCGCATCGCCCCAGTGATTGCCGCTCGGCCTGCCGGTGGGATAGTTGTGGAACGCCGCCATCGCCGCGAAATTGCGCGAGGTGATCGGCGCCTTGCGCGGGCGCAGCGTGAAGTTGCCCGGTAGTTGCGCCCAGAACGCCGCTTCCAGCGCCAGATCCTCGCGCGCCACCGTCATGCCGGTGTCGGCCAGCAGGCTGCGCGCCAGGGCCACGTGATCATTCAGCACTTTCAGCCGGCGGATGCCGGGCTCATCAGCCTGCGCGACATCGCTCATGACCTGCAGGGAGAAATGGTGATCGCCCATCGCGAACTCGTTGCTGGTGAGTGCATCGAGCGCTTCGTGCAATTCCCGCGCCTGGGACACCGCGAAGTCCCCGGCGTTCATCATCCGATGATACTGGCGCTGCAGAAGCCCCTGACTTGCCTGCCGCGACAGGAAGGTGAAGGACTGTGTCAGCACGAGCGGGAATGGCGCAGACAACAGCCTGTCGAACATGCCCGCGACGGTCGGGGTCGGGTACTCCTTGATCCCGAGCATCGCACCCACACGCGTCTCCGACGGCGTCCGGTACTCGATGGCTTCCGCGCCAAATATCAGGCGAGTCGTCACGAGCACGTGCCTGATCGCACAGCGCGGCAACGGGATCCGCCGCCACTCCCCGTTCACCAGCAGCCCCAGATACTCCAGCAGGGAGGAACACCAGACGTTCGCATTCCGGTAACTTCCCAGAGTCTCCGGCTCATACCGGGCGAGAGAAGCCCGTACCGTCTGCAGCAACTTCTCGCAGGCATCGAGCGAGTCGGTCAGCTCCAGCTTCATCTGATCTGCGCTGGCGCGTGAGATCAGGTTTGAGAGCGCGCCACTCGTGGCCCCCACAACGGGTCGGTAGACGATGGCAAGGAACAGATCGTTGACCATCAGCGTCTGGCGGGCCATGCGCCGCGTGTACTTCGCCCAGAGGGCCGCGCCAAATCCGTGCGAGGCGCTCTGCTGCAGCTGGGGTCGTGCCCTGCGGCGCACGACGTGGGTCCATAGCGCCACGTTCGGGCTGCCCACGTTTCGCCACAACACATTGAGCCGCTCGTGCCAGGCATTGATCTGCTCATCATCGGCGCTTTCGAAACTGGCTCCGGCCAGATGCAGGGCCTGCAGATAATCACCGCAGGAGGTCCGGATTACCGTGGGCGCGACATGAACGCTGCAGGGAATCTGCTCCGCGGCGGTCACCTCCCGGCGCAGGGCCGCTTTGCGGGCGCGGCTCAACATGCGCGCACCATCGGCACGGGATGGGCCGCACACACCTCGACAGCCGCCAGGTGGCGCCGCCCGTGTCGATCCGGCAGGTTGATCTCGAGCGCGCTATAGCTGCTCGCGCGCCAGTAGCGAAGATTGTGGAAGGCGGAGGGCAGTCGCGTCCGGCCCCAGAGCAACAACAGATCGAAGAAGCGTGCATCGCGCGCGCACAGCAACGCGCAGGCTCCGTGCAGCGGCAGGCATGCCAGCAGCGCAAGCAGTTCCCGGCTCACCAGAAACGCTTCCATCGTGACCACCATGTTGAGGAGAAGTGCCGCATACGTGACTCCCCAGCGCATCGGCGGACGCGTGGCTCCGACGAACAGGGGCTCGCAGATCAAGCGGGACTGGATGTGGCGCATGACGGACGCTCAGACACCGAACATGCCGCGGATCCAGGTCACGATCTGCGGCGCGCCAAAGGCGATCGCGATGCCAAACAGCGCACCGAGGCACCACCCCCACGACATGCGGTTCGCCATGGCCAGCGCCCCGAGCACCATGACCAGGATGATGGCCACCGGCGTCAGCCAGGCAAGCAGATTGCTCTGCAGTGAGGTCATTCCAGTCATGAACGGGGATGCCTGGGCCAGCACGGCCGCGGGTGCGCCGAGTAAGACCGCAGCCACCAGGGACTTGCGCGAAAACGGGAGCATCTGTCAGTCCTCCGTGACGCAGGGGCACGCGGGGTTCAGGCTTGCGCCCGGACGCCGGGACCGCCCGGCTCCTCGTCGCGGCGGGCATCGAATTCCTCGCGTTTCATGCGACCGGGCGCCCCGAACCGGAATCCCTCCACGATGAAGGAATGGTCGTACTGCTTCTCGCCCTGCTTGTCGGTCCAGTTGTTGGCACGCACGCGCGCCGTGACGATCAGCTGATCGCCCTTGCGAGCGTTCCTGGCGATGGCCTCGCCGAGCGACCCGAAGGCGACCAGCCACAGGCTGGTGATCACCTCGCGAGCCGTGCCCTCCTCGTCCTTGCCGGCGTAGTCGTTGCCGACCAGGCACAATCGCGTGTAGACCGTGTCACTCTTGGCGACCAGCTCGGGATTTCTGGCGAGATTGCCGACCGCGGTCAGCGTGAAACTGTTCATCGACGATCCTCCTTGATCGATGCCGGATGGCGTGCGCCTCCAGGTGCAGGATCAGTGTAGTCGAACGCGGCGCGCGGGGAACCGCGATTGGCTGCGTCTTTGGCCAGAAATTGCAAACCCGCGCAGGTACGATACTTGCCCCCCTTAAGGTCACAGTGAGACCCATTCCCGTGCGACCCGACCGTGCGCTGCGGCGCGATGCGCCTGCCGCGCTCGCCATCCTGCTGCTGGCGGCCGGCTGCGCGAACGTTCCGATCATCGACGAGACGCTGGCGGGCGCCCGGTCTGATTCCGAGATACGGATGGTGGGGGCGCGTGGGCCGTTGTCGAGCCGCCAGTCAAAGGCAGTGCTGAAGCGGTTGGCCGCCCAGGCCCCCGATGCCGGCGCGCTGGAACGCCACCTGGCCGTGGAACAGGCGGTTGCGGAGAGTCCGCTGTTCACGGGCAACCGGGTTCGCATCCTGCGTGACGGGGAGCAGACCTTTCCCGCGATGTTCGCGGCGATTCACGGCGCGGAACATGATCTCTATCTCGAGTACTACATTTTCGAGGATGTGAGCTGCGATGGCGAGCAGCTCGGCGATCTGCTGATCGCGAAAGCGCAGGCGGGCGTGCACATCGACCTGATCTACGATGGCATCGGGTCGATCGATACGCCTGCGGCGTTCTTCGATCGCCTGCAGGCAGCGGGTATCCATGTCGTGCAGTTCAATCCTCCCAATCCCCTCCATGCGCGCGGACACTTCTCACTGAACGACCGCGATCATCGCAAGATGCTGATTGCCGACGGGCGTCTGGTCATCGTCGGGGGTGTCAACCTCAGCTCGGCGTATCAGAGCGCACCGGGCTCCGGGGACCCTGGCTCCGGGAAGCCCGCCGCCCCGCAATCCGGCGACCCGCCACGCGAGGTGTGGCATGACACGGACCTGGAGATCGCAGGGCCGGTGGCCATCGAGCTGGAGAACCTCTTCAAGGACCACTGGCGCGACCAGGGTGGCGAGGCGATGGAGATGAACGAGGAGGCCAGCCTGCCGGCGACTCCGCAAGGGAACGAGGTCGTGCGCATCATCGGCAGCACTCCCCGGCGGCTGAAGTCGCGCTACTACGTGACGGTGCTGTCGGCGATCCGCAATGCTGAAAGCAGTATCTGCATCACCGCCGCCTACTTCGTGCCAACCCATCAGGAGAAGGAGGATCTCGAACGGGCGGCTCGCAAGGGAGTTGACGTGCGCCTGCTGCTGCCATCGAAGAGCGATTCCTCACCCGCCCTGATGGTCCAGCACTCGCACTACTCCGATCTTCTGGAGGCCGGGGTGAAGATCTACGAGCGCGACGACGGCATCCTGCACTCCAAGACCGCGGTGATGGATGGCGTATGGTCGGTGATCGGCTCGTCCAACTTCGATCATCGCAGCGTGCTGTTCAACGATGAGGTCGACGCCGTGGTGTTGAGCGCGGCCACCGGCGCGACGCTCGAGCAGGACTTCCTGCAGGACCTGCAGCATGCGCATCA
>DATKLO010000206.1:0-30656 GCA_035542375.1 Steroidobacteraceae bacterium | reverse complement strand
CTGGCTCCGCGAGGAAGAGCGGGGCGCGGACCTGCTGGTGACCACCGGAGAGCTGTACACCGACGCGGCGGCGCACGCACCGAGCACAGTCGCGGGCGAGACCCGCTTCGTGGTCGACCTGCGCAGCCTGTCCGAGGAGGTCATGGAGCGGGTTGCCGGGGAGGCGCGGCGCGTTGCGCGTGAAGTCGGCAGCCGGTATCGGGTTGACTTCGAGCTGGGTGAGGCGACCGACTCGCCTCCCGCGCTGATGGATGCGCGCCTGAGAGGCAGTCTGATGGGATTGCTCGATCAGCCTGTGGAGATGCCGAGCGGAGCAGGGCACGATGCCGCCGTATTCGCCAAGGCGGGCATCCCTTCCGCCATGATCTTCGTGCGCAACGACCATGGCAGCCACAATCCGGACGAAGCGATGAGCCTCGAGGACTTCGGAGTCGGCACGCGCGCCCTGGTCGGTCTGCTGCGGCAGTTTCCTCTATGAGCGCGGTGAGCTCACCGTGAACACGGTAGCCCTGGCGAACGCGGTAGCCCTGGTGAACGCGGTGGCCTCACTCTGGGTCGCGGTAACCTTGCCTTGAACTTGCTCGTCACAGGTGCGACCGGCTTCGTCATGAGCGTGCTGGCGCGGCACTGGCTCGAGGCGGATCCGCGCGCGCGCCTGGTGATTCTGGATGCCGCACCAATGGATGCGGCAGCCGTTCGATACTTCGCCCCCGTCGCAGATCGACTCGCGATCATCGTGGCCGACATCACCAAGCCGGATACCTGGTGCGAAGCCATCGCCCGTCATGACATCACCCATATCGTCCATGGGGCGACGATCACCCCGATCTCACGTGGCACCGCGAACGAGGCGAAACGCGAACCCGAGGCGGAGATAGGCGGGCGCATCGTCGATGTCAACGTTATGGGTACCGTTGCAGTGCTGGAATGGGCGCGTACGCTCCCGGCGCTGAAGCGGCTCATCTATGTGAGTTCCGGCGCGGTCTACAGACATCACGGACCCGATCGTCCCGGCGAGCCACTGCCGGAAGACGGCTATGTCATGCCCCGCACTCTCTATGGGGTGTCCAAGCTGGCCTCCGAGCTGATCACCGAGCGCTATGGTGAGCTGTTCGGAATCTCGAGTACCTCGGTGCGTCTCGCATCGGTCTACGGAACCATGGATCGACCCACGGCGAGTCGTAACTATCGCCATGTGCCGAACCGGATTGCGCACATGGCTGTCGCCGGCACGAAGCGGGTACGGGTCAACACGGTGGATGCCGTCGGAGACTACGTCCACGCCGAAGATGTAGCTCGCGCCATCGTTGCCCTGCTGCATCTCGATCGCGTGAGCTACAGCACGTACAACATCGCGACCGGGCGCACGACGCGCCTCGGTGATCTCGTGAATTGGGCGGCGGAGAAGTACCCGGGATTCCAGGCCGAAATCGTTCCAACCGAACAGGCAGACATCGTGCAGGACCCGTCCCGGGTCGACGGCATGTGGGGCGCGTACGATATTTCCCGCATCGTGGCGGACACCGGGTGGAAGCCGCGTCCTGTGCGGGACGCCTTGCATGCCTACATGGATTGGATTGCGAAGGAAGAGGGGGGCAAATGAGTCCAACCGAACCCTATCCACGCGATCTGATTGGTTACGCGGGAAAGCCACCCGATCCATGCTGGCCCGGCGGTGCCCGCATTGCGGTATCCGTCGTGCTGAACTACGAGGAAGGTGGCGAGTACAACATCCTTCATGGGGATGACCATTCCGAGTATGTGCTGACGGATGTGGGTGGTGAGCCGCTGGTGCACGCACGTAATCTGAACGTCGAGTCCAACTTCGAATACGGCAGCCGGGTCGGTTTCTGGGAACTCACGCGGATCCTGCGCGAGCGGCGCGTAGCCGCAACAGTCTTCGCCGTAGGCATGGCGCTGGAGCGTAATCCGCCGGCCGCCGCCGCCATGGTTGACAGCGGTTTCGAGGTGGCTTGTCACGGCCAGCGCTGGATAGATTATCAGTGTGTTCCGGAGGACATCGAGCGAGCCGATATCCTCAAGAACGTGGAGGTGATAATCCGCCTCACCGGCCGACGGCCCGTCGGCTGGTACACGGGCCGGCCGGGACCGAATACGCGTCGTCTCGCGGCCGACATCGGTGGCTTCCTGTACGACAGCGACGCCTATAACGATGACCTGCCTTACTGGGTGCGCGTCGGCGACAGGAACCAGCTCATCCTGCCGTACTCCTTCGACTGTAACGACAGCCGCATGCAACGTGGCGCGGATTTCTCAACGGGAGAGGAGTTCTTCACGTACTGTCGGGATGCATTCGACTGGTTGTACCGACGCGGCAAGGAGGGGAGCCCGCGCATGATGAGTATCGGCTTGCACGGCCGGATCATCGGTCGGCCCGGCCGCATCGGTGCGCTCGAGAGGCTGCTGGACCACATCCAGCGACATGAAGGAGTCTGGATCACGGACAGGCAGTCGATCGCCGCCCACTGGCGTGCCCGGTTCCCCGTCGCGGGCGAGCCAAGAAATACCCCGAAGGCAAAGATCCCGTGACGAAAGGCGAAGCTTCCGCGACGCCGCGCAACACCGCGGCGAACACCATACGCAAGGCGAACTGAGCATGGACTACATCCGGTTCGGCCGCACGGGCCTGCAGGTGTCGCAGCTGTGTCTCGGCACCATGTCGATGGGCAGCTCCGCCTGGAAGGCCTGGGTTCTGGATGAGGCCGATTCCATCCCGCTGCTGCGGCGCGCGCTGGATCTGGGCATCAACTTCTTCGACATGGCCGACTGGTATTCCACCGGCCGGAATGAGGAAGTCGTTGGCCGCAACCTCCTGCGGATGACCTCACGCGAGCGGCTGGTGCTCGCCACCAAGGTATTCTATCCGATGAGCGCGGACCCCAACGACAAGGGCCTGTCCCGCAAGCACATCCTCACCTCGATCGACCGGTCACTGAAGCGGATGGGCACTGACTACGTCGACCTGTATGTCATCCATGCGTTCGATGCGGACACGCCGATCGAAGAGACGATGGAGGCGCTGGACGACACGGTTCGCGCCGGAAAGGTGCGTTACCTGGGCGCTTCCACGATGTACACGTGGCAGTTCGCGAAAATGAACCATGTCGCGGCGATGAACGGCTGGACGAAATTCGCGAACATGCAGTGCCAGTACAACGTGCTCTATCGCGAAGAAGAGCGCGAGATGATTCCGTACTGCGAGGATCAGGGAATCGCGGTCACGACTTTCAGCCCGCTCGCCCGCGGCTACGTCGCCCGCGAAGCCGCCGCCACTGCGCGTACTGCGCATGATCTGTACCAGGATTTCTATGGGGATGAGATCGATCGCGAGATCACGCGCCGCGTTCGGGAGGTTGCCTCACGCCGCGGTGTAACCCCGGCGCATGTGGCCATGGCCTGGGTCTGCGGCAATCCCCATCGCAACATCCCCATCGTGGGCGCAGCGAAGGTCAGCCACATCGAGGTCGCCGTGGAGGCGCTGCGATTGCAGCTGGGTGCCGAGGAACGGGCCTTCCTCGAGTCGCCTTACCGGCCGCGGGATGAAATCAATGACCAGAAGGCCGAGCGAAGGCCTCGGGCTCTGAACCCCTGAAGCTGCGCCCCCGGGTTGAGTTCCCAGCCTGAGCCCGCAAGGTTCGGGCCCCAGGCTGAGTTCCCAGCCTGAGCCCGCAAGGCTCACGGCCCAGGGCGAGTTCCTCAAGCGCTGAGCCAGGGACTGTCTTCTCGAACCTCGATCAGGGTGGGGCGGTCGGCCGCGAAAGCCTGGCTGACCGACTTCGCCAGGTGATCGGCACTCGTGGCGCGGGTGCCGTGGCAGCCGAGACTCCGCGCCAGTCCGATGAAGTCCGGACTCCTGGGCATGACACCGATGCGTGGAATCTGCCGCTCGTCCATCCCTTCGACGATGGCCTGCAGGGCGTCGTTGTTCCAGATGATGACAGGAAGTGCGAGTCGCTCTTCAGCCGCCGTAGCGAGCTCGTTGACCGTGAACATGAAGCCACCGTCGCCGGCAACGGCAATCACGGGCCGGTTCGGCGCACCGATCCTGGCGCCGATCGCCATCGGCAGTGCGACACCGAGGGCGCAGTAGTTACCCGAGTAGTACCAGCAGCGCTCCACCTCCATCGGCATGGCAAACGTGCCTGTATAGACAATCTGCGTGGCGTCACCCATGACGATCGTGTCGGCGGGAAGAACCGGTCGCAGTATGTTCCACACTCGCGCGTGCAGCTTCTCAAGCGCCGTCATCCTGGAAGCGTTACGTTCGAGGATATCCCGTACTCTTCGTTCGCCTTCCGCCCGCTGTGACGAGGTCTTGCGAGTCGAGAGGGCAGTCGAGAGCGCACTCATCGCCGCGCGCGCGTCCGCCTGAATGGGAACCGACGCCGGATACATCGATGTCAGTTCAGTGGGATCGATGTCGATGCGGATGAGGTCACCGGAGATCTCGAGCTTGGGCAGGAAGGTATCGCCCGCCGCGATTTCCGAGCCGACCAGCAGTACCACGTCCGATTCCGCAAGTTCCTGTCGGCTGGCGTCCTGGAGAACTGAGCAGCCCAGGGATAAGGAGTGAGAGCTCGGCAGGATGCCTTTGCCGGCATTGCTGCATAGGACCGGAGCGCCGAGGCGCTCAGCGATCTCTTTGAGAGCCTGGCGGGTGCCGGCTGCGCCGCCACCCACGAATATCAGCGGCCGCCTGGCGGTGGCCAGGCGGTCCGCGGCTTCCTCGATCGCCACAGGGTCGGGCATCGGCAGGGAGGGCGAGCGGCGCGTCTTCCACTCGGACTCCACTGGTGTCGGAAGCACGTCCCGAGGGAATGAGAGATGCACAGGTCGTGGACGGCTGCCGCGAAAGACTGCATAGGCACGGGCCAGCGATTCGGGTACCTCGTCCGGGTAGCGGATCATGCTGCTGAACGCCGTGATTCCTGAGGTGACGGCAGCCTGGTCGTTCAGTTCGTGGATCGCACCCCAGCCCTTGCCATGAGTCGCCGTCGCGCAGGCGCCTGAGATAACGAGCATCGGTTGGGAGTCGCAGTAGGCCTGAGCGATTCCCGTGGATGCGTTCGTGACTCCAGGGCCGCCGATGATCGTGCAGACGCCCGGTTTGCCCGTGGCACGGGCGTAGCCATCCGCCATCAGGCTGGCGCCCTGCTCATTGCGGCACTGGACGTGTCGGATGCCAGTGGACGCGATGCCTCGATACAGTTCGAGGGTCATGGTGCCGGCCATGCCGAACACCGTGTCCACCCCGTAGTCCGCGAGCAGCTTCATCACGGCTTCGCCGCATGTCATGGATTTCACGGGATCCCTCTATCTAAGCCCGAAGTCTTATACAGCGTGGCGAAGCACGTCTTGTTCGAGCGCGAGACGGTACCACATGCTTTGCGTTCCCGATCGCCTGGGGTGCGGCTCATGCCTCCGGCTCAGCCATTCGTTGCCAAAAGGGGGCTGGAAGATCTTTCGTTTGATGCCACTTGATCAACCGGCCGGTCGGTCGCCAGCAACGACGATGGGCTCGCCGAGCGCGTGCAGATATTCCTCCTCGCCGATCGCATGCACCGAATGCAGCTTCGTCAGCAGCGCGTCGATCAGCGAACGCAGGCCGGGCCCCGGCGTGCCGTGCGCGAATGAACTCTGGTACTTGATGGGCCCGGGAATGATCGTGACCAGGAAGGCCATCTGGGCCGGCGTCAGCGCCCGGGGCTCGCAACCGAAATAGTGGCGGGCCGCGGGGCGCAGGCCACGCAGGTCGGGTCCCCATTCGATGATGTTCAGGTAGATCTCCAGGATACGATCCTTGCCGAGCGCCGACTCGAGCAGAAACGTGATCGCCAGTTCCTGCAGCTTGCGTCCCAGCTGCTTGTCACGCGACAGGAACAGGTTCTTGGCGAGCTGCTGGGTGATTGTGGACGCACCGCGCGCGGCGCCGCCGCGCGACCAGTTGGTGAGCAGCGCGGCGGGTAGTTCGCGCAGGTCGATGCCGCGATGTCCGTAGAATCCAGTGTCTTCGGCAAGCAGCAGAGTGCGCACGAATAGCGGCGGAACATCGCGCAGGGCGATGAAGTCCGGGGATGCGGGCGAGACGTCGATCGGGCGGTTCGGCCCTGATCCGTCATCCGGGTTGAAGATGAAATCGCCGCGCAGGCGGGCAATCGCCGGCGGCATCTGGCGTGGCGGCCTGAATTCGATTTTCTGGCTCACGGAGAGCGAGGCAGGGTCCGCAGGGCGACCGCGTACACGCAGGTCGATCGTGGCCGAGCCCAGATCCCGGCCCCCGCCGGGCGCCATTCCCAGGCTTTCGGGCACCGCGAGTCCGGATGTGCTCAGCAGCTGCGCGAAGTCCAGATGCTGCACGCCCAGTGCGAGGTCGACAGTGGGATCGATATTGAGATCACGAAGTGCGATCGAGCCGGACAGATCCGCACCGGCCAACATCGCGTGGAGCTCGGGGATCTCGATCGTGCCCTGCCGCCAGGCGCCATTGAATCGTAGCGTCACGTCCGTCGGATCGCCGAGCTGCGGTTCGTCGGCAGCGTTATCCGCCAGTGCTCTCAGGCGCGCGCCGCGCGCACCGATGTCCACGTGGAAACGGAGCGCATCAGTGCTGGCCCGAAGCTCTACTCGGCCGTCCGCGATACCCCCATCGAGCAGCGGGTAGGCGTCACGCCGCACATCCAGCAGATGGCCGACGTCGAGCCGATGTGCCTCTACGTGCCACGCGCTGCTTGCCGTATCCGCAAGCTTGCGGATCGACAGGCCGGCCTGTGGCTCCACAAGCGTGAGCTGCAGGTTCCCGTCGCGAATTCCCACGACGTCCCAGGCCGTGGCCGGCGAGCTGACCCTGAACCCCGCTGGACCCGTGAGAGTCGCGGCGCGAACTGCGAGTCGCACGCGGCCCGGCCACGTGGCTGCGACCATGTCGGCATGAAGTCGCACTCCATGATCCAGATCGAGGTCGAATCCCGTGAGGCGCAGCAACGGCGAGACGCCAATACGTACTGCGCGGATTCGGGCAACCATGCCATGGCGTGTAGCCGCAGATTCGATCCGCGCACGCACCACTTGCTCAAGCATGGGTCGCAGCAACAGCGCGGCAAGGCTTGCGACCAGCGCCGCGACGATCGCTCCGAGGCACCACCGTCCCCCGCGGGTTCTGAACGTAAACATCGACTCAAGGATGCCACAGCCGGGTCGCACGCCTGATCAGGCTGCCGCCTAATGTGTAAGAAAATGTGTAAGGAACGAGATCGCAGGCCCGTCATGGAAGAGTTGGCATTATCCGTTTCATGAACCCATCGAACAGGGGCACGGTAAATGCCGTGTCGCCATGCGACGGGCTGTAGATCATTCCTTTTGCGATCAGGGCGTTTCGGGTTGGCGCGACATTGGTAACCTTCCGTTTGAGCAGCTCCGCTACCTCCCCCGACCGATGGGGGCCTGGTCCCAGCTCGGCCATCGCTCTCATATATCGCTTTTCCAATGGCGTTAGGCGGTCGAAGCGCACGCGAAAGAAGCTGGCATCGAGTTCGGCGAGTGCTTGTTCGGTAGCGACTTCGGCATCTGCCGGTGTAATGGGCGATTTCTTGGCCACGTTCCAACAGTATTTTCCCCACTCCTGCAGGAAGTACGGATAACAGTGAGTGTGGTCCAGAATCACGGTGATCGCGGCAGGTCTAAATCTGACGCCTTCCTTCCCGGCAGGCACGCGTAGGGCAGCAATTGCCGCTTCCTTGTCGAGTTGATCGATGAAAGCGAATTCGAAGAATCGCTCTGCGTAGGATTTGGCCCGGCCGGTCTGCCCCAGCAGCTGTGGCAGTCCCGCGGCAACCATCGTCACAGGAAGTTGGGCTTGGTTGGCCGCGTGCAGGGCCGTAATGAGCGCAGCGAGCTGCTCCTCGGGAACGTATTGCAATTCGTCTATAAAGAGGACAATGGCTGTTTTCTTCTCTGCGGCCGCCTTCCCGACGGCAATCATTAATTCGCTCAAGTCGCTATTCAGATCACCGCTGTCTGCGAGGCCCTTCTCCGGATCGACATCGAGCGCCACTTCGATATCCCCGTGCTTCATTTTTAGAGCAGACACAAAACCGGCGAGAGCACGTAGAGCCTTGCGCACGCCGGCGGTCGCAGCTTGTATTCGGTCCAGTCTGATCAGGGCTGCCCGAAGCGCCGGCGCCAGGAGCGCGGGAAGTGAGCGTTCTTCCGGTGCTTCCATATTTACCGCCACAATCCCTCGGGCTTCCGCGTCGATACGGATTCGATTCAGAAGCACGGTCTTTCCCACGCCCCGCAGTCCATAAAGGATGAGGCTTCGAGCGCTCCTTCCGGCGCGAATGCGATCCAGAGCAATCGCTGCTCGGTCGATAATGCCATTGCGGCCGGCAAGCTCAGGTGGAGGAGTGCCGGCCCCAGGAGCATACGGATTTCGGCGTGGATCCATTGACAAGTATCTTAGGCGAGTTTATGCAAGTGCGATAACTTGCCCTAAGTTTGGTATAAACGGAAGGGGGCTACGTGGCATCGGATTTGCGGTTTGCATGTAAGTACGAGGCCCAGGATGATCCGACACCAACCGGCCACCGAGCGGCAGGAGGAATTGAGAGTGCCGTACACAAGCTACTTCGCTCTCAGTCCGCTGCGGACTTTTTGTGTAAGGAGTGTGTAGGTCTTCTGACGTCGCTCGGTCAGCGTGTTGCGCAGTGAAAGTCCGATGCGTCTGCTCCGTTGACGCGCAACAACGGCGAGCAAAGGTAAGCCAATGATTTCCGTGGTGCCCGAGGTCGGAGTCGAACCGACACGCTTTTAAGGGCGGCGGATTTTGAGTCCGCTGCGTCTACCAGTTCCGCCACTCGGGCAGCGGGAATTGAGCGAGCTGAAATTATATCTGAGCGGGGTGCGACCTATCAGGGCGCCGGTGCATCTAAGGCTATGTGGTCAGACTCGTCGAGATTCAGCTGCCAGCCGACTTGATCGCGCGAGCGTGCGCGGCGGATGAGCGCGCGCAGGCGGCGGTGTACGGAGCCGTCGCGCCAGCGACCTTCGCTCTGGTCCGGCGGCTGTCGGGCAACCGGGCGCTGGCTGAGGACCTGTTCCAGGAGACCATGCTGGCGCTGTTCCAGAGTCTGGCGGCCTACCGCGGGGAGGCGCCCCTGGGGGCATGGGTCCGGCAGATCGCCATCTCCAAGTGCTTGATGTATCTACGATCTCCGTGGCATCGGGCCCGACTGAGACTGGCTGGCGAGGACACCGACGAGCGGCCAGTGGGCGAGCCCGCCCTTACCGCAAGCCCCGCGCCTGTTGAGTCGTTCGACGTGGAGCGAGCCCTCGCGAGTCTCACACCCACCGCTCGCGCGGTGGTCTGGCTCTTCGAGGTAGAGGGGTATTCGCACGAGGAGATCGCACACTCGTTCGGACGCTCGGTGAGCTTCTCCAAATCCCAGCTTGCGCGGGCGCATACCAAACTGCGGGAGTGGTTCGACCCCCGCGTGGACAGTCAGACATGCACATCGATTTAGACCGCCAGTCCCAGGAGGTCGTCGCGGGCCGGTTGCGGCAGCTGCCGACCGAGCTTGAGCCGCCCTACAACTGGCAGGAATTCCGAAGGCGCTCACGCTGCGGAACCGAAGCGGCCCTGGCGCCGGTCTGGGCCTACCTGGCGGTGGCGGCCGCGCTCGTGGCGGTGGTTGCCGGTGCGATCGTGTGGACGCAGGTCGAGCGATCGGCGCCGCTGACCGCTGGGGCTTCGACACATCCGGGGTCGAGCAACGGCGCAACTTCGGTTGACCCGACTTCGGTCTCGAAAAGGCCAGACGATGAGACCTCGCCACTGTCCACCGCGGCTTCCGGGGGGGCAATAGCGACATCCGGGACGGCGACAGCGACATCCACGACGACAACAACGGCCTCCGTGGATCTGGCTCGGGCCCGGGCGCTGGAGATGTGGCTGGCGAGCCTGCCTCCCGAGCCTGCGGTCGTCAGGGTGGGTACTCACGCGGCGGTCGCACGACTGGAGGATCGCATCGCGCAGGTCGACGACCTGCTGACCACAGTGCGACTGGAAGGAGCTCGTCCCGATGGACTCGTCGCGTTGCAAGCCGAGCGCGCGCGTCTGGTCGGCTCGCTCGCGCAAGTGCGCTTCGCCGAGTACGTGTCGGATGAGGCGCCGTGATTTCGCACAGGCCCAAATCATTCCAACCGATCCGGTTTCCAAGGAGCTTCCGTGTTCAACCGTAAAGGCTCAATTCTGATATTCGCAGCGGCATTGCTCGTGTGCGGCGCGCTGTCGTCGGGACGTGCGATGGCCAGCCGTGCTGCTGGCGACGATGCGGCGCGCGAACTCGCTGAGGCCGAGAGCGTGCAGACTGCCGCCGGCACCGACGACGCCTATCAGTCCCAGGCTGATGCCGACCAGGCTCGGGCCGACGCCGATCAGGCGCGAGCCGATGCTGATGCGCAAAGGAAGGATCTCGACGCGCAGCTCGCCGCGGCGCGCAAGCGGCTCGAGGAGGCCGCTCACGAAGTGGCCGAGTTGTCCGTGCAGATGGGGCGACCGCTCGTGGACAAGTTCATGGCTTTCAACGACTGGGGTCCGTCACGGGCGATCATCGGTGTGCAGATCGACCCGGCCAGCGGCAACGTTGGCGCGCGCATCCAGGAAGTCAGTCCCGGCGGTCCTGCTGCCGATGCCGGTATACGTGCAGGGGATGTGATCACCGGGATCAACGGAGTCGATATAAAAGGAGACCGCACCGGGCGTCAGGTCGTCCGCCTGATGCGCGATGTAGCGCCTGACAGCAAGGTCAAGGTGCGCGTCCTGCGAGAGGGGAAGGCACGGGAGTTCGTGGTCACGGCCCGGTCGGGGCCGACCTTCAACATGCCGGACATCCCCGTGCCGCCAGAGCTGCCTGACTTCAGCTTTGAGACCGGTCCCGGTGGCGCTTTCATGTCCATGCACCGACCGATGTCCGACATGGAGCTGGCGTCGCTGACGCCGCAGCTCGGAAGTTACTTCGGTACGGACAAAGGCGTGCTGGTGGTGCGGGCACCCCGTGAAGGGAGCTTCAAGCTCGAGGATGGAGACGTGATCCTCGCCATCGATGGCCGCGAGCCCACCAGCGGATCGCACGCAACCCGGATCCTGAGTTCCTATCAGCCGGGCGAGAAAGCCCAGATCAAACTGATGCGGCAGCACAGGACGATCACCGTGGAAGCCATGCTGCCCGAGCGGCCGTCACGACATAAGACCCAGGCACAGCACAAGGACGAGACACCGACCTAGCCGGCGCCACGCGCGGGCCATACCATGCGCGCGTGCAACGCCATGAGTTCGCCTTCGACCTGCCGCTCGAGCTGATTGCGCAGAGTCCGCTCCCGGAGCGCTCCGCCAGCCGGATGCTCGTGGTCGATGGCGCCGGGGGCGGCGCGGAAGACCGGCAGATCCGGGATTTTCCGCAGCTGCTGCGCGCAGGGGATCTGCTCGTCCTGAACGATACGCGGGTCGTGGCCGCCCGCTTGCTGGGCAGCAAACCGACGGGGGGCCGGGTCGAAATCTTTCTCGAGCGCAAGGTGGGACCCCACGAAGCCCTCGCCCAGCTTCGAGCCAGCAAGCCGATCCGCGCGGGCCTGGAAGTGGCCACGGCCGGCGGCCCCGTCCGGGTCCTCGGCCGCGAGGACGATCTGTGGCGCATCCAGGTACCCGGACCGGTGCTCGAGTTCTTCGAGCGCTGGGGCGAGGTACCGCTACCCCCCTACATTCACCGCACGGCGGACGAGACGGATCGCGAGCGGTACCAGAGTATTTTCGCGCGCGAGCGCGGTGCCGTTGCTGCACCCACCGCGAGTCTTCACTTCGACGATCAGCTGGTCGGGGCACTGCAAGCACGCGGAGTCGAGCGCGCGTTCGTGACATTACATGTCGGTGCCGGCACGTTTCAGCCTGTGCGTACGGATGATCTGGAATCCCACACCATGCACGCGGAACAAGTCTCCGTCGGCGCGGAGACTTGTGCAGCAATCGCTCGCACACGTGCAGCCGGTGGGCGCATCGTCGCGGTCGGCACCACCGTCGTGCGTGCGCTGGAGTCCGCCGCGCGGGTCACCGGAGTGCCCCTGCAACCCTGGGCGGGAGAGACGCGACTGTTCATTCGCCCGGGTTTCCAGTTCCGCATCGTCGATGCCATGCTTACGAACTTCCACCTGCCCGAGTCCACCTTGCTCATGCTGGTGTGCGCCTTTGCAGGTATGGACAACGTGCTCGCTGCATATCGGCATGCCGTGGCGCAGCGATACCGCTTTTTCAGTTACGGAGATGCGATGTTTCTGACACGCGCGGGGAGCGCCGGTTGAGACCCAGGCTGGAAGTGTTGGCGACCGATGGCCAGGCGCGGTTGGGTCGCCTGACGCTCGCGCATGGGGTTGTCGAAACACCCGCGTTCATGCCGGTGGGAACCTACGGCACCGTCAAGGCGATGACGCCGGAGGAACTGGAGGACCTCGGCGCACACATCGTGCTCGGAAACACCTTCCACCTGATGCTGCGCCCGGGCGCGGATATCGTCGCGGCGCATGGAGGACTGCATCGGTTCATGCACTGGAACCGACCGATCCTCACCGACTCAGGCGGCTTCCAGGTGTTCAGCCTCAAGAGCCTGCGCCGCATCACGGAGGAGGGCGTCAAGTTCCGCTCGCCCATCGACGGCAGTGAAGTGCGCCTGACACCCGAGGACTCGATGGAGGTGCAGCTCAAACTGCGTTCCGACATCGCCATGGCACTGGACGACTGCACGCCTTATCCGGCCACGGAGTCGCAGGCGCGCGAGTCCATGGAGCGCTCCATGCGATGGGCCGCACGCAGCCACAGCCACTACTACCGCGAGGAGCCGCCAGGCGGCCTGTTCGGGATCGTGCAGGGCGGCATGCATGACTCCCTGCGGCTGGCCTCCCTGGAGAGCCTGATGCAACTGGACTTCCCGGGCTTCGCCGTAGGCGGGCTGGCGGTTGGCGAGCCGGAGGAGGAACGGCTGCGGGTGCTGGAAACGGTCGTCCCGCGGATGCCCGCCGACCGGCCGCGCTACCTGATGGGAGTTGGACGGCCCGAGGACATCGTGGCGGCGGTGCTGCGCGGCATCGACATGTTCGATTGCGTGATGCCCACCCGGCATGCCCGCAACGGCCACCTGTTCACCTCCACCGGGGTCATCAACATCCGCAACAGCGCCCATCACGCCGACCTGGGCCCCATAGACCCCGCCTGCGCCTGTTACACCTGCCGGAACTACACCCGCTCGTACCTGCGCCATCTGGACCGCTGCAACGAGATCCTGGGGTCGCGCCTGAATACGCTGCACAACCTGCATTTCTACCTGGAACTGATGCGGACCATCCGGGCGGCCATTGCCGGCGGCACGCTGGCGGCCTGGGCGCAGGGGTATCTGACCGTCCGACGGACGGGCGGGGGTGCTGTGGCATAATGCCCGCCCTTCGCCATCCGGGGCCCCCGCCCCGAATGGCCGTTTTCCGGACAAGGTGAGTGCATGAACCCTCTGATTTCCGATGCCTGGGCCCAGAGCGCCCCGGGCGGTGCCGGCGGCATGGCGCCCATCCTGATGATGGTCGTGTTCATCGCGATCTTCTATTTCCTCCTGATCCGCCCGCAGCAGAAGAAACAGAAGGAGCATCAGGCCATGATCGGCAAGCTGTCGGCCGGCGATGAGATCGTCACCAACGGCGGCCTGCTGGGCAAGGTGGTCGAGGTGGGCGACACGTTCCTGACGCTGGAGGTGGCCGACGGCGTGCGCGTGAAAGTGCAGAAATTCCAGGTCGCCTCACTCATGCCCAAGGGCACCCTGAAAAGCGCCTGACCCATGCTCGAGTACGCCCGCTGGAAATACATCCTGGTGAGCTCGGTCCTGCTGCTGGGACTGTTGTTCGCACTGCCCAACCTGTTCGGCGAAGACCCGGCCCTGCAGGTGGCACGCAAGGACCGCGCTCCGGTCGCCGCCGATGCTGCCCCTGCCGTGGAGTCCTTCCTCAAGGAGCGCGGAGTCTCATTCGAGAAGAGCTACATCGACGATGGCCGGCTGATGCTGCGTTTCGGCAGTGTTCCGGAGCAGCTGAAGGCCCGTGATGCCGTCAATGACAAGTTCAAGGACACCTACGTCACCGCGCTGTCGTTTGCCTCCCGCGCGCCTGAGTTCCTGCGCCGGATGGGCCTGCGCCCGATGCCGCTCGGACTGGATCTGCGTGGCGGCCTGTACCTGCTGTACCAGGTAGACGTGAATGGTGCTGTGAGCCAGTGGCTCGAAGGCTATGCGCAGGATGCGCGTCGTGCGCTCACCGCCGCCAACATCCCATTCCGCGATGTGAGCGTGGCCTCGATCGGCAGTGACCGCCCCAACGGTGTGCGTATCACGCTGCCACCCGAGGGGGATGTGAATGCGGCGCGCGCGGCACTCACCCAGCCGATGCAGGGAGTCCAGTTGAGCACCGAGTCGCTGCCGAGTGGTTCGGCCATCGTCGCGACGCTCTCTCCGGCGCAGATCCGTGAGCGCCAGGACTACGCCATCCAGCAGAACATCACGACGCTGCGCAACCGTGTGAACGAGCTGGGTGTCTCCGAACCCATCGTGCAGCGGCAGGGACTGGACCGCATCAACGTGCAGCTGCCCGGTGTGCAGAATTCCGCGGAAGTGAAGGACATTCTCGGCAAGGTGGCCACCCTCGAGTTCCGTCTCGAGGACATGCAGAGCAACGCCTTCGAGGCCCAGGCCACCGGACACGCCCCGCTCGGCACCAAGCTGTACACGCACACGCGCGTGGGCCGGCCACTGTTGCTCAAGCGCGAGATCATCGCGACCGGCGATCAGCTGACCAGCGCCACCAGCACGCAGACCCAGGAAGGTCCGGCAGTGTCGATCAAGCTGGATGCGCGCGCCGGAGAGGCGATGCTGAAGACCACGCGTGCCAACCTCAACAAGCGCATGGCGGTGGTTCTCATCGAGAAGCGCCGCGAAACCACGGAGGTTGGCGGCGAGAAAGTCACGAAGGATGTGACGGACGAAGAAGTCATCAACGATGCGACGATCCGCGGCATCTTCAGCAACAGCTTCCAGATCACCGGCCTGCAGGCGGGTGAGGCGCGCGAGCTGGCGCTGCTGCTGCGCTCCGGGTCACTCGCCACCGTGATCTATCCGATCGAGGAGCGGGCCGTCGGTCCGAGCCTGGGCCGGGAGAACATCGAGAAGGGGGTCTGGGCCCTGATCATCGGCATGGGCGGTGTGTTCCTGTTCATGGCCATCTACTACAAGACGTTCGGCCTCGTGGCGGATGCCGTGCTGCTGGCCAACGTCGTGCTGCTCGCGGCGTTGCTTTCGCTGATGCGCGCGTCACTCTCGCTGCCCGGAATCGCGGGCATCATCCTGACGGTTGGTATGGCGGTGGACGCGAACGTGCTGATCTACGAGCGCATCCGTGAGGAGTTGCGCAAGGGCGTTTCGCCACAGGCTGCCATCCGCGCCGGCTTCGAGAAGGCACTGTCGGCCATCACCGATTCAAACGTGACAACCCTGATCGCCGGCGTCGTCCTGTGGTTGTTCGGAACGGGTCCCATCCGCGGATTCGCCATCGTGCTGACGCTGGGCATTGCCACGTCGCTGTTCACCGCGCTCATGGGTAGTCGGGCGCTCATCACCCTGATGTACGGCGGGCGGCGCAAGCTGGCCCGGCTGTCGATCTGAGGAAGCCCGCGTGGAATTCTTCAAGAACCAGACCAACTTCCCGTTCATGGCCACCCGCAAGGTGTGGTACACCCTGTCGGCCGTCCTGATGATCGCCTCGGTGGTGTCCTTCGCCACCCGCGGACTGAATCTGGCGATCGATTTCACCGGCGGCGTGAGCGCGGAGGCCACCTTCGCGCAGGCCGCGGACGTGGATGCGGTGCGCTCGAAGCTGGCCGCGGCCGGTTTCAAGGAACCGCAGGTGCAGAACTTCGGTTCCTCGCGCGACATCGCCATCCGCCTGCCGCCCGACCCGAGCCTCAATCCCACCGAGGTGCGTTCGCGGCTCGAGACCGCCCTGCACTCGGTGGATGCGAGCGCCCAGGTGAAGCAGCTCGATGTGGTGGGACCGCAGGTGGGCAACGAGCTCAAGAGCAGTGCCACGTGGGCGCTGGCCTCCACGCTGGCGCTGATCTTCCTCTACATCGCGTTCCGCTTTCATACCTGGCGGCTGTCGCTGGGTGCGATTCTTGCTGTCATCCATGACCCGGTACTCGTGCTCGGCATCTTCTCGGTGACCCAGACTTCATTCGACCTGGCCGTGGTGGCGGCGATTCTCGCGGTGATCGGCTACTCGCTGAATGACACGGTGGTGGTGTTCGACCGCATCCGAGAACGACTGGAAGCCAACCGTCGTCTGGCACCGGATGTCGTGCTCGACCAGTCGATCAACCAGACGCTGTCACGGACGATCATGACCAAGGTGGTCACCTCCATCGTCGTCGTCGCGCTGCTGTTCCTGGGCGGTCCGGTTCTGCGGGGCTTCTCGGAAGCCCTGATGATCGGCATCATCGCCGGCACCTACTCCTCGATCTACATCTCGAGCGCCATCGCGCTGGACTGTGGATTGACCGCGGAGCATGTGTTCCCGTCGGTGAAGAAGACGGCGCTCGATCACCTGCCGTAGCGCGCGCCGCACGCGATGCTCGAGTTGCTCGCCGATCCGCAGGTCTGGCTGGCGTTCACCACGCTGTCCCTGCTCGAAATCGTTCTGGGCATCGACAACCTGATCTTCATCTCGATCCTGGTCGGGCGCCTGCCGCCCGCGCGGCGCGAGACCGCGCGCATCACGGGCCTGGCACTGGCGATGATCACGCGGGTGGCGCTGTTGTATTCCATCGTGTGGCTGACTCACCTGGTGCAGCCGCTGTTCTCAATCGGCGGCCAGTCGGTCACCGGCAGGGACCTGATCCTGCTGATCGGCGGCCTGTTCCTGCTGGGCAAGAGCGTGCTGGAGATCCATCAGGCGCTCGAAGGCGCCGCACGCAGCGCTCCGGTGCGGCGCATCTACTCCGGCTTCGTGATGACGGTGATCCAGATCGCCGTGATCGACATCGTCTTCTCCCTGGATTCCGTGTTCACGGCGGTGGGACTTGCCAAGGACCTGCCCATCATGGTGGCGGCCATCGTGGTGGCCATCCTCGTCATGATGTGGGTGTCGGGCGCGATCGGCGCGTTCATCGAGCGCCATCCCACCCTCAAGGTGCTGGCGCTGGCCTTCCTGATCCTCATCGGCGCCGCGCTGGTGGCCGAGGCGCTGCACTTCGACATCCCGAAGGGCTATCTGTACTTCGCGATGGCGTTTTCGGTGGGCGTCGAGGTCGTCAACCTCCGGCTGCGCCGGCTGCTGGATGCGCGCAGGAAGAGCGACGAAGAATCAGGTGGCTGAGCGGGCCGGGCGCGCGCCAGAGTTCGCGGCGTGCAGCCGGCTGTTGCGATAGCCGTAGAACGCGTAGATCAGCGCACCGACGAACGTCCACACGATCAGTCGCACCCACGTGCCAACTCCCAGCGACACCATCATCCAGCCGCAAATGATGGCCCCCAGAATGCACGTGACCCACGGCGCCGGCGTACGGAACGGGCGAGCAAGGTCAGGCCGGGTCTGGCGGAGCACCAGCACACCGAGGCACACCGTGACGAAGGCGGCCAGCGTGCCGATCGATACCATCTCGCCGAGGATTCCCACGGGGAACAGTCCACCGATGATCGCGGCCGACACTCCGGTGAACACGGTACCGAAGCTCGGCGTCTGAAACTTGGGATGCACGCGTCCGAAGGCCTTCCAGATCAGCCCATCACGCGCCATCGCCAGGAAAATACGCGCCTGGGCCAGCGTCATGACCAGCATGACGGAGGTCATTCCCGCCAGCGCACCAAACTTCACCGGCAGTCCCATCCATTGCAGCGACGGGTACTTGTCGAGTGCGAGCGCGACAGGCGCCGGTACGTCGAGCTGCGTGTAGCTCACCATT
Organism: Steroidobacteraceae bacterium; assembly: GCA_035542375.1. Lineage (GTDB taxonomy): Bacteria > Pseudomonadota > Gammaproteobacteria > Steroidobacterales > Steroidobacteraceae > 13-2-20CM-66-19. Next base: position 12,604 of record DATKLO010000206.1, on the reverse strand, counting down.
CCTGTCAGGACGAGGGCCACCACCACGTAGAGGATGGTGCAGATCACCAGGCTGAGCAGGATGCCGATGGGCATGTCGCGCTGGGGATTCTTCGCCTCCTGCGCGGCTGTGGAGATGGCGTCGAAGCCGATGTAGGCGAAGAAGATCACACCCGAAGCCCGCAGGATGCCCGACCAGCCGAAGCGTCCCGGGCCGGCATTCTCCGGGATGAAGGGATGCCAGTTGGCGCTGTCGATGTGGCTCACGCCCAGGAAGATGAACAGCAGCACCACCGTCACCTTGATGGCGACGATCACGGAATTGAAGGCGGAGGACTGGCGGATGCCGACATAACAGATGGCCGTGAGCGCGCAGACGATCGCCACCGCGGGCAGGTTGATGATGGCGCCGGTCGTCACGATGTCCAGATCGCCAGGCCCCTTCGCGAACGGAGCGCTGGCGATGGCCTTCGGCAGATGCATGCCGAACTGATCCAGCAGGCTGACGAGATAACCGGACCATCCGACCGACACGGTGGCGACGGCAAACAGGTATTCGAGTACGAGATTCCAGCCGATGAACCAGGCGACGCCCTCACCGAGCGTGGCGTACGAGTAGGAATAGGCACTGCCGGAGACCGGGATCATGGCCGCGAACTCGGCGTAGCACAGGCCAGCCAGCGTGCAGCCGATGCCGGCGATGATGAAGGCGAGGGCGAGAGCGGGACCGGCGTGGTTGGCGGCGGCCGTGCCCGTCAGCACGAAAATGCCGGTGCCGATGATGCCACCGACACCGAGTGCGGTCAGCGCAGGCGCCGAGAGCGCGCGTCGCAACTGTGTGCCCGAGGAGTCATCCGCATGCAGGTCAGCGACCGATTTGGTCGCGAAGAGCTGATTCGCCATCCCGCCAACCCCCGACACTTGTTTGCGACGGACTGTACACAAGCGATCCGGGGAAAGCGAGGCAGCTCATGCAACCGCAAGAACACGCTTTTTGCCGGCGGACGAGCCCGATGTCTGCTTGATCTGCCGCAGGCAGATCAAGCCAGTGAACTAGGCTTCCCGGAGGTCCGGCGGTACGTGTGGTGCCAGCAATTCCAGCAACGCGGCGTAGACCTTCGGCGATCCGGCCACCACGTTGCCGCCCTGCCTGTATTCGCCGCCCGTGAGCGTACCGATGCGACCGCCCGCCTCCTGGACGAGAAGCGTTCCGGCTGCCGTGTCCCACGGGCTCAGGCCGATTTCCCAGTACCCATCGGTGCGCCCCGCTGCGACATAAGCCAGATCGAGCGCGGCCGAGCCGGGGCGGCGCACGCCCGCCGTGTTCTCCATGACCGACCGCAGCATGGCGAGGTAGGAGTCGATGTAACGCATATTGGCGCGGTAGGGGAAGCCCGTGGAGAGCAGGGCCCCCTCGAGCGTGCGCTGCTTGCTGACCCGGATGCGGCGGTTGTCCAGATGCGCTCCGGCACCGCGTGTGGCGGTGAAGATCTCCTGGCTGATCGGGTCGTAGACGACAGCGTGCTCCAGGCGGCCCTTCTGCTGGCAGGCAATCGACACACAGAAGGTCGGGAAGCCGTGCAGGAAGTTCGTGGTGCCGTCCAGGGGGTCGATGATCCACACCGTGTCGTTGTCGCCGCTGCGGCCGCTTTCCTCGGCCAGAATGGCGTGATTCGGGTAATGCTTGTGGATGACCTTGATGATCTCCTGTTCGGCCGCATGGTCTACCTCGCTGACGAAGTCATTGCGGCCCTTGGAGGTGATCGTCAGTGACTCCAGGCGATTCAGGCTGCGGATGATGACCTCGCCGGCGTTGCGCGCGGCGCGGACGGCAATATTCAAGAGCGCATGCACGGTAAAATGAACTCACGAGGCTCCGCGACCACCCGGTCGCACCCAAAGCCATGGCGGCAAGCGTAACAGATTGATGTCCTCCAACATTCGCATCGTGCTGGTCGAGCCCTCGCACCCCGGAAACATCGGGGCGGTGGCGCGCGCCATGAAGAACATGGCGCTGGATGAGCTGGTGCTGGTGCGGCCGAAGCTGTTTCCGCATGCCGACGCAACGGCCAGGGCCTCGGGAGCTGACGACATCCTGCAGCATGCCCGGGTGGCGGGGTCCGTGGCCGAGGCGCTTGCCGGATGTGGCTTCGTTGCGGCGACGACTTCACGAGACCGCGATCAGAATTTTCGGGTGGTGGATGTGCGTGATGCCGCGGGGCGCATCGTCAGCGAGTCACGCCGCTCGCCCGCGGCCGTGCTGTTTGGTGCCGAGCGCACGGGTCTGACGAACGAGGACCTCGAGGCCGCCCACGTACTCATCCGGATTCCTGCGAACGAAGCCTACCTGTCGCTGAATCTCGCCATGGCGGTGCAGCTCGTGTCGTACGAGCTGTTCCGCGCGCGCGGCGCGAAAGTCATTCCGCTGCCGACCACGGTGCCGCTGGCCACGCCGACCGAGATGGACCGTCTGTACGTGCACTTCGCGCAGGTGCTGGAGGAAATCGACTTCCGCGATCGCACCCAGGGTGGTACTCACCTGATGGCGCGCATCCGGCGGTTCCTGCAGCGCGCCGAGCTGGACCAGAACGAGGTCAACATCCTGCGCGGCATTCTCACGGCGATGCAGAACCGCCGGCGTCAGGCCGGCGCGCGCGAACCGTCGGGCGGCGCGCGCGAATCTTCGGCCAGTGCGCGCGAACCGTCGGCCGCGGCCCGTGAGCCGCCGGCGGGTCCGCGCGAGCCGCTGGATACCTGATGGAGCGGTCGTCACCATGACAGCCGTTGCCGAGCCGGTTTACCTCGATTACGCGGCCACGACGCCGGTGGACTCTCGCGTGGCCGACGCTATGCGCAGTTGTCTTGGGATGGATGGTGATTTCGGCAACGCGTCCTCCACTACGCATGTTTTCGGCCAGCGCGCCGCCGCACGCATCGAGGCGGCGCGGGATCAGGTGTCGGCGTTGCTGCACGCGCAGCCGCGGGAGATCCTGTTCACCTCCGGCGCCACCGAGTCCAACAACCTGGCGATCCTCGGCGTGGCGCGTGCCAGTGCCGGCCGGGGCCGCCACATCGTGACCGCACGCATCGAGCACAAGGCGGTTCTGGATCCCTGCAAGCGACTCGAGCGGGAAGGCTTCAGCGTCACCTATCTCACACCTGATGCGTCAGGGCGCATCGATCCTGCGGCCGTGCGGGAGGCACTGCGTCCTGACACGGTGCTCGTGTCGATCATGCTGGCCAACAACGAGATCGGCGTGTTGCAGGACGTCACTGCGATTGGCGGGATCTGCCGCGAGCGCGCAATCCCGTTCCACAGCGATGCCGCCCAGGCTGTCGGGAAGATCCCCATCGATGTGCGCACGCTGCCTGTGGACTTACTGTCATTCACCGCCCACAAGATCTATGGCCCCAAGGGTGTCGGTGCGTTGTACGTGCGCGAGGGCGCTCGCCACGCGCTGCAGCCCATCCATTTCGGGGGTGGCCAGCAGCGGGGCCTGCGGCCCGGGACGCTGGCGACCCATCAGATCGTCGGTCTGGGGAAGGCCTGCGAGCTGGCCCGGTCGCTGCAGCAGGAGGAGTCGGCTCGCCTGGCGGCCCTGCGGGAGCGGCTGTGGGCGGGGCTTCGGCCCCTGGGCGGCATTCACCTGAACGGGGCGGGGGCCGAGCGCCTGCCCGGCATCCTGAACGTGTCCTTCGAGGGGGTCGAAGGGGAGAGCCTCGTGACCGGGATGGCGGAAGTGGCCGTCTCCACCGGTTCGGCCTGCAATTCGGCCACGGAGGAGCCCTCCTACGTGCTGCGCGCCCTGGGGCGGGACTCGCAGCTTGCGCAGAGCTCGATCCGCTACAGCCTGGGCCGCTTCACCAGCGAGGCGGACGTGGACGTGGCGATCCGGGCCGCCAGCCGCGAGGTCACCCGACTGCGGGCGCTATCGCCCGCAGGCCCCGGGCCGGTGGCCGATGTGTCCGGTGCGGCCGCAGCACCCTATCCGCCGGGTTCGGGCGAGCTCGTGCTCGGCGAAGCCGGAAAGGCGGGAGACGAGACCTGGGTCCGCTTTCAGCTGCTCGTCGCTGCGGGTGTTGTGAAGGACGCACGTTTTCAGGTGTACGGCTGCCCCCATACTTTGAGTGCGGTGGCGTGGCTCGCCGGAGCACTTCCTGGCAGGACGCGGGAGGATCTGCTTCCGGGCGCCCCCACCGACTGGATTGCGAGGCTGCGCATCCCCATGGAGAAACTCGGCCGGCTGCTGGTGGTCGAAGATGCTCTTCGGGCCTGTTTGCGGCATTGGACTGCAAGCGTACCGGCGTAGAATAGGTTTCATCACCGCTCACCCCCGAAACCGATGGCCATTTCCCTGACCCAATCCGCCGCTGATCGCATCAAGAACTTCCTGGTGTCCCGCGGGCACGGCCTGGGCCTTCGCCTGGGCGTTCGCAAGACCGGCTGCTCGGGCTTCGCCTACGTCATCAATTACGCCGACGAGCCGGTTCCGGGCGACCTGATGTTCGAGGATCGCGGCGTCAAGGTGTTCGTGGATCCGGGCAGCCTGCACCTGATCGACGGCACCATCGTGGACTTCGTCAAGCAGGGACTGAACGAGGCGTTCCGCTTCCGCAACCCCAATGTGAAGGGGGAGTGCGGCTGCGGAGAGAGCTTCTCGGTCTAGTCCTCCCAGGCCCCTGGGCGGCCCCGGCTTCGCGATCCACAAATTTCCTTGCGGAACGGGCACTTCCGCGCGTGGCGGCCGACGGACCAAATTGCCGCCAACGGCACCGACAGGGTAAACTGCCGGGCTGGATTGCGGCCGTTGAAGCCGCAAACGGCTCTTTCCCGCTACCCGCTAAAGGATCCATCCGCAATGGCGCTCGAGCGCACTCTGTCTATCGTCAAGCCCGATGGCGTGGCCCGTAACCTCATCGGCGAGGTCTATCGCCGCTTCGAGAAGGCCGGCCTGTCGATCATCGCCTCCCGCATGGTGCACCTCTCGCAGCGCGAGGCCGAAGGCTTCTACGCGGTGCATCGCGAGCGCCCGTTCTTCAAGGACCTGGTGCGCTACATGACCTCGGGACCCGTGGTCGTACAGGTGCTCGAGGGCGACAACGCCATCGCGCGCAACCGCGAGATCATGGGCGCCACCGACCCGAAGAAGGCCGCGCCGGGCACTATTCGCGCCGATCACGCTCTGAGCATTGAGCAGAACGTGGTGCACGGTTCGGATGCCCCGGAGACCGCCGCCGTCGAGATCGCCTACTTCTTCCGCACGACGGAGCTGCACTCGCGCGCCTGATGAGGCGCCCCGCTGTGTCATGAGCCCTGCCGCCGACAGCCGCACCAACCTGCTGGGACTGCCCCGTCCGGAGCTGGAGGCGTTCGTCGCGGAGTTGGGCAGCAAGCCGTTCCGCGCCCGCCAGTTGATGAACTGGGTGTACAAGCGCGGCGAGGGTGCGTTCGAGAACATGACCGATCTGGCCAAGGACTTCCGCGCGCAGCTCGCCGGGCGCGCGGAGATCCGGACGCCCGAGATCGTCACCCTGCACCGGTCCGCGGACGATACCTGCAAGTGGGTGTTGAGGGCCGATGCCTCCCAGGCCTTCGAGATGGTGTTCATCCCCGAACCGGAACGAGGCACCCTGTGCATCTCGTCGCAGGTGGGCTGCGCCCTCGACTGCTCCTTCTGCTCGACGGCCCAGCAGGGGTTCAACCGCAACCTGACCACGGCTGAAATCGTCGGACAGGTGTGGCTGGCCAAGCGCGAGCTGGCTGAGTATGCAGCCAGCGCCGAACGCCGCAGCGTCACAAATGTCGTGCTCATGGGCATGGGCGAGCCGCTTGCCAACTTTCGCAACGTGGTCCCGGCCATGCGGATCCTGCTGGATGATCTGGGCTTCGACCTGTCGCGCCGGCGTGTGACCCTCTCGACGTCAGGCCTCGTGCCGCAGATCTACAGGCTGGCCGAAGAAATCAACGTCGCCCTGGCCGTGTCGCTGCACGCGCCGGACGATGAGCTGCGCAACGAGCTCGTGCCCATCAACCGCAAGCACCCGATCGCCGAGTTGCTCGAGGCCTGCTGGCACTACATCGACGAGCAGAACGGCCGCAGCGTGACCTTCGAGTACGTGATGCTGGACGGCGTGAACGACTCGCCGGCGCAGGCGCGCGCACTGGCGAAGCTGCTGCACGGTCATCCGGCCAAGGTGAACCTGATTCCGTTCAATCCTTTCCCGGGGACGCGCTACAACCGCTCGCCGTTGCCGGTCATCCAGCGCTTCCGCGATGAGTTGATCCAGCGCGGTGTGCTCGCGACGGTTCGACGCACGCGCGGCGATGACATCGACGCGGCCTGCGGGCAGCTCGCCGGACGGGTGATCGACCGGACCACGACCCGGCTGGGATCGAAAGTGTTTGGCGTGGCGGTACAGCAATGAGCATGCGGATCCTCCTGACGGTCTGTGCGGCACTCGTCCTGGGCGCGTGCAGCACGACGAAGACCGCGCAGAAGAAGAACGACGCTTCGAACTACAACATGCAGCTGGGCATGGCTTACCTGAACCAGGGCGATCTGGGCCTGGCGAAGGAGAAGCTCGATCGCGCGTTGGCCGAGAATCCGCGCGATCCCAACGTGCACAGCGCCATGGCGATGCTGCAGGACCGGCTGGGCCATCCCGACAAGGCAGATGCGGAATTCCGCGCGGCCCTGAGCCTCGGTCCGCGCAATCCCGAGGTGCTGAACAACTATGCGGTGTATCTGTGCCGCAACGGGCGCACCGAGGAAGGTGTGAAGAGCTTCGAGGAGGCCGCCCACAACGCGCTCTACCGGACTCCGGAGGCGGCCTACACCAACGCGGGCGTATGCCAGCGGGCAGCCAGGCAGGACACCCTGGCCGCCATGAGCTTCGCGCGTGCCCTGCAGGTGAGGCCCAACTTCGCGGAAGCCGCCTTCCAGCTCGCCGACCTCGATCTCGAGCGCGGTGAAGTGGCGGAGGCGCGGGCCGAAGTCGATCGCTTCCTCGGCGCCTTCGATGCGACACCGGATCTGCTGTTGCTGGGCGTGCGCATCGCGCAGAAGCAGGGTGACCGTCTCGCCGAGGAACGCTACGCGCGGCGGCTGCGGATGGATTTCCCCGGTTCCGACCAGGCGCGCGCGCTCGCCACGCTCAATCATCCCCCAGGCTGATCGCGATGGCAGTGGAAGGTGGTGGGATCGGCGCGCGTTTGCGGGCGGGCCGCGAAAAACTCGGACTGACCGTGCTGCAGGCCTCCGAGCGCCTGCACACGGATCCGAAGATCCTCGAAGCCCTGGAGGGGGATGATCTGGTGGCGCTGGGCGCACCGGTCTACGCGCGCGGCCACCTGCGTCACTACGCGGAGCTCGTGGGGGAGTCCTACAGCGAGCTGAATGAAATCTATTCCGCCGCTACGGGTCCGGCCCAGCCCGACCTGACGCGAATCGTCAAGGCGCCCGCGCCCGAACACTCCAGCAAGCTGCTGGTGCCTGCCGTGCTGGCGCTGTCCGTGTTTGCGGTGGCCGGCGCCGTGTGGTGGCTGCTGTCGCTGTCAGGGAAACGACCGACAGCGAGTCCCATGACGCTCGAGGCGCCCGCGGGCGGGTCGCCTGATGCGGGTAACGCCGACGCCGCTGGTTCCGCAGCCTCGTCGGCCGTGGGCGCGGGTTCGCACACCGGCACTGGTTCGGCCGGCGGCGGTGGTTCGGGCAGTGGCACGAGTTCGGGCACCGGCACTGGCTCGGGCAGCGCCCAGCCACGCACGGCAGCCTCCGGCGTACGTCTGACACCCGCTCCCGGCACGAGGCTCGCCTCGGCGAGTCCCGTGGCATCCACCGCCGCGGGGTCCGCCAATTCCGGCGCGGCGGGCGCCTCGGCCGCGTTGGGCGCGCCGGGGGCGGCGACTCCGCCGGCGCCCGCCAGTCCCGGTGAAGTACCGGCGCGGTCGGGTCGCGAGGCTCAAGTTACGCTTCACTACTCGGCGGACAGTTGGACCGAGGTGTACGACGCCTCGGGTGCGAGACTGTTCTACGATGTTGGATCAGCCAACTCGGTGCGTACCCTGAAGGGAACCGCCCCGCTGCGAATCGTGGTGGCCAATGCCGCGGGAGTGGCTGTTGAAGTCAACGGTCGCAGCGCGCCGATAGACAAGATGTCGCACGCGGATGGCAGCGCGCAGTTCATCGTCAGCAGGTCGGGTCGCGTAACGCGAGCCCCATCGACGGCTGACGGAGGTTGATCTTGGCGGAACAGATCCAGCCCATCCGTGGCATGAACGACATCCTGCCGAGTGAGGTAGGGGCCTGGCAGTTTCTCGAGCGGACGGTGCGCGAGCTCGTGACGGCCTACGGTTACGAGGAGATGCGAGTGCCCATCGTGGAGCAGACCGCGCTCTTCAAACGCTCGATCGGCGAGTTGACCGACGTCGTGGGCAAGGAGATGTACTCCTTCGAGTCCCAGGGCGGTGAGAGTCTGACACTGCGCCCCGAGGCGACCGCCGGAATGGTGCGTGCCGTCATTTCCAATCGCATGCTGCGCGGGCAGCGGCACAAGCTGTGGTGCATCGGACCGATGTTCCGCTACGAGACGCCGCAGGCGGGCCGCTACCGGCAATTTCACCAGGTTGATCTGGAGGCCGTGGGCTACGCCGGTCCGGATGTGGATGCCGAGCTGATTGGGCTTACAGCACGCCTGTGGCAGCTGCTGGGCATCGATCGCGTGCGGCTGCAGATCAACTCCCTCGGCACCGCCGAGGCACGCCGCGCCTACCGGGAAGTCCTGGTGCGGTACTTCCGCCAGCACGAGGCTCATCTGGATGCCGACAGCCGGCGCCGTCTCGAGGGCAACCCCCTGCGGATCCTGGACAGCAAGAACCCGGAAATGCAGGCGATCGTGGCGGGCGCACCGCTGCTGCCCGAGCACCTCGACCCGGAATCCCGGCAGCACTTCGAGACCCTGTGTGGCCTGCTGCGTGACATCGGCGTGCCGTACGAGATCAATCCCCGCCTGGTGCGTGGGCTGGATTACTACAGCCGCACGGTGTTCGAGTGGATCAACGACTCCAGCGGTGCACAGAATGCCGTATGCTCCGGCGGCCGCTACGACGGCCTCATTGCGCAGCTCGGCGGCGAACCGACGCCGGCCATCGGATTCGCGATGGGGATGGAGCGGGTCGTGACGCTGCTCACGCAGGCGGGGCGCGTTCCGGCACCGGCCAGACCGGATGTGTACGTGGTGCTCAACGGCGCACGGGCCGAAGCAGTGGGTCTTGGCATGGTCGAGCGGCTGCGCACCGAGCTGCCCCACCGGCGCTTCGAGATGAACCTCGGCGGGGGCAATTTCAAGACGCAGTTCCGCCGTGCCGACCGCAGCGCCGCGCCGCTGGCCGTGATCGTCGGGGACGACGAGCTGGGGCGCGGGGTGGTGGGCATGAAACCTTTGCGGCAGGAATCGGGTCAGAGCGAATGCCCCGTGACGGAGCTGGCGGCCGGCATCGAGGCGGCGCTGGCGGCACTGGGCAGTGCGTGAGCGGGGGACGACGTGGATAACTATCTGTCGGAAAGAGAACAATGGGAGATGATCAAGGCCTGGATCCGCTCCAACGGGCTGTGGATCCTGGCGGGCATCGCCATCGGCGCGCTCGGGGTTGGCGGGCTGAACTGGTACCGCGCACACGTCGATGACCGTGGCGCGCAGGCCAATGCGAAGTACGGCGAAATCCTTGACGCCTTCGACAAGGGCGACCGTACTCACGGGCTGGTGCTCCTGGGCGAGCTCGAGCGCGATTACGGCTCATCGCCTTACGTCGATCAGGCCAAGCTGGCCGCCGCCCGCTTCTACGTGGAGGCCGATGAGCTCGACAAGGCAGCCGGGGAGCTGCAGGCCGTCGCCGATCACTCGAAAGATGCCGAGCTGGGAACCATTGCGCGCATGCGTCTCGCGCGCGTGCAGATCGCGCAGGGCAAGCCTGACGTGGCCCTGGCCACCCTGAATGCGATTCACGAGCCTGGTGCCTTCGCCTCCAGCCTGCACGAGGTTCGTGGCGATGCGTACTTCGCCAAGAGCGATAAGGCCGGCGCGCTCAAGGAGTATCTGGCCGCGAAGACTGGCAATGTGGGCGGACCTCCGGATGCGCAGCTCGACCTGAAGATCACCGACCTGTCCGCCGAATCGACCCGCGTGGCCACCGGAACTCCCGCGCTCACCGGCGCAGCCGCACCCATCGGCGCGTCCGCAGCCATCAGCACGCCCTCATCCGCCGGCGCACCCGCACCCGCCCCGGCGGCATCCAAATAACATCCGCGCGCACTTCGCGCACTGAAGGTTTGTAACATGCAAGGATCAGTCAACACGCGCGGGCGCGCCTCGGCACCAGGCTGGATGAGCACGCGCCGCTGGCTGATCCCCGCCACGGCTCTGGTGCTGGTTGCGTGCTCCAAAGACAAGGACATCGACAAGCCCGCGCAGTTGCCGGTCTTCAACTCGACGCTCAAGGTGGACAAGGTCTGGTCGGCGAACGTCAGGGACAAGCATGCGAAGCCGCTGCGTCTGGGTCTGGGTCTGGCGGTTGAGGACAATCGCGTCTTTGCAGCGGGTCACAAGGGCGAGATCGTCGCACTCGATCTCAACACCGGACGAACGCTGTGGCGGACGAAGACCAAGACCGCGCTCTCCGGAGGACCGGGCGTCGGTGGCGGTCTCGTAGTTGCAGGCTCCACGTTCGGTGACATCGTCGCCGTCGGAGCGAAGGACGGTGCCGTGCGCTGGAAGGTGCGCGTCAACGGTGAAGTCCTTGCAGCGCCGGCAGTGTCCGAGCGCCTGGTCGCCGTGCGTACCGTGGACGGCAAGCTGCACGGCCTGTCGCCGAAGGACGGGCATGAGATGTGGGTGCAGGAGCAGCAGGTTCCCCGTCTCTCGCTGCGAGGCACCGCGCGCCCGGTTCTGACAGGCGATCTGGTGTTGTGCGGCTTCGACAACGGCAAGGTCGCCGCGGTCAGCGCGCTCGACGGCAGCGTGCAATGGGAAACCACGATCGCTCCGGCGCACGGCAAGACCGAACTCGAGCGACTCGACGACATCGACTCGACGCTGCGCGTGTCCGGATCGGACATCTATGCGGTCGGGTTCCAGGGCCGCATCGCCATGCTGGCGCTCGACACCGGGCAGATCTGGTGGGCGCACGACGCCTCGAGCTTCCGCGCGCTTGGACTGGACGAGAGTGCGATCTACATGGCCACCGCCGACGGCGAAGTGGTTGCCTTGCGCCGCAGGACCGGAACCGAGCTGTGGCGCTCCAGGGCGCTTCTGCACCGGCGCCTGTCGGCCGCGATCGAAACCGACAACGCGGTGGTCACTGCCGACTTCCAGGGTTACGTGCACTGGCTCGACAAGGCCACGGGCGCCATCGCCGCGCGCGCCTCGACCAGCAAGGTGCGTGTGAGCAATCCACCGGTCGCCGTCGGCAACATGGTGCTCGTCGTGAACGATATCGGCCGGATCACGGCGTTCCGCGTCACCCCCGTGGGCGGCGCTCGTGTTGCGCCTGCGATCGAGGCGCCTGCGTCTGAGTCATCAGCAGCTCCGGCAACCGGGGCGGGCGGAACCGCCGCTGCCGAGCAGCCCGCCGCACCGGAACCAGCCGCGCCCGCCGCGCCCGCCGCGCCTGAGCCTTCCGCCGCGCCGGAATCTGCCGCCCCGGCTGCTCCACCCGCTGCCGAACCCCCGGCACAGCCCGAATCGTCTCCCACGCTGCCGCCGGGCACGCCGCCGGCGCCTTTGCCCTCACAGCCGACGCCGGATCCGTTGCCTCCGCAGCCGCAGACACAGCCCCATCCTCCGCCGAGCCTCTGAGGCGCCACACCTTGCCATGCTGCCCGTTGTCGCCCTTGTTGGCCGCCCCAATGTCGGCAAGTCGACGCTCTTCAATGTTCTGACGGGCACCCGCGACGCCATCGTCGCGGACGTTCCGGGTCTGACCCGCGACCGTCAGTACGGTTACGGCCGGGTGGGACCGATTCCTTACGTCGTCATCGATACCGGCGGGCTGGTCGAGAAGCCTTCCGGCATCGAGATGCAGATGCGCGCTCAAACCGAGCGCGCCGTGGAAGAAGCCGACCGGGTCATCTTCGTCGTCGATGCGCGCGCGGGCCTGACACCGCAGGATCACTACGTGGCCGGCGAACTGCGACGTTCGGGGAAGCCGGTCATCCTGGCACTCAACAAAGCGGAAAGTCTCGACCCGGAACAGGTCGCGATCGACTTCCATTCGCTGGCGTTGGGTACGCCCCTCGCCATCTCCGCCAGCCACAGCCAGGGCTGCGAGGAGTTGATGGACCAGGTGCTGGCAGGGATCGATCCGCCGCCACCCGAGGAATCACGCGCCGGCGCCATCCGCATCGCCATCATCGGGCGCCCCAATGTCGGCAAGTCGACACTGGTGAATCGACTCATCGGTGAAGAGCGCGTCATTGCCAGCGACCAGCCCGGCACGACGCGTGACAGCATTCTGGTGCCATTCAGGCGTGACGACCGCGATTTCCTCCTGATCGACACGGCGGGTCTGCGCCGACGCTCCCGTGTTGAGGATGTTGTAGAGCGCGCAAGCGTAGTGAAGACCCTGCAGG
>DATKLO010000205.1:0-3729 GCA_035542375.1 Steroidobacteraceae bacterium | reverse complement strand
ATCCTGTTCCGCGCCGGCCAGCGCATACCGCGTGAACAGGCTCGTCAGCACCAGGAACAGCAGGACGGAATAGCGGTTCATTCTCTCTCTCCTTGTTATCGTTTCGTGCAGCGTGCAGATTCTACTACCGGGGAGGCGCAGGTCGTCAGCAGCGCACCCGCGCGCTCGGTGCCGGGTCTCCCTCACGCCACCAGGCGTGGGGCATCGACGCGGTCCGGTGAGCGACGCCCAGTCCCCCTGCGCGCGACAACAGGATAAAGCCGGCCTCGGCGCCGACGCTAGCTGCCATCTCGCGCAGGAGCGCCTCGGCTGCCGCCTGGGGATGCTCCCCGTGGGCGACGCGATCGCACAGATCCTTGGCCGCGACCAGCCGCATCATCAGCTCGCCGTGCCCGGTAGCGGAGCAGGCGGCGGCCGCGTGCGCATAGTTACCGGCGCCCGGGATGGGGGAATCGCCTATACGACCAGGCAGTTTGAGCGTGACGCCGCCGGTGGAGGTGGCTGCGGCAAGTCGACCATGGCGGTCGAGCGCGACCGCGCCGACGGTACCGTAGGCCGACGCACGCTTGCGCAGCCACGCGTCGCGTGCGCGCTGGGTGAGCGGGTCGTAATCCGCAAAACCCTCGCCGCGGGCGAACCGCAGAGCGCCCTCGCCCGCCAGCATGACGTGCGGCGTGCGCTCCATCACATGCCAGGCCACCAGGACCGGGTTGCGCACGCGCCGCAGCCCCGCAACCGCGCCGCAACGCAAGTCATGCCCGCACATGACCGACGCGTCCATCTCGACATCCCCGTCGCGATTGAGTGCTGCCCCGGTACCGGCGTTGAACAGCGGATCGTCTTCAAGCGCGACCACGGCAGCCACCACGGCGTCCAGCGCGGTCCCGCTTTTCGCGAGAATGTCCGCCGCGGTGCGCACCGCCGCGGTCGTGCCCCCGACCGCTGCTGCCTCGTCCTTGGGCTGCCACTCGCCTGCGCCACCGTGTACCAGGACCGCCCACTGCATGCTGGAGACCGCTCGCAAGAAACCGAGCTTCGATCGTACATCACCACCGGGCCTCCGGTATCGGTGGCGGCCGATGCACTGGACTTCGAACGCTACGGCGAGGAAGGGCGGGCCGAGTACAGTCGGCAACCGCCATCATCGCAGTCGACAGGACAAAGGGGCCTCCCGGAGGCAAGTCCAGAACAGGAGACCCCGTGCTTGGACGCTCTAGAGCGCCCCTGCACCCATCTGCTTGTGGATGTACTCCGCCTGGCGGATCGCGAGCGCAACGATCGTCAGCGTCGGGTTCGGCGCCCCGGAACTCGTGAACTGGCTGCCGTCGCTGATGAACAGGTTCTTGATGTCGTGCGTCTGACCCCAGCCGTTGCACACGCCGTCGGCGGGCTTCGCGCTCATCCTGCACGAGCCCATGTTGTGGCTGTTGGGGAACGGCGCGCGCCACACCACGTCCTTCGCGTTGCCCGCCTGGAAGATGGTTTCCAGAGTCTTGCGGGCATGGTTGAGCATTGCAACGTCATTGGGGTGATCCTTGACGGGCGCGATGTTGGGGACCGGCAAGCCGTACTGATCCTTGATCGACCTGTCCAGGGTGATGCGCGCTTCCGCTTGAGGCAGATCTTCGCCACAGGTCCAAACCGCGACCATGTGGTCGAACTGCTCGACCAGGCCGGACACCTTGCGACCCCATTCGCCGGGCACCACGCTCAACGCGGTGAACGGCAGCCCGACATCGAAGATCTCCAGGTGATAGCCTCCGGCGAAGCCGCGCGAGGGGTCGTGCCGCGCTTCGCTGCGCATGATCCCCGGCGCGTGAATGCCGCGGTGCGCATTCACCGGCCGATCGAAGGTCGCATACATGTGCTGGGTCGCGTGACGCGTGTAGTTGCGGCCGACCTGCCCCGAAGAGTTCGCCATCCCGTCGGGGAACATGCTCGAGGCCGAGTTCAGGAGCAAGCGCGGGCTCTCGATCGAGTTTCCGGCGACGCAGACCACGCGTGCCCTCTGCACCTGATGCTTGCCGTCCTTGTCGGCGTAGAGCACGCCGGTGACCTTCCCTTTGGCATCGTGCAGGATCTGCAGCGCCATGCTGTTGGGGCGCAGCTCGAAGTTCCCCGTCTCCATCGCCTTGGGGATCTCGGTGTACAGCGTGGACCATTTCGCGCCGATCTTGCAGCCCGAGGTGCAGAACCCGATCATCTGACACGCCGGGCGCCCATCGCGCACCACCGAGTTGATCGCGGAGGGCCCCATCTCGAACGAGTACCCGGCTTTTTTCGCGCAATAGTTGACGACCTTGAAAGCGTTCGTTTCGGGCTGACGCGGGAGTCCGTTGGTGCCGGTGACCCCCATCTTCGATTCCGCCTTGTCGTAGTACGGCGCCAGGTCCTTCAGGCTGATCGGCCAATCCAGCAGATTGGCTCCTGCGACCTCGCCGTAGACGGTGCGCGGTTTGAACTCGTAATCCTTCAGGCGGATGGACAACCCTGCCCAATGCATGGTGGAACCGCCCACCGCTTTGACGATCCAGATCGGCTGACCGGTGCGCGGATCCTGCCAGGTCAGCTTTCCCCACATCGTGAATTCATCGTTGACGACGTCCTCCAGCGTGAGGTGGTTTCCTGCTTCCAGGCAAACCACGTTGTCGCCCTTCTGGCAAAGCTCGTTGGACAGGGTTCCCCCGCCGGCGCCCGAGCCGATCACGACCACGACGCTCGAGTCATTCAGTGCGTATTTGGCAGCCATCTCTTTGACCCTCCTGGGAGAGAGTATTCACGAGAGTTCCGCGGCGTCCGCCTTGCGGCTCGAGGCTCGGAACTCGGATATGACCGAAGCAACTGGACCTGTGCCGGGCGCCGCGGCGCTCAGCTATCGGTCCACTTGACGTCGTTGAACCCGCGGTTGATATAACCGCCTTTTTCCCAGGAGGAGCCCTCGTAGCCGAACTTCGGCCACACGGGCTTGTTGTTGTAGAAATAGAACTGCGTCTTGTTGACCATGTCGGAGAAGAAGGCCGTGCCCTCCAGCTTCTTCATCGCCTCGAGCTGCCGTTGTGTGTCGACGGCGGTGAAGTCTCCCCCGGCAGCCTGACTCAGCTGCGCCAGGCCGTCGCGAATACGCGTCGCCAGCTCGGGGGAGCCAGCCATCTCCTTGTCGATCGATTCCACCACCACCCAGTAGTACTCATCGCCGAGCTTGTCGTGCGGGAACAGCTGGCGCGTCATCGCCAGCATCTCCCTCGCTTGCGTGCCGTTGAGCGCGCTCAGGTCCGCAGCCAACGCGACCCGCGGTCCGACCCACGCCGGGCTGGACCACAGGACGTACACCGTCACACCCGTCGCTCCGGCCGCCTTGATGAACGTGCGCCGGGTCAATTGGATTGAAGATTGTGTTCCAGACATATCCGCTCTCCTCCTCAGACGAAAGGGACAAACGGCGACGCCGGCCTTCTGGCGGAGCCGCCAGGGCTTTGCTTCCGAATCGACATCCCCTGCTGGGGACCGCCACGGACGGCTGTCGGAGGAGCGATACTGCAAGGAACGGGTTCGGGACATGAGCGCCGCGCCGGAACATGTTCCGGCCGCGAAGACTCTCCCGCCGGCCCCTACGGAAGAACAGGCGCCCCCCCCACGCAGGCCGTTCATGGCCACGTCGTGGAGAGACAGCAGAAGAGTGCGGCGCGCAGGGCCCCCTGATCCCTGCTCCTGAGTAGTCGATGGTGTCGA
>DATKLO010000204.1:0-9356 GCA_035542375.1 Steroidobacteraceae bacterium | reverse complement strand
GAAAAATCAGAGACCTGCGCCTATTCCGGCAGCATACTGCTGCATCATCGGGGTATGAGATAACCCTTTGATTACGTTATTCATTCCAAGCTCGGATTTTGGACGGCGTCTAATACACGCGGCGCGGAAGTCGGCCAAGTGACGGAAAGCAGGTAACTATATGGAATGCGGAGCAGTATCTGCGCATGAGTACCGCGACGAGGTCGACAGCGCCGAGCAGGAGTTGCGTAGGCTCACCGTCAGCGGGGCGCAGCTGCGCCACCAGGAGTTGCATCGAATGCGCCGACGCCTTCTCGTGATCGTGGGGGGACCAGATCAGGCAGGCATTCCGATAGGGCGCGCTCAGCCGCAACAGCCAGGAGCGGCTGCTCGCGGACATCGACGCGCGGCTGCTGAGGATGGAGGCCGGCGCGGAACCGGTAGACACCTTGCCCGAAGGCGACGGCGCGACGAGCTCACCGTGAGCCCGAGAGAAGGTCCCGGGGCGGCCGAAAATCCAGATGAGCCTTGAATTCGGGCGAGCACCGCTCAGTGACGCCACAGGCAAGCGCCGGTCAGCCAAACGCGTGCGGCGGAGCGAATTAGTCTGCAAGGACAAGTGCGGCTGCGGCAAACGGAGCGCTCAGGATAGGTAATGTGCGATGCTGTGGCTGCGGATCAGTACGGCGGCGGCAGACAAGAGGTCTTTTCCCATTGCGGTCATGACGCTGAGCCTGCGTCGCGGGCGAGCAGATACGTAAGTAGCATCAACAGCAGCGTTCCGCAGATGATGGAAGCCGTTACGGCAAGAGGCGAGGGCAGCACCGCAACCAGTGCAGCGAAGGTAAGGCAGCCCAGCAGCCGTGCGGCAGGGTCGGCCGTCGTGCCGATGAAGGCCTCGCGCCGTTCCAGCCGTTCAGACTCTTGGTAGATATGGATGCTCAGGGCGTCGCTCAGGTTGTCCGCAAGCGCCGCGATCAGGAGCGCGGCGATGACAATCGAGCGGGAAGGCTTGATGGCGCTTAACCCCGTAACAAGCGCCATGCTGGTCACGATGGCAGCGGCAGTTTCGAAACTGATACGGTGGAGTCGCTTCAAGGTCATAAACGAGTCTACGCGGTAGCCTCTTGCGTACAGGCTCGCGGGAAGCTGGAAGGTGCGGGAGCCGTCTCCAGTTGCCCTGCCAAGGTAAGCCCATTATCCACAGTTCCGACCGATCGATGCGACCGTCGCTGGGATAGGCCAGGTCGCGTGCCGATCTGGGTCAAGGCCCTAATCGCCTGCTGGAACTGATCGCCACCCAGGGAGCGGCGTCACCGGATCGTCACGCACCGCGGCGACATATCGCTCATGGCCAAGCGTACGAGGCAACTAGCGAACCGGGCGGTCAACGACGATGTCATCTGTGGAGACGCGGATCCGACCTAACAAGCACTGTCAGGTCATCTTCGCGCCACCGGCGAGGAACGGCCACTTTCCGCCATCGGCCACGACGGGTCTGTTGCCTCAAAGCCGCCCTGGACCGACTACGAATTTCGTATCGCTGGCCGCGGTCCCGCGCTTAGAGTGGCAGGTGCGGCGCCGCGTTCAGCCGCCCACCGCAGCGAGAGAGGGATTCGAACCCTCGCGTGGTTGGAGTTGTCCCTCGGGCTTTTCTGAAAGCGAGATCTGAGAGTTCCCCGCACTTCCCTCCGGTCCCTCTATCCGGCGCCAGTATGGGTACCAGGATCGAAGACGCGTCTATCTAGGGAATTTCCGCCGCCGTCGATGGCATATCGGTTTGGTCCGCCAGGTCTTTCCGCTCTGGCCTACCAGTTGGAAGGTTCTAAGTTCAGGCGAGACCATCGCGTGGGAGTCGCGCCAGAGCGCGAACGTCGGGGTCTATCAGCCTGCGGAGCGGCGCCTCATGGCGGGAGATCTGCTGCGCTGCACGACGAATGATCGAAACCTCGGACGCCGCGACGGCGAACTCGTTCGCGTGGTCTCCGTCGATCCCGAGAAGGCTACCGCCGTTGCACGAGGAGCGGGGGAGGCAGAAGCATTGGACCAGAAAGGGATGCACCGCTGCGAGCATGGGTACGCGTCCACAGTTCATTCCGCCCAGCGTAAGACTGCGGAAGGGTGCTCGTTCACTTGGATAGCAAGTACGAGAGGACGACTGGCAGTGAGAGCTTCTATGTGGCGATACGCAGGGCAAGATACGGTGCGACGCTATACACCGATGACCAGTTGCGGCTGCCCCAAACCGTTGAACGATCTCAGCAGCAGCCCTACGCGCTTGAAGCTCTTGGGCGAGGAAAGCGCAGGTGAGGCCGCACTGGGTTGCACGCTGTAGGCGCGGCCGCGAGGGCGTAGTTATGAAGAAGGGGGGAGCCGCAGGCCCCCCGGCCTGAACCACCGACCCCGATCAGGCAGTCGTCGGCTTCTTACCGATGTAGCCGTGGAAGCGGTCGTTGCGCTCGCCTCCGGATTTCTCATAGATCTCCTTCATCTGCGCCAGCTTGTCGTGGCCGAGCTTCTCGTACGCGCGGAATTGGTGTTGGGCGGATTGCATCACGAGGATTCGCTCGCAATGGTGGCGTGAATCGTTGTCGCAATATGCCGGAAGACTGGCGCGGTACTAATTGTTGCGGAGTACAGGTTGTCGGCTGAGAGTCGCCCATCGCTCGACCGTCTCAGACCGACCGGTTGAGGTCACTCGCGGTGGCGGCGCACTCTTGCTCCATTGCGGTGGATCAAGGCCGTTGTTTGTGGCTCGGATCTAAATGTTAGTCGGCCAGGTGTCCCGTGTCGGCCCTGATCGGCATGTGCGAAAAGGGCCGCGAACGTGTGAGCGCTATGCCGGCACCAGGCCCGTCTCGGCTCCGACCTGGCGTCCGCTCTTGAAGATTCTGGGATCGCTGATGCTGGTGCTGACGGTGATCGGGCCCACGCCGTCGATGCGTTCCAGCCTGAGGCCGTCTGCGCGGCCCCTGGTGCGATCCCGAGGCGCCGAATTCGCCACGCGGGAGTGGGTCCGCTGGTTCAACCGCGACGCCTGCTGGAACCCATCGAGCATCCCCCGCGCACAGAGGTCGAAGCGGCGTACCATGACCGGGCATCCGAGTAAGCCATGGTGGCTTGACGCGAGCCCGGCAATCTCTTGACAACTCCAAGCGGTTCAACTACCTACGTGATTTGCAACTGGAGAGCTGTCGATTCGAGCCGATGACGACAGGATGCCAGCACCCGACGTTTCGTGAGCCTCCGTCCTGCTTCGACGATTGCGTGCTCGAGCCACAGCCTCGGGGCGTGCGTATACGTGGATTTGCCGTTCAAGCCAAAGACTTGGCGTGCCGTTAGTATCGGCCATCCCTAGCGCTCCAGCAGCGCAGCGAGGTGTGGATGGGTTGGTTGTGGGGAATCTTGGGATTGGGGGTTGTGGGCCTGGTGGGAGCGGTGACGGTGATGTGCCGC
Organism: Steroidobacteraceae bacterium; assembly: GCA_035542375.1. Lineage (GTDB taxonomy): Bacteria > Pseudomonadota > Gammaproteobacteria > Steroidobacterales > Steroidobacteraceae > 13-2-20CM-66-19. The sequence continues at coordinate 5,921 of DATKLO010000204.1, read as the reverse complement.
TCGCTCCAACGGGCGCACCAGCGCACCGAAGAAATGTCTGTCTTGCTCCATGACAGCACCAGGCGCTTCCGGGTCTTGAGCGAGCTCTCGGCAGATTGGTACTGGGAACTGGATGAAGAGTTCCGATTCAGGTTTCTTTCCGAGGGTGCATCCCGAGTCATGGGTGATGGCCTGACCCACGCACTCGGAAAACATCCTTGGGATCTCCCTTACGCTGAGGTATCCGGGGGCAGCTGGGAAGCGCACAAGGCAGATCTGGCGGCGCGGCGGCCATTTCGGGACTTGCTGATCAAGGCTCCCGACGACACGGGCAATCTGCACTGGTTGTCTGTGAGCGGGACGCCCATCTTCGAGCCGGATGGGCGATTCAAGGGGTACTGCGGGATTACGTGTGACAAGACCAGCGCGATCCGCGCCGCGGAGGCGTTGCGCGAGAGCGAAGTCCGGTTTCGCGAGCTCACCGCGGTGTCTTCGGACTGGTACTGGGAGCAGGACGCAGAGTTGCGCTTCACGATGCTCTCGGACAACGCGTCCCGCATCCTGGAGTTGCCTGCGGGCGTCAGCGCGATCGGTCTGCGCCGCTGGGAACTTCCATGGCTCGATCTCACCGCCGATGAGTGGCAAGAGCACAAGCGTACCTTGGCCGAGCGCCGTCCGTTCAAGGACTTCGTGGTCCGGCACCGTACCAGCGAAGGCAAGCTGCATGTTATCGCCCTCAACGGCGCACCGATCTTCGATGCCGATGGCAGCTTTCGAGGTTATCGGGGCACGGCGCAGGACATCACCCTGCGGATCTCAGCGGAACGGGCGTTGAGCGAGAGCGAGGCGCGCTTTCGCACGCTCACGGAACTTTCCTCGGACTGGTACTGGGAGCAGGACGAAAATCTGCGCTTCACCTATCTCTCAGAGACGTCGTTCCGCGGAAGCATCGGCAAGGCCCGCTGGGAGATACCCGGCGTCTCGACCCCGGGGACAACCTGGGAAGAGCACCGCGCGACGCTGGAGCGCCGCGAGTCGTTTCGAGACCTGATTCTTCAGCGCACCAAGGCTGATGGCACTACCGAATCGGTCTCGGTCAGCGGCGCCCCGATATACGATGAGGCGGGCCGCTTCCGCGGCTATCGGGGCGTTGGCCGCGATAAGACCGCGCAGATCCGCGCGTCCGAGGCACTGCGTGAAAGCGAAAGCCGCTTCCGTGCGCTCACGGCAGTTTCCTCGGACTGGTATTGGGAACAGGACGAGGAGCTTCGCCTCACGCTCATCTCCGACAATGCTTTCCGCATCATGAAGGTGCCCCAGGGTACCTCGCTCGGGCTACGACGCTGGGAAGTGCCTTATTACGATCTGACGCCGGAAGAGTGGGAAGACCACAAGCGCACGCTCGCCGAGCATCGCAGGTTCAATAATCTCGTGGTGCGCCAGCGCGACGGCGAAGGCCAGGTCCATATCCTTGCGCTCAACGGGGCGCCGATCTTTGACGCCAGCGGTCGCTTCCGAGGTTATCGTGGGACAACACAGGATATTACCGCGCGAGTCGTCGCAGAACAGGCCTTGCGCGAGAGCGAGGCTCGCTTCCGCACTCTTACCGAGCTTTCGTCGGACTGGTACTGGGAACAGGACGAGCAGTTCCGGTTCACGTTCGTATCCGATTCGGCGTTCCGGATTCTGGGGCGTGGCGCCGACTATGTTATCGGCAAATGCCGCTGGGAGCTGCCGACGGAGGAGATCGAAGGAGGGTGGGAAGCGCACAAAGCTGCCCTGGCCGCACACCGGCCTTTTCGGGACCTAGTGATCAGACGCAGAGACTCGCAGAGGAAGCTGCACGTATTCAGCATGAGCGGCACACCCGTGTTCGACGCGACCGGCCGATTCACAGGCTATCGCGGCGTAACCCGGGAAATCACCGAGAAGGTTCTCGCCGAGGAAGCACTGCGCGAAAGCGAGCGGCGGGTGCGCATGGCGACCCACGGCGCCCACGTCGGGATCTGGGAGCGGGACGCGAGCACGGACATCGTACATTGGTCGCCCAACGTCGGGGCTATGCTGGGCCGTCCTGATAAGAACAGCACGACGCCCACGGAGTACCTGAGCTTCATACACCCGGACGACCGGGAACGATACCTGCAAGCGCGGTCCGCCTGGCTGAAAACGGGCACCGTGTACGAGATCGAGCATCGAGTCGTGTGGCCGGACGCAACCGTGCGGTGGCTACACTTGCGTGGCGCGCTGGAGCGCGCCGACGACGGCCGAACAACCCGCACGCTCGGCGTAATTCAGGATATCACCGAACGCAAACATGCGGAATCGATCTTGAGAGAGTCGGAGGAGAAGTTCCGGCTGCTGGCCGAGAACATGCGTGACGTGTTCTGGATCTACGATCTCAGCGCTGGACGCTTCGATTATGTCGGGCCCAGCTACGAGTCGGTCTGGGGCCAGCCGCGGGAGGATCTCTACGCGGATGCCGACGCGTATCACAGGCTCATCGTTGAGGAAGACCTGCCTGCCGTGAAGGCGGCGCGGCATCGGCAGCAGCATGGCGAAGTCGTCGAGGTCGAGTTTCGCATCCGGCGCCCTGACGGGGAGTTGCGCTGGCTGCTTGTTCGTTCAGGGCCGATGACCAACGGCGGGGGCGGAGTGCTGATCTGCGGCATCACCGAGGACATCACAGAGCGCAAGGTGCGCGAGCAGCGCCGGATGGAAGAGGCGGCGCGCCAGCGGGATGCTCTCGTGAGCGAGGTGCATCATCGCGTAAAGAACAGTTTGCAGGGCGTGGTGGGATTGCTTCGACGCCACGCGACGCGTTCACACGGCCCGTCCCCCTCATTGGAGATGGCGATCACGCAGCTTCAGTCCGTAGCGATCGTACATGGGCTGCAGGGACAAGGAAGCGCCGCGGGCGTTATCCTGCAGAAAATGCTCGACGAGATGACGCAGATGCATGGACGGCTGAGCGGTCGGCCTGTGGATCTGAAGGTGGAGGAGCACGCGCGAGACGCGATACAGCTGGCCGAAGCCGACGCCACGGCGGTCGCGCTGGTGCTTAACGAGCTTATCGCCAACGCGGTGAAGCACTCCGCCTGGGAGCGGGAGGACGCTGTCGTTGTCGTACGAGTTGAGGGCGGGCCGCGGCATGCGCAGATCCACGTCCGCAATCCTGGTCGCCTGCCGCAGGGATTTGACCAGTCCCGCCGCGAGCGTATCGGCACGGGGCTCAGGCTCGTTCAGACGCTGGCGCCCCGCGAGGGGATGTGCATCGCCTTCGGTCAGGACGGCGAAGTCGTCGAGGTGACAATCGAGATGAGTGCTCCGGTTCTGGTATCGTCCGCGGGTCGCGAGTCTAATTTGGAGAGTAAGCATGCTGGCAACTGCACAGCGCACTGAAGAGAGCAACTCGGAGGTTTCCTCGCCGGACCACAAGCCCCACGTGCTTGTAGTGGATGACGATCGGGTGATCCTCGCCACGCTGGAGGTCGGCTTGCACGATGCCGGCTACGAGGTGTCGGTGGCCGGGTCGGCCAAGGAGGCTGTCGACCTCATGGCGAAGTCGCCACCCGATCTGGTAATCCTCGACGTGCGGATGCCGGGAATGGACGGCGTCGAGCTGGCGGGATACCTCCGCGAGCGCACCAACATCCCGTTCCTGTTCCTGTCTGCATACGGAGATGTCGATCTGGTGCGCACAGCCGTAGCGCAGGGCGCCTTGGGCTACCTGCTGAAGCCGATCGACATTCCCAATCTGATCCCCTCGGTCGCGGCGGCCTTGGCGCGCGGGCGGGAGATCGAGCGGTTGCGGGACGCGGAGACCCGGCTCAAGACAGCATTGGCGACGGAGCAAAAGACGAGGACCGCAGTCGGGGTATTGATGGAGCGCCAGCGGCTCGATCCCCAAACGGCGTTCGAGACCCTGCGCCGGCACGCGCGCTCGCAGCGGCGCAAGATCACGGAAGTGGCGGACGAGGTCATCAACGCGGCGCAGGCGCTCAATATTCCCCCTGTCGAGTGCCGAAAGCACGACTGATTTAGCCGGACGCTCGGATCACCCGAGGCGAATCCTGCGCGATGTCGGTCTCTAGTCGAAGGAGGAGCGCGCAGCCATCGCGCAGAGTCTTCGAAGAAGAAGGACTCTGCCTTTCCGCCTCCCGCTGCGTGAGTTGATCGGGCATCGTCCTTGCGTCGCCTGCACCGGCTGAACGTGGCGGCGACGAATGTCCGAGATCGAAGTCATAGGGGCCGTATCCGGCGGAGCACACTACTCGCCAGACCGGATCAGGTCCGCGTTGATAGCGCTGCCCACGTCCCTGGGTCATGGCGAGACCTTCACGGGCCGTCCTGGCACGCAGCTGCGCGTCGTAGGTACGGATGTATTGAAGCTTCGGACGGAGGTCCCCGCAGCTGAGGCGGCGCGTTGGGCGCGCGCGACGCTGCAGCGCGAGCAAGCACTCGGCGTCCACCACGCCTCGAAGACGTGGTTCGTGGTCTGCGGGCCCGCGACCGACAATCAGTGGGTCGCGGGAAACATCTGCTCTCTCCTGACTCAGTTGCACGTGAGCTGGCGGGCTCCACTGCCGGATTCGACAGCCAGGCGGGCGCGCCTCGATCAAATGCGCGAGCTGTTGCGGCGCCACTTCGAGGCGCGTCGACAAAGCGTTGATCTAGACCTTGGGCTGTCCAACTTCGGTCTGGATCGATCGAACCGGCTGTTCTACCTCGACGACGATGTGTACACGGCGCATCCGGGCCACACCGCACTCGGGAGCATGCTTGCCGTCTACTTGCGCAGCCAAGACTGGATCGATTCGCAGGTGGCGGCCGAGCTCGGCGAGACTGTCGCCGAGCTGCTGGCGTCGGAGGCGGACGCGGGCGAGTCCATTCCGATCTTGGTGGACCTCCTCGAACAGTTGTACATGCCGGACGGCAGGGCACGCGATTGTCTGTCCGTGCTGGCGGCCACGCTGTCCAAGCAGGCGCGCGCTGGATCGCGCAGCCGCCGCACAACGGCGCTTGCAGTCCACAAGCCGCATCAAGTCGCAATCCTGTCGGATATCCATGCGAACCTGCCGGCGCTCGACGCGGCTCTCGATTTCGTCCGTACGCTCGGCCTGAACGAGGTGGTCATGCTGGGGGACGTGGTCGGCTACGGCCCGCATCCGACGCAGTGCATCGAACGCCTTGCCGAAACACCGATCCGATGCATCAAAGGAAATCACGACTATGCTTGCGCGTTGGAGCGGGGGGAGCAGCCGGCGCTGCCGATCGCCATGTCGCGGGACGCGCGCTGGGTCGCGGACTGGACCGCCGCACGCATGAGCGCCAAGCATCGAGACTGGCTGCGCCAGCAGCCCACCCAACTGGACGGCGAGGGGTGGTTGGCGGTACATGGCGCTCCCATCGACCCCAACCGGTTCAATGGCTATGTCTACGAGATGACCTACGAACGCAACCTAGACGAGCTGCAACGCCTGGGTGTTCGCGTCTGCTTCCACGGGCACACTCACGTTCGGGGCGTGTACGGGCGCGTGCGTGGCAGAGTCGATGCCTTCTACACCGCTGACTCGCAGGCGCTGGACAAATACCAGCACGCGCTGGTCTGCCCTGGTTCGATCGGTCAGCCGCGCAACGGAATGCCGGGCGCGCAGCTTGCGATCTACGACTCCGAGTCGCACCTGGTGCATTTCTACAGCATCGCCTACGACATGGATCGGACGATAACGGACATGCAGCGTGAGGGATTCCCGGAGGCGCTTATCAGCAGACTGCGCAGCGCGGCCTGACCCTTCCTCCTAACCCGGATATTTCGCCGGGATAGGAGGCGAAACCTTCCAAGCCTTTGAGGCTCCAATTGTTTGCGCGCAATTGGGAGAAGGTTTCGCCATGCCAAAGTGTACCGAAGATCGCATCGAGTTTGGCAAGCTTGGACGGCG
>DATKLO010000203.1:0-3575 GCA_035542375.1 Steroidobacteraceae bacterium | reverse complement strand
GCACTGTTGTGACGGGAATTGCGGCGCTTGCTCGCCAGCCGGTTGCCGAGGAACGTATCCCGGCCCGATGCGTCGATGAGATAACGCGCAGCGCACACGCATTCGCTGCCATCATCGTTGCGTGCCTGAACCCGAACACGCAGATCCGAGTGACGGCTATCCGGCAGGAATTCGATCTCGCGCGCCTGGCAGCCCTCCAGCACCCGCGCCCCCTGGTCGGCGGCGCGGCGGATCAGGATTTCATCGAACTGCGAGCGGCGCACCTGGAAGGCCATGGGGAGGGATTTGTCCCAGGCTTCCTCGAAGTTGAAGGTCTCCCCGCGGCCACCATGCCAGGGCGAGACGAATTCCGCGCCCCACTTGGGCATGCCGATGGCGCGCATCTGCTCGCCCACGCCAAGACGTTCGAACAGCCGAAGATTGGCCGGCAGCAGGGACTCCCCGATGTGGAAGCGGGGATGGTGCGCCTTCTCCATCACCACGGTGCGATACCCGCGCTGCGCGAGGAGAGTGGCGGCGCACGATCCCGCCGGCCCACCGCCAATCACGAGGACGTCGGCCTCGTAAGCGGTGGTCACTGGAGCGGAGGCGGCCATCCGCGAACTGTAACATGCCGGGCTGAGCCGACCCGGTAGCGTGGGCGCAAGCTATGCGTGGTGCGCGCGAGCCGCGACCGTGAGCTTCGACCGGCGAGCCGCGACCGACGAGCCGCGACCGACGAGCCGCGACCGCGGACTTCGAACCGCGAACCGCCAGCCGCAGGCTTTCAGTGGCTGCCGTCGTCCTTGACCTTCTCGCCCTTGTCCTTGCCGCTCACCGAATCGTGCACTTCATGCGCGCCCTTCTTCGCAGACGCGCCCACCTTGTGCGCGCCGCTCTTGATCTTCTCGCCCGCCGCCTTGCTGTCGCTTTTGAGGGCGGCACCGGTCGCCTTGGCGCCGTGCGCGATCGCGTGGCCGGTTTTCTTCGAACCCTCCTTGATGGCGGCGCCGGTCTTCTTCGCGCCATCCTTGATGGCCTCGCCCGCCTTGATCGAGCCATCCTTGATGGCCGTGCCGGTCTTCTCGGCGCCGCTCTTGACCGATTCGGCCGCTGCCCTCGCCTTGTCCTTCAGCGACGGGCTGCCGCCGCTGTCGGCAGCAGTGTCCTGGGCCCACGAGGCGGGCGAGACGAGCAGAGCGCACACAGTGAGCGCGACCGACAGCACCAATGCTTTCACGGGATTTTCTCCACCTCCCCGGGATGGGGTCGGGTGCCGACATGATCGGGCCGCGGCCGGCCTTGAGGCAAGTCAGGGATGTTGGGAGTAGAAGACGACACTGAAGCGGCTGCCGCGGCCATCGCTGCCACTGGCGATCTCGGCCTCGGCGCCGTGCAGGCGCGCAATTTCCTGCACGATCGACAGGCCGAGCCCACAGCCCTCACCCTGGGCACCCGGCATCCGGTAGAAGCGTTCGAAGATGCGCACCCGCTCCTCGAGCGGGATTCCCGGTCCGTCGTCCTGCACCGCCAGTGTGGGGCGTTCGTCGGCATCCACGATCACCGACACGCGCCCGCCCGGGCTGCCGTAGCGCAGGGCGTTATCGATCAGATTCGACAGCAGTTCACCCAGCAGTCGTTCGTCGCCCCGAACCGTCACCGGCGCATTGGGGACGATCAAGCCGAAATCGACGTCCTTCTCCAGCGCCCTGGGCACCCATTCCTCGCCCACACGCCGCGCCAGCGCCACGAGATCCAACGGCTTCAGCTCGAGCGCGTGGACCGCCTCCGGATCGGTCCGGGCCAGGGCGAGCAGCTGTTGTGTCATGCGCCCGGCACGTTCCACGCAGCGGTGCAGCGCCTGAAGTGCTTTGCGCTCAGCGCTGCCCTCGGCCGCCCGCTCGGCGCGCTCGGCGTGCAGCATGACCGCCGCAATCGGTGTCCTCAGCTGGTGAGCGGCATCTGCCACGAACCGCTTCTGTGCCTGCATCGCGCTGCTCAGGCGCGCGAGCAGCTCATTGATGCGACCGGCGAGCACTCGTGCCTCACGCGGCAGACCCGTCTGCGGCACCGGAGTCAGATTGTTCTGATCGCGCGCCTCGATCTGCGAGGCGAGGTCGGTCAGCGGCTTGAGTCCCCGGGACACCCCCAGCCACGCCAGCACCAGTGCGATGGTCAGCAGGGCGACCTGCGGAGCCACCATCGCGACCAGAATGTCGCGGGCGAGCGTGACGCGCTTGATGAGCGTTTCCGCCACGGTCACGGTGACCGTGTCATCGGTCCGGGGCGGCGCAATCCGGGTGGCCACGATCCGCACCCGCTGACCGCCGACCGACCCTTGCGCCAGATGAATGCCGTTGACCGGCACGGTGAGGTCGGGCAGGGCACTTTCCCCCGCAATGTAACCCCGGCGGTCCGATGAAACCCGGAAGTAGGTGTGATCCACCTCATCGAACTGGAAGATCTGCAGCGCCACGCGCGGCACGTCGAACTCGATGCGCCCGTGGTCCGAACTCACCGCCTGGGCGAGTGAGCGGGTGGAATCGATCAGCCAACGGTCGTAGACCAGGTTGGCGAAATACAGCGCCGTGAAATAGCAGGCCAGGGCATCCAGGGCGAGCAGCAGCAGCAACACCACGCCCAGGCGGGCCAGCAGCCCGACCCGCAGGCTGCGGTCATTCACCGACCGTGGTCTCCAGGAGGTAGCCGAATCCCCGCAGGGTGCGGATCTTCAGGCCGTGCGGTCCGAGCCGCCGGCGCAGCCGGTGCACGCAGATCTCGATGGCCGTGTCCGAAGGTGGATTGCCGCCGCGGCTGAGGCGATCCGCGATGGCCTCCTTGCTGACGACCCGGCCCAGCCGCAGCGCCAGGGTTTCCAGCAGGGCCATCTCGCTGGCCGGCAGGTCGACCGTCGTGCCGCTCAGGGACACGCGCGGCTCGCCTGGAACGAGCACCAGGGGTCCGACACGGATCTCGGCCTCGCGGTCGGGCCGATGGCGGCGCAGGAGCGCGCGCACCCGTGCTTCCAGCTCCGGCATCTCGAACGGCTTGACCAGGTAGTCATCCGCTCCCGCATCCAGCCCGGAGACGCGGTCCTCGAGCGCATCCCGCGCGGTCACGATGAGGATGGGCAGCTCGGAGAGCTGGCGCCGCATGGCGCGCACCAGCGCCAGCCCGCTCATGCCCGGCACCATCAGGTCCACGATGGCAAGGTCGTACTCCCGGCTCGTCAGCGAGTTGAAGGCGAGGCGGCCATCGGCGTGCGCGTCGACCTCGTAGCCAGCCTGCTGCAGCAGGGCGGTCAGGCCCTCGCGCAGCTCGTTGTCGTCTTCAACGATGAGCAGGCGCATGGTCAGTCGGTTTCCTGTTGCATGCCGTGGGTGAGTGCGGCCATTTTAATGATCCACCCGGCGGCGAAGTTAACTAAACCGTAATGAACGCGGCCGCCGGCCCGTGGGTGACAGGGTTGGTCGGAGCGTCCGGCGCGTCTGGCCGGTGCCAATGATCGCGCACTTCGGGCACACTTCGGCGGATGCGCCTGCCCGAATTCCCACCGCTGTCGCTGATCAAGAACCGGCTGGTCCCCGGTCACTGGG
>DATKLO010000202.1:0-27499 GCA_035542375.1 Steroidobacteraceae bacterium | reverse complement strand
CCCTGCCCTGGAGCGCGCGTGCCCTGGAGCTGACCGATGCCATCACCATCGTGGGTGGCGCCCTGACCTGTGCTTTGGTTTATCTGTGTCTCGACCGGCTGCTCGGCCGCACGGGACGCATGACCGCCGAACTGCGGGTATCAAAGTGACTGCGCTCGCCATATCCAACATCGTGCTGTGGGTGGTCGTACTGGCTCTGCTCGTGGTCGTGCTGGCGTTGACACGGCAGGTTGGAGTCCTGCACGAGCGCATCGCGCCCGCCGGTGCGCTGATGCTCAACAAGGGGTTGACCGTGGGCGAGCAGGTGCCGCCGATCGATGTCACCGACCTCGATGGCAGGACACTGCGTGTCGGGGCCGCGCGCGACGATGGGATGAGCACGCTGCTGCTGTTCGTGTCGCCCACCTGTCCGGTGTGCGAATCACTCCTGCCCGTCATCAAGTCGAGCCGCAAGGACGAGGAATCGTGGCTGCGGATCGTGCTGGCCAGCGACGGCGACCTCGCCGTGCAGCGTGAGTTCGTGCGCAGCCACGGACTCACCGCGTTCCCCTATGTCGTATCGGCCCCTCTGGGCATGACCTACCAGGTCAGCCGGCTGCCCTTCGCCGCCCTGCTGGATGCGGGCGGCGTCCTGCGGGCCCGGGGGTTGGTCAACTCGCGCGAGCATCTGGAGAGTCTGTTCGAGGCCAAGCGCCTGGGCGTGGCCTCGCTGCAGGAATATTTCGCGAGCCGCGCCTGAGCCTACCTCTTTAGGGAGAGCGCGGCTGTCAGGTCGCCCGAAATAAACTCCGCTCCCGTGTCAGCCTGCTTCCGGACACCGCGAGGGGCTGTCGTGTTGCCGCGGGTTCGTTGCGGGTCATCCACTCACTCGATAGAGTACCCACGATGTTTCGGCGCTCCACCATTGCCGGCGCGATCGCCGTACTCACCATCGCGGGCTGTGCGGTTGGTCCGCGCTTCGAACCGCCAAAGCCCCCACAGGTTTCCCGCTATACGCCCGGGGCTCAGCCTGAGCTTACGGATGCCGCGCCCGTGGCCGCGGGCGCCGCGCAGCACTTCGAGAGTGGACGGGATATTCCGGCGGACTGGTGGAATCTGTTCCAGTCCGGGCCGCTGGACGATCTCGTGCGGCGCGCCCTGCGCGAGAGCCCGACGATAGAGGCCGCGAAAGCCTCGCTTCGCTCGGCGGAGGCGACATACAGCGCGGAACGAGGCGCGTTGCTGCTACCCGCGGTGGACGGTCAGCTCGGCGCGACGCGTGAGCGTGTACCCGGTGCAGCCTTCGGCGATCCATCCATACCTGCAAGTGTCTTCACACTGTATAACGCATCCGTCAATGTGTCCTACCGGCTGGATCTGTTTGGCGCCTCGCGCCGACAGGTGGAGGGACTGCGTGCCGCGGCCGACTTCCAACGTTGGGAACTGGAGGCCGCCAATCTGACTCTGACCGGCAATGTGGTCACGACGGCGTTCGATATCGCCTCGCTGCGAGAGCAGCTCACCGCGGTCAATGACGTCGTCGCCAGCGAGACTGAACAGTATCGAGTGGTGCAGAAGCAATTCGACGCGGGTGGTGCTTCACGCGCCGACGTGCTCTCGCAGGCAGCGCAACTCGCCCAGGCTCAGTCTGTCACGCCGGCTCTCGAGAAGGCGCTCGCCCAGGCCCAACACCGGCTCGCGGTGCTCGCCGGCCACTTTCCCGACGACGAGACGATTCCGTCGTTCGCGCTCGAGCAGTTCACGTTGCCCACCGAGCTGCCTGTCAGCGTTCCGGCGCAGCTTGTGCGCCAGCGACCGGACGTGCAGGCCGCGGAGGCACAGTTGCACCAGGCAACGGCGGCGCTGGGGGTTGCCACCGCCAACCTGCTGCCCCAGCTCAACCTGACAGGGTCGATTGGCTCTGAATCGGTGAGGGCCGCAAGTCTGTTCGGAGCGGGCACGGCGACGTGGAGCGCTGGCGCGTCGCTCCTGCAGCCCCTGTTTCACGGTGGTGAGCTGCGCAACAAACGCAGGGCCGCGGTTGCCGATCTTGAGCGAGCCGACGCGCTCTATCGGCAGACCGTACTGGCGGCCGTCCAGGATGTCGCCGACACGCTGCGAGCTCTCGAGGGAGACGCGCGCACGCTGCGCGCCCAGGTGGAGGCGGAGAAGACTTCCGCGGATGCGCTGGAGATCTCGCGCAAGCAGTACCAGGCCGGCGGTGTCAGTTACCTGGCGGTACTGAACGCCCAGCGTCTGTATTTCGAGGCGCGCCAGAACCGCGCGCAGGCCCAGGCCGCGCGTTACGCCGACACGGCGGCGCTCTTCCAGGCTCTGGGCGGGGGTTGGTGGAACCGGAAGGACGCAGAGGTAGCCAGGCAGTGAGCAGAGTCATGCAGCGGCGCTTGATCATCGTGGTGCTCGCAGCGTGCGCGCTACTGGCGCTGCTTGTCGGGTTCAACCTGTTCAAACAGCACATGGTGCAGCAGATCCGCAATAAGAATGCGGCCCCGCCGCAGACGGTGAGCGCCACGAAGGCGGAGTACTCCGACTGGCAGCCCGAGATCAATGCTGTGGGCAGTCTGCGTGCAGTGCGCGGCGTCGATGTCACGACCGAAGTGACCGGGCTGGTGCGCACGCTCCGCTTCAAGTCGGGCGATGAGGCGACCAGCGGACAAGTGCTCGTCGAGCTGAACGCCGATGCCGACATCGCGCAGCAACGTGCGCTCGAAGCGGCGGCGGAACTGGCGTCCACCGTCTACGAGCGCGACAAGGTGCAATACGAGGCACAGGCGATCAGCAAGGCGCAGCTCGACGCCGATGCGGCAGATCTCAAGAACAAGCGGGCCCAGGTGGCCGCCCAGGCGGCGCTGGTGGCCAAGAAATTCCTGCGCGCCCCGTTCGCGGGACGGCTCGGCATCACGACCGTGAATCCCGGTCAGTACCTCAACACCGGTGACAAGGTGGTGACCCTGCAGCAGGTCGATCCCATCTACGTGGATTTCCGTCTGCCGCAGCAGCAGCTGGCCCTGCTGGCCACGGGCCAGAAGGTCAACCTGACCACCGACGCCTACCCGGGTGTGGTATTCACCGGAACCATCAATGCGATCGATCCGCGGGTCGATACGAGTACCCGCAACGTCCAGGCGGAAGCCACGATCGCCAATCCCGATCGCAAGCTCGTTCCTGGCATGTTTGGTCGGGTGGCGGTGATCGCTGGCGAGGTCAAGCGCTACCTGACACTGCCACAGACGGCAGTGACCTATAACCCCTATGGCGCGACGGTGTTTCTGGCCCGCAGCAAGGAGGCCGGTGCCGGCGAGGGCGCTTCGCAGGAGGGCGCGGAAAAGGCGGTCGCGGCGCAGACGACCGCCGCAAAGCAGAACGGTTCAGCGCACGCCGCCGCGCCCCAACTGGTGGCGCAGCAGAGTTTCGTCAAGCTCGGTCCGACCCGGGGCGACCAGGTGGCCATCGTCAGCGGTATCTCGGAAGGCGATCTGGTGGTGACCAGCGGACAGCTCAAGCTGATCAACGGGGCACCCCTGATCGTGGATAACACGGTGATCCCGGCCAACGATCCGCATCCGACTCCGCAGGAGCATTGAGCAGCGAGACCTCGAGCCGATGAGCAGCTTCACCGACATTTTCGTCAAGCGGCCGGTGCTCTCCCTGGTGTTGAGCATGCTGATCCTCGTGCTCGGACTGCGGGCGATCTTCCAGCTGCCGGTCAGTCAGTACCCGGCGACCGAGAATGCGGTCGTCACCATCTCGACGACCTATTACGGCGCGGACGCCGAAACCATTGCGGGATTCATCACGCAGCCCCTCGAGGCGGAGATCTCCCAGGCGCAGGGCATCGAGTACCTGTCGTCCGTGAGCAGCTCGGGCGTTTCGATCATCACGGCCACACTGCGCCTGAATTACGATTCCAACCGGGCGCTCACGGAAATCAACACCAAGGTGGCCGCGGTGCGCAACCAGCTGCCACCCCAGGCCCAGCAGCCCGTGCTGACCGTACAGGTGGGACAGTCCACCGATTCCATGTACATCGGCTACTTCAGCGACACGCTGCCGGCCAATGGCCTGAGCGATTATCTGATCCGCGTCGTCAAGCCGAAGCTCGATGCCATCGAGGGCGTGCAGACCGCGGAAGTCATCGGTTCAAGGTTGTATGCCCTGCGGGCGTGGCTCGATCCCGAACGCATGGCAGCGCATGGCGTAGTGGCCAGCGACGTCTACAACGCACTGTCCGCCAACAACTACCTGACGGCCGTCGGCACCACCAAGGGGCAGATGGTCAGTGTCGATCTCACGGCCTCGACCGATCTGCACTCGGTGGAGGAATTCAAGCGCCTGGTCATCCGCCAGCAGAATGACGCGATCATTCGCCTGGAGGATGTGGCGACCGTCGTGCTGGGGGCGGAGACCTACGATTACAGCGTGGCCTTCACCGGCAAGCGTTCGGTGTTCATAGGCATCCAGGTCGCTCCCACGGCGAATATCCTCGATGTGGCGCGGCGCGTGCGCGCGGCACTGCCCGGTGTTGCCGAACAGCTTCCCGTCGGTATGAACCAGAAGCTGGTCTATGACGCCACGGTGTTCATCAACACCTCCATCAAGGAGGTCATCAAGACCCTGGTCGAAGCCCTGCTGATCGTTACGGTCGTCATCTATCTGTTCCTGGGAACACTGCGCGCCGTGCTCGTGCCGGTCGTCGCCATGCCGCTGTCGCTGGTGGGCGCATTCTTCCTGATGCTGGCGCTGGGGTACTCCATCAATCTGCTGACCCTGCTCGCGCTGGTGCTGGCCATCGGCCTTGTCGTGGATGACGCGATCATCGTGGTGGAGAACGTCGACCGGCATCTGAAGGCCGGCGAGTCGCCATTCAAGGCAGCCCTGCACGGTGCGCGCGAGCTGGGGGGGCCCATCGTCGCCATGACGATCGTCCTGGTGGCTGCGTACCTGCCCATCGGTTTCCAGGGTGGACTGACCGGCGCGCTGTTCACCCAGTTCGCCTTCACCCTGGCCGGCGCCGTCACGGTGTCCGCAATCATCGCCCTGAGCCTGTCGCCGATGATGTGCGCCAATGTGTTCAGTCCGGAGCAGGAGGAGGGGCGCTTCGTCCACTTCATCGACCGGCGTTTCAACGCATTGCGCGCCGGCTATCAGCGCGTGCTGTCGCGCTGGCTGGAGACCTGGCAGGTGCTGGTCGTGCTCGGTCTGCTGCTGCTGGCGGGCGTGGTCTACCTGTTTCTCACCTCGCAGTCGGAGTTGGCGCCTCAGGAAGATCAGGGCGCGGTGCTGACGCAGATCATCGGACCGCCGAATGCCACCTACGAGCAGATGCAGGGATATTCGGACCAGGTTTTCCGCTACGCCTACGAGCTGCCCGAGTTCGAGGCGATGTTCCAGATCACGGGTACGCCCGCGGTGAACCAGGGCTTCGGCGGCGTGCTGTTCAAGCCCTGGGATCAGCGCAAACGCAGCGCGGATCAGCTGCAGCAGGTCCTGCAGGAGAAGTGGAATCACATCGCGGGAGTGCGCGTCGCCGCCTTCCAGTTCCCCTCGCTGCCCGGCTCGCAGGGACTGCCGCTGCAGTTCGTCATCACGACCACCGAGCCGGTGGTGAGGCTGGACGAAGTGGCCAACAAGGTCCTGGAGAAGGCCCGCGCCAGCGGCCTGTTCTGGTTCGTGGACTCGGATCTGAAGCTCGACAAGCCGCAGGCGACCCTGCGCATCGACCGGGACCTGGTTGCCGATCTGGGGCTGACTCAGCAGGATGTGGGTGCCGCCCTGGGGGCCGCACTGGGCGGGGGCTACGTCAACTACTTCTCGCTCGCGGGCCGCTCCTACAAGGTGATCCCGCAGGTGCTGCAGAAGGATCGCCTCAATCCGGAGCAGGTACTGGACTATTACCTGAAAGCCGGCGACGGCTCGCTCATTCCGGCCGGCACGGTGGCGCGCATCGAGACGAGCACGGTCCCCGAGGCCATCAATCACTTCCAGCAGCTCAACTCGGCCACGATCGCCGGCGCCCCGGGCGTCTCGCAGGCGGACGCGCTCAAGTTCCTGCGCAACACCCTTCACGAGGTCGCACCGAGCGGTTACAACGTGGACTACTCGGGGCAGTCGCGTCAGTTCGTGCGCGGCTCGAGCGGCTTCGTGGCCACGATGTTCTTCGCGCTCATCATCGTGTATCTGGCGCTGGCGGCCCAGTTCGAGAGCTTCCGCGATCCGGCGGTGATCCTGGTGTCGGTCCCGATGGCGCTGTTCGGCGCGCTGCTGTTCATCAACGTCGGACTCGCGACCCTCAACATCTACACGCAGGTGGGACTGGTGACCCTGCTGGGTCTCATCAGCAAGCACGGCATCCTCATCGTGCAGTTCGCCAACGAGCTGCAGCGGACGGGGCGCTCGAAGATGGCGGCGATCGAAGAGGCTGCCGCGGTCCGGTTGCGCCCGATCCTGATGACCACGGCGGCCATGGTGCTCGGCGTCGTACCTCTGGTCATCGCTTCGGGTGCGGGAGCGGCAGGTCGGCGTGCGATGGGGATAGTGCTGTTCACGGGCCTGTCCATCGGCACACTGTTCACACTCTTCATCGTGCCGGCGGTGTACGTCCTGCTCGGTGCCGACCACGCGCACGACCGGGACGCGAAGGAATCCCAGGACGGCCCGGCGGTTCCCGGCCAGGCCCCCGCAGGTCAGCCCGCTACTTCATCACCGGCATCGTGAATTCTGCGTTCCCGGTGGAAACCGTCGGCCACCGCTCCGTGACGCACTTCAGGCGCGTGTAGAAGCGCACGCCTTCCATGCCGTAGATGTGGTGATCGCCGAACAGGGAACTGCGCCATCCGCCGAAGCTGAAGAACGACATCGGCACCGGGATCGGCACGTTGACGCCCACCATGCCGATTTCGATTGCCGAGGTGAAGGCGCGCGCCGCCTCGCCACTGCCTGTGAAGATGGCCGTGCCGTTGGCGTAGGTGTGGGTGTTGATCAGGCGGATGGCGGCCTCCACGTTGGGTACGCGGACGATCGCCAGCACCGGTCCGAAGATCTCTTCCCGATAGATGCGCATGTCGGGACGGACCCGGTCGAACAGCGAGCCGCCGAGGAAGAAGCCGGCGTGGCCGCCGGATACCTTCGGATTGCGGCCGTCGAGTACCAATGCGGCTCCCTCGGCGACGCCGGAGTCGATGTACGAGCGCACGCGTTCGAGGTGCTCGCGGGTCACAAGAGGACCCATCTCGGTCGCTTCATCCTCGGATGCGCCGATGCGCAGCGCCTTGATGCGCGGGGTCAGCTTTTCGATCAGCTTGTCGGCGATGCCGTCCCCTACCGCGACGGCAACGGAGATGGCCATGCAGCGTTCGCCCGCTGAGCCGAAGGCGGAGCCGAGCAGCGCATCGGTCGCCTGTTCCAGGTCGGCATCCGGCATGACCACGAGATGATTCTTGGCGCCGCCGAGCGCCTGCACACGCTTGCCGTGCGAAGTGCCCTCCAGATAGATGTGGCGCGCGACCGGCGTCGAACCCACGAAGCTGATCGCCGCGACGTCCGGATGATGCAGCAGTGTGTCTACCGCGACCTTGTCGCCTTGGATCACATTGAACACGCCGTCCGGCAGCCCCGCCTCCTTGAGCAGCTCACCCAGCCGCACGGCCGTGGACGGATCGCGTTCGGAGGGTTTGAGCACGAAGGTGTTGCCCGTCGCGATGGCGATCGGAAACATCCACATGGGGACCATCGCGGGGAAGTTGAACGGGGTGATGCCGGCTACCACGCCCAGCGGCTGACGCATGCTGTAGGCATCCACGCCGCTGCCGACGTTCTCGCTGAATTCGCCCTTGAGCAGGTGCGGGATACCACAGGCGAATTCGACGACTTCGAGTCCCCGCTGCAGTTCGCCCGCGGCATCGCTGACCGTCTTGCCGTGCTCGCGCGCAATCAGGCGCGCTAGCTCGTCGGCGGACTTCTCAACCAGCTCCTTGAATCGGAACAGCACGCGCGCGCGGCGCGGAGCCGGGGTCGCCGCCCAGGCGCGGAATGCCTCGCGCGCCGAAGCCACCGCCGCGTTGACTTCCTCGACGGAGGCGAATGGCACGCGGGCCGACAGGGCGCCAGTGGTTGGATTGAAGACGTTGCCGAGGCGGACCTCGCTCCCGGCGACGGCACGACCGCCGATCCAGTGCGAGACGAGCGGCAGGCCGGCGGGCAGTTCGGTCGGATTGAGCATGTGGCGTGGATCTCCGGGAGGGCGGGGTGCTGACTGTGCGGCGCCTACTATGCGGCATGGGCCGACGGCTCCCAAGTCACAGCCGACCAATACAGTGCACTAACTGTATTGCACTGGCGCCCGCTACAGTGGCCCGCGCCACGCCCGCGCCTACGCCTGCGTCTGCGTCTGCGCCCGGACATCCCCCGCCCGTGTCCCACACCCGCCGCCCGGGCGGCGCCGGCGCCCGTTCCGGCGCCCAGGCAGTCAATGCCTTGACAAATACAGCCTAGGCAAATATTATCGCTGCACCATCCCGACCCCCTGAACCGGAGAGCGGCATTGGCAGACATCTACGACGCGCAGACCTACGAACCCCGCAAGGGCGTGGGACACCTGCTGAACCGTGTACGCACGGAGATGCTCGCCGCCGTCGACAAGGCGCTGGCGGCCGACGCCGGCCTCGCCAGCCTCGAGGTGAGCTCGGCGCAGTTCATCATTCTCGCCACCTTGGGGATGGGCAAAGGGTCGGCCTCGGACCTGTGCAAGGGAATTTCTTACGACGCCGGTGCAATGACACGGATGATCGATCGTCTTGAAGACAAAGGACTGCTGCGAAGGAACCGCTCGCCGGATGACCGCAGGCTGGTGAACCTGGAACTCACCGAAGCAGGTCAGGCGGCGCTGCCGCGGATGCGTGAGGTCTCCATGGGGGTTCTCAACCGGTTCCTCCGCGGCTTCACCAAGGCCGAAGCACGTCAGCTGGAAAGCTTTCTGACGCGGATGCTCGAGAACGCGTCCGGGGCGTGAGTTTTTTTACGTATTTGATTGCCTAGGCATTTGCAGCCGCGGCAGGGGGAAGAATGAGTCAGTTCAGGACTTCAGCAGCGACCGGCGCCGTGGCGCTCGTGGTCGCCTCATTGCTGTCGGCCTGCGCGAGTACGCACGGACTGGCTCCCGCGGCCGTTGTCCGCAGCCCCGATCAGCTCGCCGCGCCGCAGACTCTGGAATCCGCGCGCGTGAGTGCGGATGCGTGGCCGGACTCTCAGTGGTGGAACCGGCTCGGCGATGCGCAGTTGAATCAGCTGATTGCGGAAGGGCTGCAGGGGAGTCCGTCGCTGCGTGTGGCGGAAGCGCGCACCCGAGCGGCGCTGGCACAGGCTGGCATCGCTGATTCTGCCCGTTACCCACAGCTCAATGCTTCCGCGGATGCGACGCGCGAGCGCTTTCCGGAGCACTCGCTCATCCCGCCTCCCTACGCCGGCACCTGGGACACGCTCAGCGAATTGCAGGCCAGCCTTTCGTGGGAAGTGGATCTGTGGGGCAAGAACCGCGCTTCCCACCAGAGCGCTCTGGGCCAGGCCCGTGCCACGGCGCTGGATGCACAAGCTGCCCGGCTGGTGCTGTCGGCCAACATTGCGCATGCGTACGTTCAGCTCGAACGCGCTTATCTTCAGCTCGACGTCGCGCAGGCCACCCTCGAGCAGCGCGAACAGATCTACAAGTTGACCCAGGAACGCAACGAGGCCGGTGTCGACTCGCGCCTCGAGCTGCGTCAGGCGCAGTCGGCGCTGCCAGCGGCTCGCGAGCGCATCACGCAGTGGGAGGAGTCGATCCAGCTCTCACGCAACCAACTCGCCGCCCTGCTGGGCCAGGGCCCCGATCGGGGTCAGGCCATCGCGCGGCCGGCCGCCAGCGCGCTGACCGCAATGGCGATTCCCACGCGGCTTCCGTCGGAGCTGCTCGGCCGTCGCCCCGACGTATTGGCCCAGCGCTGGCGGGTCGAAGCGGCCCGCCACGGCATCGACAATGCACGGGCCCAGTTCTATCCGGACGTCAACCTGACCGCGTTCGCCGGGATGCAGATGCTCGGAGCGGGCAGTCTGCTGACGGCCGGCAACCGCGAGATCGGCGTCGGTCCGGCAGTCACGTTGCCGCTGTTCGATGCCGGCCGCCGGCGCAGCAATCTGGCCGTGCGCGATTCCGAATATGACATCGCGGTCGAGCAGTACAACCAGACGATCGCCGACGCACTGCGTGAAGTCGCGGACCAGCTTGCCTCCTTCAGGAGTGTGGATGAGCAGCGCACACAACAGCGCGAAGGTCTGGCCACGGCCCAGGATGCGTACGACCTTGCCACACTGCGCTACCGCGAAGGTGTCGGCAACTACCTGCAGGTGCTGACGACCGAGTCGCAGCTCCTGGAGCAGCGTGGGCTGGATGCGGACCTGCGGGCCCGCTCGCTCGATCTGTCCATCAATCTTTCACGGGCGCTGGGCGGAGGATTCAACGATTCGGCCATCGCCCGGAATTCGTCTCTGGAGCAGTAATTCATGAACTCTCAACCTGGAACCAACAGCGGGACCGCCATGCCTCGTCGGCGCTGGGTCCTGCTTTCGATTCTGGCCGGCGTGTTTCTCCTCGCCGGCTCGGCATACGGCCTGTACTGGGCGACCGTGCTGCGGCATCGGCAGACTACTGACGACGCCTATGTCAACGGTAACGTCGTGCAGATCACTCCGCAGATCTCCGGTACCGTCGTCGCCATCGGCGCCGACGACACCCAGTTCGTCAAGGCCGGGCAGCCCCTGGTGCAGCTGGATCAGGCCGATGCCAAGGTCGCCCTCGACCAGGCGGAGGCGCAGCTCGCCAAGACGGTTCGCGAAGTGCGCAACCTCTTCGCGACATCGGCGCAGTTGCGTGCCTCCCTGCAGCTGCGCGAAACGGCACTGGCCATGGCGCGCAAGGACCTGGAGCGCCGCGAGCGGCTGGGCGGCTCAGGCGCGATCTCCGCCGAGGAACTCCAGCACGCCCGCGATACCGTCACCGGTGCGGAGGCGGCCGTGGTATCCGCCAAGGAGCAGCTGGCGGGTAACCAGGCGCGAGTCGACGGCACTACACTGCAAGACCATCCGGATGTGCGCAACGCCGCGGCAGCCGTGCGCAGCGCGTATCTTGCCTACAGCAGGACCGTGCTGCCTGCACCGGTTTCGGGGTTTGTAGCCCGCCGCAACGTGCAGCTGGGCCAGCGTGTCGGTCCGGGCAGCGCGCTGATGGCGGTCGTGCCTCTGGATCAGGTCTGGGTCGATGCCAACTTCAAGGAGCCACAGCTTGCCAGGATGCGCGTGGGCCAGCCGGTCACGCTGACAGCAGACCTGTACGGCCGGGGCATCTCGTACCATGGCAAGGTGGCCGGGTTCGGTGCCGGCACGGGATCGGCGTTTGCGCTGTTACCCGCCCAGAATGCCACGGGCAACTGGATCAAGATCGTGCAGCGCGTACCGGTCAGAATCGCCATCGACCCTCGTGAACTGGCACAGCACCCGCTGCAGATCGGCCTGTCCATGAAGGCCGAGGTCGCCGTGAGCGACAGCAGTGGCGCGCGCCTGCCGGAACTCGCGCACAACGCGCCGGCCTATGAGACCGATGTGTTTCATTCGACCGATGCGATGGCGGACGCGCGCGTGCAGGCGATCATTGCCGACAACGACCCGGCACGCGCGGCGGATCGGCGAGCCGGTGCCGCGACTGCGAGCCCCGCATCGCTACCCGAAGCCAAGCCGGCTTCGCCGGCGGTTGCCTGGGCGCGGCCCGTGAGTCCCGCCGCGACGGCGCAGCTGCATTGAGCGAGTTGCCTCGAGAAACGACAGGTCAAGTCGGAAAGCACCGTTGATCAGGAATACCGGTCGATGAGCGATGCACGACAGCCTCTGAAGGGCACGCAACTGGCGATCGGCACGATAGCGCTGTCGCTGGCGACGTTCATGAACGTGCTCGACACGTCCATCGCCAACGTGTCGATCCCGGCTATTGCCGGCGACCTGGGTGTTTCGCCCGACCAGGGCACCTGGGTCATCACCTCGTTCGGTGTAGCCAATGCGATCTCGCTGCCGCTGACCGGATGGCTCACGCAGCGCTTCGGCCAGGTGAAGCTGTTCATGTGGTCGATCGTGTTGTTCACGATCGCCTCGTTCCTGTGCGCGCTCGCGCCTTCGCTCGGCATGCTGATCCTGTTCCGCGTCATACAGGGTGCCGTTGCCGGTCCCATGATGCCGCTGTCGCAGGCCCTGTTGTTGTCGAGTTATCCGAAGGCCAAAGCCGGCACAGCGCTCGGGATGTGGTCGATCACCACGCTGGTGGCGCCGGTTGTGGGTCCCGTGCTCGGTGGCTGGATCACGGACAACATCGCGTGGCCGTGGATCTTCTACATCAATGTGCCGGTGGGCATCGTCGCAGGCCTGGCGACCTGGATGATCTACAAGCGCCGTGAGACCGATACGCACAGTCTGCCCATCGACAAGGTGGGCATGGGGCTGCTCATCGTGTGGGTGGGTGCGCTGCAGATCATGCTGGACAAGGGCAAGGACCTGGACTGGTTCAACTCGCCGCAGATCATCACGCTGGCAGTGATCGCGGTCATCGGCTTCGCCTTCTTCCTGGTGTGGGAGCTGACGGAAGAGCACCCGGTCGTGGACCTGTCCCTGTTCGGCCGCCGTAACTTCCTGGTGAGCTGCGTGGCCATGCTGCTCGCCTACGGTCTGTTCTTCGGCAATGTCGTGCTGCTGCCGCTGTGGCTGCAGCAGTACATGGGCTACACCGCGACACTGGCCGGCATGGTGCTGGCGCCGGTCGGATTGTTTGCGATCGTCCTGACGCCCGTGGTGGGTCGGTTCTCGCACAAGGTGGACCCGCGGATCTTCGTCACGATTGCCTTCGCGATCTTCGCGCTCGTGCTCTTCATGCGCGGCCACTTCAACACCAATGCGACGATCGGCACCTTGCTGATCCCGACCCTGATTCAAGGCATCGCGATGTCCTTCTTCTTCATCCCGCTGATCTCGCTCGGTCTCTCAGGCCTGAAGCCCGATCGCATCCCGGGTGCCTCCGGGCTGTTCAACTTCGCGCGCATCACGGCGGGTTCGTTCGGCACGTCGATCACCACCACGTTGTGGGACCGCCGCGCAACCCTGCATCACGAGCAGCTCGTCGAGCGTCTGACCGGCTCCGACCCGGTATCTGCCCAGGCGCTGGCTGGACTGCACGCCGGTGGGCTGGACGCGCAGCAGAGTTATGGTGTGCTCAACCGACTCGTGGACCAGCAGGCCTTCATGCTCTCGGCGAACGACATCTTCTATGTGTCGGGACTGCTGTTCCTGGCGCTCGTGCTGGTGATCTGGTTTGCCCGGCCGACGCACGATGGGGCCGCGGCATCCTCGGCGGCCAGCGGAGCGCACTAGCGGGTCAGCGCCCGAGGATCTCATCCCGTACATCGGCGATCTCACGCGCACGTGACGGGGGCGCACCCTCGCATCGCTCCGGCCGCGGACAGCGTGTGCTCCTTGGGCAGATGATGCGCGCGGGTTGCGCCAGAGCGTCTTCGATCCACGCGATGTTCAATACGTTGGCGACGGCACCGAGGACCGTAGCTGCGGCCTTGGGGATCCGCGCCTCACCGCGCCTGTGCAGACACTCCTTGAATATGGAGTCGACGAGTTCGGCCGTGTCGGCTCCGTTGGAGTCGAGCGCGGGTGCCAGGTCAACACCCACCGACAGCACGTGCGGATTTCCCGCCATGTCCCGCGCCCGCTGCGAGTTGCAGCAGTACAGCAGGGAGCGCTCGCCATCGCGCAGCACGGAAATCTGTGAGCCCAGCTCGCCGCGATGGCCGTCGATCATGCGGAATACGGCCCAGTTGGGGCACGGATCGCTGACCTGCGCCAGGTTCCCCCAGGGCAGCGGGATGCCGTTGCCGCGGTACACCGCGCGCAGATAGCCGGGTGGATAGGCGTCGAAGAAGTGCCAGTAAGGGTAGGGTGACACCTTGGTCATGCGCCGCATGATCACGGCCGGGGTCAATTCCAGCTTCACACCCGCTTCGACGCGATAGCGCTCCCGGGTCAGGAAGCGACGGAAGGGAGCGCGCGGTGCCAGCAGCGCACCGGCGAAGAAACTGCACTCGAAGTCGCGCCAGGCGTGCAGCACGTCCTGCGCATCCATTCCGGCCGCGCTGGATCCCCCTTCGGGGCTGCCACCCATCTCACCACCCGTGGCGTGGGCGGATTTCAGGCCGTCGCCGCCGTGCAGAACCTTGTGGGCGATATGCGCTGCAAGATCGAATTTCAGCCGCGCGGGGTCCGCCTGCAGGGCCTTATTGGCGTACACGGTACCCGGCGGTTCGAAGAAGGAACGCACCATGCTGCGCACTTCGCGGTCCTTGTCGCGAACCAGTACGGGCTTGCGCTCGAACCAGCGGATATCGAGGCCATGACGCTTGCACAGCTGCATCAGATCGGTGACGGACAGCGGGAAACGCCGCTCGCCGACGCTGTCGGCGGCACGCTCCAGATCGGGAAAGTCGTTGCGCGACATTTCCTGGTGGGAGCGGATGAGCAGGTGGGCGAATTGCCGGCCCGTCGTGCCGGTCTGGGCCAGCAGTTCGGGAATGGCCGCCTGCAGCACGTTGCGGGAGAACAGGAAGGCGGGCTCGAGCGGGATGCGCGTGGCGCCGCCGGCGGGCGTATCGGGCATCGACAGCTCAAGGTCCGCGCTCTCGTCCAGGAACCAGGCCGGCTCGCGCTGGAACACCGAGGCCAGCAGGTCGAGCAGCTCGGGCGAGGGGGCCCGCTTGCCGCTCTCGATCATGCTCAGATAGGAGACCGAGGGGGCGTTGTTGACATCACGCTGGATGCAGCGCGCCGACAGCTCCTCGAGCGTCAGACCGTTGCGCTTGCGGATGGACCGGAGCTTGGCACCCAGGAAGTGACCCTTGCGCAGAAGCGTGGGCATGGCTGTTTCAAGGAGGGCGCCGCCGGGTGCGGCCACTTGTGAAATTAACAGTGTGAAGTTTCTGTCGTCAAATTCCTCGACGTGGCGGCTTATGCTGCGGACCATGAATGCCGTGCCCAACCCGGACAGCTACTCGCGCGAGCAGGCCGGCCCCCGTATCGAGATCGCCGCCCCCTGGGTCGAGCGCTCGGATGAGGCGCTGACCCCGCTGGCGCTGCAGCTGCTGGCCAGCCTGCACCGGCGCTTCAACCTGCGCCGCCTCGAGCTGCTGGCCGCGCGCCAGCGGCGCCAGGAGGAGCTGGATTCCGGGGTGCTGCCCGAGTTTCTGCCCGGCACGGCCGCCCTGGCCGCCGCGGGATCCGCGGCCGCGGACTGGCAGGTGGCGCCCCCACCGGCGGACCTGCGCGACCGGCGCATCGAGCTGGCCGGCCCGCCGGAGCGGCAGACCCTGATCCATCACCTGAACGCACCCGTCCAGGCGGTCGTGGCGGATTTCGAGGATGCCTGTTCACCCACCTGGGAGAACCTGATCCAGGGCCAGGTGAATCTGCAGGATGCGCTGCGCGGCACCCTCAGTGTGGCGGACCGGGGCAACGGCAAGATCTACCGTCTGGCCCCTCGTATTCCCACCCTCATCGTGCGCCCGCGAGGCTGGCATCTCACCGAGAAGCATGTCCAGATCGCCGGCGAGCCCGTCTCCGCCGCGCTCTTTGACTTCGCGCTGTATCTGGCCAACAACCACGAGCTGCTCGCGCGCCGTGGCACCGGACCTTATTTCTACCTGCCCAAGCTCGAGAATCATCTCGAGGCCCGACTGTGGAACGATGTCTTCATCGCAGCCCAGGATGCGCTCAACCTGCCGCGCGGGACCATCCGGGCTACGGTACTGGTCGAGACCATCCTCGCGGCCTTCGAGATGGATGAGATCCTCGCCGAGCTGCGCGAGCACTGCGTGGGGCTGAACTGCGGCCGCTGGGACTACCTGTTCAGCTTCATCAAGTGTTTCCGCAACTGGCCCGACTTCGTGCTGCCCGACCGGCGCAGCGTGACGATGCACCGGCATTTCATGCATTCGTACGTGGACCTGCTCATCAAGATCTGCCACCACCGCGGCGCCCACGCGATGGGCGGCATGGCGGCGCAGATTCCGAACCGTACCGATGCCGTGGCCAATGACGTCGCGCTGTCGCGCGTGCGTGCTGACAAGCTCCGGGAGGCGTCCGCCGGTCACGATGGCACCTGGATTGCGCATCCCGGACTGGCGCAGGTGACCCGCGAGGCATTCGACACGGTCGTGACCGCCACGAACCAACTCGGTGTCTTGCGCCCGGATGTCAGCGTCTCCCCCGCGGATCTGCTCAAGGTACCCGACGGCGAAATCACCGATGCGGGGCTGCGAGGCTGCATCCGTGTGGGTGTGCAGTATCTCGAGTCCTGGCTGCGCGGCATCGGCTGCGTGCCGATTGGCAACGTCATGGAAGACGTCGCGACCGCCGAGATCTGCAGGGCGCAATGGTGGCAGTGGCTGCGCCACGAGGCCTGCACCCAGGACGGTCGCCTGATCTGCGAGGAGCGCTTCAACCGATTGCTGACCGACGAGCTCGATGCCATCCACGATGAAGTGGGTGCGGCACGGCTGGCCGGCGGTGTTTATCCGACTGCGGCGCGACTCTTCGCCAACATGGTCAAGTCGGACACTTTCGATGAATTCCTGACCCTTTCCGCCTACGAACATCTGACATGATGGAGACTGAAAGACAATGAGTGTGCAGCGAGCGAGCCTCCCCAGTGCCGATGACCTGCGCAATACGTGGCGCGACAGCCCCCGCTGGCGCGGCATCGAGCGCACTTACAAGGCCGAGGATGTGGTACGGCTGCGCGGCACCATTGCCGTGGAGCACTCCATCGCGCGACTCACCGCCGAGAAACTCTGGCGGTACGTCAACGAAAAGCCCTTCGTGAACGCCCTCGGCGCGCTGACGGGCAACCAGGCCATGCAGCAGGTCAAGGCGGGTCTCGATGCCATCTACCTGTCCGGCTGGCAGGTGGCCGGCGATGCCAACCTCGCCGGCGAGATGTATCCGGATCAGTCCCTGTACCCGGCGGATTCGGTGCCGGCGGTGGTCCGCCGCATCAATGCGACGCTGAAGCGAGCCGACGAACTCCACCACGCCGAAGGTGATGACTCCATCGACTGGTTCAAGCCCATCGTGGCCGACGCCGAGGCGGGTTTCGGCGGTGTGCTGAATGCCTTCGAGCTCATGAAGCAGATGATCGATGCGGGCGCGGCCGGTGTGCACTTCGAGGATCAGCTGTCCTCCGCGAAGAAGTGCGGTCACATGGGCGGCAAGGTTCTGGTGCCCACGCAAGAAGCCATCAACAAGCTGACGGCGGCCCGTCTCGCGGCGGACATCAGCAACACTCCCACGGTGCTGATCGCGCGCACGGACGCCGAGTCCGCAAACCTGCTGACCTCCGATGTGGACGAGCGCGACCGCCCGTTCATCGACACCTCCAAGGGGCGCACAGCGGAAGGTTTCTTCCCGCTCAAGGCGGGTCTTGAAGCGGCGATCGCCCGCGGCCTGGCGTACGCCCCCTACTGCGACATGCTCTGGTGCGAGACGGGCAAGCCCGATCTCGAGGAAGCGAAACACTTCGCCGAAGGCATCCACAGGCGCTTCCCGGGCAAGCTGCTGTCGTACAACTGCTCACCCTCGTTCAACTGGAAGCGCAAGCTGGACGATGCCACGATCGCGAAGTTCCAGCGCGAGCTGGGCGCCATGGGCTACCGCTTCCAGTTCATCACGCTGGCCGGATTCCACGCGCTCAATTACTCCATGTTCGAGCTCGCGCGCGGCTACAAGGCGCAACAGATGACCGCGTACGTCGCCCTGCAACAGGCCGAGTTCGGCGCCGAGAGCAACGGCTACACGGCCACGAAACATCAGCGCGAGGTGGGCGCCGGATACTTCGATGACGTCACGCAGACCGTGACCGGCGGAACCTCATCCCTGTCGGCGCTCGAGGGCAGCACCGAGGCACAGCAGTTCCATAAAGGCTGAACAGGTCCAACTGGCTGGAGTTGCCGCCGGCGAAGCCAGCCAGGTGCGGTTGGTGCACCGGCCTGTCCACTCTGGCGGCCCAACATCATCGGGCGACTACCCGACGGCGACGTCAACGCGTTGGCTGGGAGGGCGTCGGATGCGGTGACTGGATTTGCCCGGGCCGTACAGAATCGACCCCGGAATCGGCTACCTTGCCCGCCCATAGTGATGGCTCTTGAAGTCAGCTAAGCTACGCGCGTGGGCAACCGTGTCGCGCTCCGCATCGCTCGAAATCCGTGGCTGGCAGCCATTTTGCTGGCGACGGTGTTCACTCGGGTATTTATCCCGGTTGGCTACATGCCAGGGCCAGGCGGGCTCATGCTTTGCTCTGGGTATGCGCCGACAGCAACGAGCGCGGCAATGGACCATGCGGCGCAGGACGAAATGCCGGGTATGGACATGTCGGACCACTCCATGCCCATGGATCAGGGCGGGAAGACGCCTTCACACGACGGCATGGCGATGTGCCCCTTCGCCGCGGCCGCGACAGCCTTTGCGCTGTTGCATACGCCGGCAGTGGCGACATTTGCGGCGGTCGTCCGACTCGAAGTCAAATCGCGTCCTGAACCCTTCATTCCTCGAACTACCGTCCCTCCGAGCCGCCTCCCGCGCGGGCCTCCCACGCTCGCCTAGTTTTGCCGACCAGTAACCCGTGATCCGTGCTGGGTGCGCGTGCAAGAGCATGCGCGCCGAAGATTGCTCGTGCGCGCGGCAAGTCAACCGCTCACGCAAGAGCGCGTATGCCGCGCCGACAGGTGCAGCAACCGCCCGGATGTCGGATTTGGCTTCCCTTTGGGAGCGGACGATCGCCAGAGAGAATCAAAATGAGGGCTTTGACCTGGGTTTGGGGTGCCATCGTATGCGTCCTCGCGATGCTATGCGCGAAGGCTGATGAGCCAGAAGAAGTAATTGTGACGGCCACTCGAAGCGCACGGGCGCTTGCTGACGTGCCGGAAAGCGCGAGCGTCGTAAGCGCGACCGAAGTGCAGGATACGCCGGCGCAGTCACTCGATGGTGTGTTGCGCCATGTTCCAGGCGTCAATCTGCCCATTCAGAGTGGCATTGAAGCTCATCCGACCGCCGACAACATCTCCATGCGCGGACTCGGCGGCATACATGCGTTGGTCCTCGTGGACGGAGTCCCGCTCAACGATCCGTTCTTCGGATACGTCCAGTGGGGTCGAGTCCCCATGGAATCGGTCGATCACATCGAGGTGGTCCGTGGCGGTGGCAGCCCCCTGTGGGGCAACTTCGCCATGGGCGGCGTCATTAACATCATCACTCGCGCTCCCAATGAGGATACGGCGATAGCGGAAGCGGCGGGCGGCGGATTTGGCACCTACCGCTCGAGCCTTTATGGATCCTACGGACTCGGTGCCGGAAATAGAGTGAGTGTCGATGCAGCGTTCAACGGAACCGACGGCTTTCAGGCCGTCCCGGACTACGCGCGGCGGGATTTCGATACACCGACGGGTTTCAATGCTCGAAACTTCGATATCCGGGACCGCTGGCAGGCAACTGACGACTTGTCCATCGGGCTGCGCTTTGATTACCACAAAAACAATCAGCAGCTCGGAACGCCACTCAATACGAATACCCAAAACATGTCGAGCTATGTGCTTGATGCCAGGCAGTCCTTCTCTCCCGATGCGTCACTGTCGGCAACCGCTTTCCACTCCGAAAGCACCTTCGTCACCAATAACCCGACAGTGAATGACTCGTCGCTGCCGCCCTCCCGGCAGACCGAGCACATTGACAACATCCACACAACACCGTTTCACAACAGCGGCGGATCGCTCGTGTGGGCGCAGGACTTCCACGGTGTCTTGGGTGCCCTGACGGCCGGTGTGGATGCCAACGATGTGAAGGGAACCGATAGCGCCGCGATTTTCGACTCAACCGGAACCACCCTGATCCGCACCGATGTCGGGCGCGGTGAGCAGCTCTTTCTCGGCGCGTTCCTGCAGCAGTCCATCTTGCCGCTCCCACATCTGGAAGTCATGGCGAGCGGACGGCTCCAATATTTCGAAGTCTTGAACGGCTATAACGGCAATCCCGGAGGTCCCGGGCCGGAACCCAACCAGAGCGTCACGAAATTCGATCCGCGGGTGAGCGTCCGATATGGGCTGACCGACAGGCTGGCGCTGCGCGGCGCCTGGTACGAAGCATTCCGGGCGCCGACGCTCGACAACCTTTACCGGGGTTTCGCCTCCAATGGGGGAATCTACTACCCCAACTCGAACCTCAAGCCCGAGACGCTGTCCGGCGGGGAGGTCGGGCTCGATTTCACCGGAAGTGGATTTCGATCCCAACTGACCTACTACCACACGCACGTCAACAACCTGATCACATCGGCGACGCTCGCGGATTCCCAGCTACCTCCCGGCTTCTTCTACGGTGGAATCCTCGTCAATGCAGCCTCGGCGCTTGCGGAAGGCGTTGAGGCGGAGCTCGACTGGAAGATCGGGGGCGGATTTTCGACGACGCTCGGGTATACCTGGGCGGAGTCAGTCTACAAATCCAACCCGGATGATCCCTTGAGCGTCGGGCAACAGCTCGTCGATGTTCCCCGAAACACCGTGTCCGGCGCTTTGACGTACGAACACCCGAGCGGGTGGCGGCTATCGACCGATGCGCGCTGGATCTCGGCCACCGCCTGGGCGAATGCCGACCACACGAACCCCGGGTTTCCCTATCAGGCATCCGCTGACCCTCACTTCGTGATGGACCTGGCAGCGATGTACCCCGTGCGAAAGGGGGTCGAGGCCTACCTTCGGATTCAAAACCTCTTTGATCGCCACTACATCGTCAATCCGGGTCCATACAATCCGCCCGAGTACGGGACTCCATTCCTGGCGCTCGTCGGGGTGCGCTTGACGCTTCGCTGAGGGAACTGCCATGCCCGAAACAGCCAAGCCCGCCCTGACGGCGTCATTATACCGTGTGATCTGGCGCTGGCATTTCTACGCTGGCCTGCTGGTATTGCCGTTTCTCGTCATGATGGCCATCACCGGTGGCGCTTATCTCTTCAAGCCCGAGCTGGATCATTGGCTGTATCGAAGTATGGAAGACGTACCCGCTCAGGCGCACAAACTTGCGAGCGCGAGTGCCGTCGTGGCACACGTTGAGGAGTCGTTGAATGCTCGCGTACTCGAGCTGACGCCTTCCCAAGCGCCAACCGCGGCTGTTCGCCTCCTGGCCCGGGTGTCCGATGGGGAGGTGCGCACCGTGTTCGCTGATCCCTACGACGGTCACGTCACAGGTTCAACGAGCTACGGCGGAGTCCTGCAGGTCGTGCGCAAGGTGCACAGCTTGCAGAAGTTCGGCTTCTGGGCGAGTTGCCTCATCGAAATCGCGGCCGGGTGGACCATCATATTGGCCGGCACCGGGCTTTTTCTCTGGTGGCCGCGCGGATCGGCAGGTGGCGTCGTGACGGTGCGCGGTTCGCCCGAGAGCCGGGTCTTCTGGCGAGATCTGCATGCCGTGACAGGCGCGCTGGCAAGCGTCGTGATCTTATTTCTGGCCATCACCGGCATGCCGTGGTCAATGTTCTGGGGTGATCACCTCCAAAGCTGGGCGACGGAGCAACACCTGGGTGAGCCGGCGCCTCCGGTTGCGGTCACACCCGCATGGCAGATGACCGCCACGATGCCGAACATGCCCCACACGCCCCACGAGCATGCGGCTCATGCTCCGAACGCTTTGCCGTGGGCGATGGAACAAGCAATTCCACCGCATTCCGAGCCATCACCATCCCGCGGCGAGCCCATCAGCCTCGACGCCGCGCTCGCCCGCTTTCATGAGCTTGGGCTGGATTCCGGTGCCAGCATCACGCTGCCGGAAGGTCCTGACGGGGCCTACGTGGGTAATTGGCGTCCCGATCGTGCCGAAGAGACTCGTGTCGTTTACCTCGATCAGTACACAGGCGCCATGCTGGGCGATGTTGGATTCAGGGATTTTGGTCCGGTGGCCAAATCGATCGAGTGGGGCATCGCCGTGCACCAAGGTCAGGAATTCGGTGCGGTCAATCGATATGTCATGCTCTTGGGTTGCCTCGCGATCGTACTGCTTGCCGTTGCGGCGGTCACGATGTGGTGGAAGCGCAGGCCCCAGGGCACCTGGGGAGTCCCGCCCGCTCCCGACTTCCCGGGCGCCGGCAGGGGGTTCATGGCCATTGTCGTTGCGGTGGGACTCCTCTTCCCGCTGGTCGGGGCGTCCCTTGTGATCGCGGTGTTGGCCAACCTGTCCGGACGCCGCTGGAGGGTCCGCTACGGCTCCTAGGCTTATTGCCTCGCCCAGCCTTGGTCCAAATTCCTGGCGGCCAATGCCCCAACGCGCGCAGCTACAATTACGCTGAGGTCCTGAGATGTATCGATTTAGATCTGCCCTCATCACAACGTTCGTCACTCTCACCTGTTGGATTGCGAACCTGCAGGCGATTGCCCAAACGACTGCAAGACTGACCGTGGCCCAGGCGTGGGCCCGGGCCACGCCTCCCGGCATCACGATCGGAGGTGCCTATTTCACGATCAATAATTCCGGGGATGCCGACACGTTGCGAGGCATGGAAAGTCCAGTGTGCGACCATGCCGACCTGCATCTCATGAGCATGAAGGCCGGCATCATGCAAATGCGGCCCCTGAGAAGTGTTCCCGTGCCTGCTCATGGTCAGGTGCGCTTTGAACCCGGGCATATGCACGTCATGCTCAATGCCTTGC
The DNA here is from genome assembly GCA_035542375.1 of Steroidobacteraceae bacterium. Taxonomy (GTDB): domain Bacteria; phylum Pseudomonadota; class Gammaproteobacteria; order Steroidobacterales; family Steroidobacteraceae; genus 13-2-20CM-66-19. The sequence continues at coordinate 4,694 of DATKLO010000202.1, read as the reverse complement.
ATCGCCCCCTGCGCGAGGGCGAGGAATTTCCGATGACGCTCATTTTCCAACGAGCAGGGCGAGTCAGCACAAATGTGCGCGTCATGGGAATCGGAGCCGGGGCGCCTCCGCGGTAGAGAGTCTGTCTGCATTGGCGTACCGCGGCCCCCCGAGGCGATACAGGCGGCAAATCGAGCCAGGTAGTTCTGACCTGTAACACAGTCCAGGAGTCAGGGAGCCCTCGCGCGCCAGTTGCGCGAATCAGGGCGCCGACCTCTCCGGATAACTCATTGATCCCGCACGAGTGTGTGCTGTTAGATCAGAATCGTCGATCGAAGGGCCGCGAGAGACGGCATGAGCGATTTCGTTCCTTGAAGTTGTGTGCTATAAGACAACTTTCAACAGGAACGTTCGCATCGCCGGGTATTCCATTGTTGGCGCCGATACAACGAGCACAGGCCCGCTGCCTCCCGGTGGCGGCGCGACGCACACTCATGTTGTGCGTGATGCTGTTGTCCTTTTCCCTCAATGCGTTCATTGCCCAGACCCACGTCCACGCCACGCAATGGGCTGCCGCCGCGGCGCACGGCCATGCGCCGGTCCCCACGTTCGAGAGTGACACACGCGAAGACTTCTGCATCCTTTGCCAGATCGTATCGCACGCGTCGGCGCCGCTTCTCGGCGGCCTCGTGCAACTACCGGCAAGCCCGGAACGGCAGCTGTTGCGGGTCGAACATCGATATGATTCTCCCCCGTTGATTCTTGCCCACCGCGGGCTGGCCCGCGCACCTCCGCCTTCCGTGATCTGATCCAATCCCTGTGAGTCAGCGTGTAGCAAACGCTACGCGCTAGTTATGGATCAACAGGTGCCGCTGACACGGCAGCCTGTGCAATGGGCTGGAAAATCAACATGCGCATCAATTCCCGCGGCGCCGGCGCCGCATTGGGTTCCTTATGGCTATTCGCTGCGTCGGCTCACGGGGCTGAGCCGGCCGACTCGGCGGCAACGGAGACGCAGGACTCGATGAAGACGGTGATCGTGACGGGGTCACCTCTGACGACTGATCCGGACAAGCTGGCAACCAACGTTGACAGCGTCTCGCGTGATGAAATAAATCGACGTGGGGGCGCGAATCTCGCTGACGCCCTATCCGATATTCCTGGTGTAAGTGCCACGACGTTCGCCTCTGGGGCCAGCCGCCCCGTCATTCGTGGTTTCGATGCCAACCGCGTACGGACGCTGGAGGATGGCGTTGGATCATTCGACGTATCGGACGTCGGCCCGGATCATGGTGTGCCGGTGGATCCTCTGTCTGCACAGAGAATAGAAGTCGTGCGGGGTCCGGGCACTCTGCGCTATGGCAGTCAGGCGATCGGTGGCGTCGTCAACGCCATCAACGACCGTGTACCCATGAAGCTGCGCGATGAGTCAGTGAGTGGCGAACTCGACGGAGGGTATGGCACCGGCTCGGACAGCAAGGACGCGGCGGGGCTGGTGGACGGTACCGTCGGCCAAGTGGCCCTGCACGCGGATGCCTTTGGTCGGCGTACCCACGATTACGACGTCCCTGACGGCGTGCAGGAGAATTCGTTCTTCAGAGGTGACGGCTACGCCGGCGGCGGCTCCTATTTCTTTGGCGATCAGAACGCCAGTCACGTGGGAGTCGGTGTCATCCACTACGACGCCAAATACGGAATCCCCAGCGATACCACGTGGATCGATATGCATCAGACCAAGGAGTTGCTGCGTTCATCCTTCGCGTTGGGCTACGGACCCATCAAGACTCTCACCGTAGAGGGCGGTTACGGGGACTATAACCACAAGGAACGCAATCCGGACGGTAGCACCAACTCGACTTTCCTGGATAAGGAGTGGGACACGCGCGCGGAGATGATCTTCGATGCGATGGGGCCCCTGAGCGGTTCAGCGCTGGGCGTGCAGTTTCAACACAAGGACTTCTCGGCCATTGGAGAAGACTCCTCATATCTCTTTCCGACGGTGACCAGGTCCGCTGCCGTGTTCTTTTTCACCGAGCTGCCGGTGAGCGAGCTGTTCCGGTTCCAGGCAGGTGCGCGGGTCGAGGATGTCAAGGTCCGGGGTACACCCAGCACGGACGTTTCGACGGAGCGGGGATTTACTCCCATCAGCGGCTCCATCGGTGCGCTGTACGATGTCGCTGAGCACGTGCACATAGGACTGGCCGCTTCGAGCACGGCCCGAGCCCCGGCACAGACTGAGCTGTTTGCCCGCGGAGCCCACGATGGACCCGCAACGTTTGAGACGGGTGATCCGTCACTGAAAATCGAACGGGCCAACTCCCTCGAGGCCAGTCTGAGGGTAGACCGCAATGCCGTCAGGTTTGAGGGATCCGTGTGGGGCGCACGCTTTGAGAACTACATCTACGGTGCTCTGACCGGGCGCACCTGCGATGATGACGGCAATTGCGCGCCCGGGAACGATGAAGAGCTGCGGGAGCTCAATTACGAGCAACTCAATGCTACGTTCTACGGCGTCGAAGCCAAGTCCACGGCGCCTCTGCTTGGCGATGAGTCCGGGAAACTCGCTGGTCTGGTACTGGGAGACTATGTACGCGCCAAACTCAATGACGGTGCTGGCAACGTGCCACGGATCCCTCCGTACCACATCGGGACGGGTCTGCAGTGGCGAAGCCCGAGGTGGGATGCAGAGGTCCTCGCCAAATACTCGGGCAACCATACCGACGTTGCGTTTGCTGAAACACCGACGGGAGGCTTCCTCAACCTGGACGCCGATATCGAGGTACGACCGGTGGTCACGCTGCCCGGGCTCGAGCTGGCGATCAGCGGCACAAACCTGCTGAACCGCGATGAGCGTAACTCGGTGTCCTTCAACAAGGACGTCGTGCTGTTACCGGGGCGCAACATCCGGGCGTTTTTCCGCTGGAGCTTTTGAGAAATGGCGGCACCGCCTCGCACGAGGCGGTGCCGGCGTGCAAAAGGCAACTCCATGCGATTGCAATATCGACCAAGGTCTGATGGGACGCTCGAGAAGGATCGGTTACGAGCCAGCCATCGAGCAGGAGCGGGAGTGTTGACGGGCCGGCGCCGACCTAAACGAATCCATGCAGCTCTATGAACCCCAGCCGGCCGTGCTCGAACGCGGCCAAGGACCTCGGAAGGCAAGATTTGGCTTTCACGGCGTTTGGTGAAGCATTCCCGGACCTCGCACCGTTTACATCGCCCCCGTACGCCGCTGGTCGCGTGTTTAGAGACTGGCGCGAAGCGACGGAAGAGGCCAGAGTGAGCAAGCTATTCGAAGAGGCGGCCCGCATGGGGCCTGGACCGAGATGCCCGTAGAAGTATACAGCGGGTTGTATCGCTCAATGCTCGCTTGGTACGCGCGGCGTCACGTTGCTTCTTCATATCTGCATTTATATGCGGTTACTACACTGACTTCCATGGCATTCCTGAACCTGGCTTCTTTGGTTGTTCTCGGTTCGCATTTCAGGGTTGGTTGGGCGACTAGACTTCTTCTTTCGGGAGAATCACTGTCGTCAATTGTCTTGGTCGGTCTTGCTTTACTCACCGGCCATCTACTGTATTTTCGTCGCGGGTCGCAATCGATCGCCCGCGACGTAAGCCCTAGAGCTCCAACCCGGATCGCCTGGATTGCGCCGATTTACATCTTGACTTCCGTTGTTGTGTTTATGTATGTGAGCGCGCTGGTTCCGGCAATACACCACAACTGACCGCGGCCCCAGTTGGGTGGTCTGGAACCGGAGAATCAAGGGTTCGAATCGCAGGAGCGTCCTTAATAGTCTGCGGAGTGCTCACAGGGTACTTATTGAGCATTGTCGTTTACAACCCGAATGGCGGCGCGGTGAGAAGTACCTTGGCTCCGTTGCTGGGGGCCGGAGCCGACCTAAAAGAATCCATGCAGCTCTATGAACCCCAGCCGGCCGTGCTCGAAGGCGGCCTGCGGGATCCCGTCTGAATAACGGAAACCGGCGCGTATCTGCACGAACTGGATCGGTGACAGCTCGTAGACGATGCTCCAGCGCGTCTGGGCATCGTGCGCCACGCTGCGATTCGGATCCAGGAACTCGCTGGTAATCTTCAGGTTGTTTCCCCGCACGATGCGCCAGTTGCCCTCGAGCAGCGTCGCCAGCTGTCGGCCCTGCTGGGCGGGCAGACTGTGGTCATCCGTCACGTCAACCTGCGCAAGCCATGAGATGGGACCCGTGCGCAGGCCGGCGAACAGCCCACCGGCGCTCTTGCTGCCGATGGCGGCATCGTTGAAGTTGGCCGCCAGTCCCAGCCGCCAGAGCGACTCGACGAAGATGAGCTGACCGCTGTACTGCTTGCCGTGGTCTATCTCGGGACCTCCGGCGGTGCCGTTCGAGACGGCGAACTGCGCATCCCAGTGGCCGCGTTCCAGCCCGAACTCCACGCCCCTGTCGGGCGTGGTCATGCTGATTCCGGTGATCTCCTGCACGAAGGCAGTTTGATCCTGCAGACGGAAGCCGAACGGCAGATACATCTGACCAGCCTTGATGTACCAGTCGTGATTCGCGGACCAGTACACGCCGTACGCCTCGCGGTTCAGCGCCCCGTCGGGCGCGACCTGCTCGTCCACGTACACGATGAGCCGCTGTGGAATCACGCTGGCGTTCAGATAGACCCGCACCTGCTCCAGGTCGAACGAGTCGGTGTAGGCGCTGCCTGGAACCTTGGTG
>DATKLO010000201.1:0-17890 GCA_035542375.1 Steroidobacteraceae bacterium | reverse complement strand
GAGGGCCATGCATATGAGAGTGACCCCACGGCAGAGGGCAAAGCGGCAGCGCTTTTATCAAGTCAAGCTTCCCCCACGTGCGTTGCGGCCGCCGTCCACTGTGATCACTATGCCGCTCATGTAAGAAGCACAGTCAGAAGCGGCGAAGACGACAACATTCGCAACTTCCTCCAGCGTAGCCGGGTTGCCGAGCGGCAAGCCGTTCACGAACTCCCGCCGCCGCTTCGCATCGCCCAACCGGTCAGCGGCCCGCGTGCGCATCAGCGTCACAAGCCGCTCGGTTTCCACCGCACCGGGACTCACCGCGAGCACGCGAATGCCATGCTCAAGGCTAGAGCTGCCCAGCGTGCGTGGGAACGCGCTCAGCCCCGCGTTTCCGCTCGAGCCGGCGATATAGCCTGCGTCCAGCCGATCGGCCGCGAGCCCGGTCAGCTTGATGATCACGCCATGCACGCGCTTCTGCATGGCTGCATGGTACGCCCGCGACACGTTGAGGTAACCGAGGACCTTCAGGTCCCACGCCATGCGCCAGCGCCTCGTCGACTGCCTGCAAGTCGCCACCGGGGATTGCACCTGCGTTGTTGATCCGGATGTCCGCGGTGTCGGTCGCAGTCATCAGCGTCTGGACGCTTTCGCTGCGTGAGAGATCCAGCGCGTGCGGCGTCGCCGAGACCTGGAAATCGGCGCCGATGCGGGCAGCCGCCTTCTCCAGCGTCGCTGAATCGCGCGCCACCAGGTGGACAGAGCAACCTTCCGCTGCGAGGCCGCGTACTAGCGCGAGGCCGATCCCCTTCGATGCGCCAGTGACGACTGCTGGCCGATTCTTCAATCCGAGGTGCATCCCGTTCTGCGCGTGTGCTCGCCAACGTTCTCCGCCTCGATGTCGCACGCGGCGGCAGCTGTCATGGTCTGACGTGCGCTTGCGCGAGCGCGGCCGCACAGCCGCGGTTGCACGTCGGGGTGATCCAGACTTCGTCGAGACACACATGAGCGGGCAAGGTCGCTACATAGACGATCAAGTCTGCGACATCCTCAGGCTGCAGCATGCGCGCGCGGTCTTGCGCACTCACTGGCACGGGCCGCTGATCGAGGATCGGAGTGGCGACTTCACCTGGGCAGAGCACAGTCGAGCGGATGCCGTTGACGCACTCCTCGCAGTTGATGCAATGGCTCATCCCAACGACGCCGTGTTTGGCGGCTGCCTACGCCCCGCCGGACAGCGGACCGTTGGAGCGCCCTGCGATCGATGCGGGTTGGATCAGCACACCGCCCCTTCGGGCTCGCACAATCGGCCGCCCCGCCAGCACGCAATAGAAGGCGCTAGACAGATTGCCGTCTAAGACCTGATCGGCGCCTCTCTCGGCCAGCTGGTCATCCCAGTCATAGATGCGGCTGCGCTGTGTTTTCGTTCCGGCTTCTAAGGTACGGCTTTCGCCTCTGACGCGGGCGGCTCGAGTCCGCCAGGGCACTTCAACTACAGCACCTGCTTCAGCCGAGAAGCGAAAGTCCCTGAGGTGGTACCAACCGAGCCCAACATTGCGGATGAGCGAGCGCCGGCACGCACCGCGTGGCGGGCACCCAACAGCGTTGCTGCTGGGTGCTCCGGTTGACGCGGGCGGCAAGGCGAATCAACTGTTCTTCTCGCCGCCGAGCCAACGATAGGCAACACCAGCGAGCGCCGCGCCGATCACTGGTGCCACCCAAAACAGCCATAGTTGAGCCAACGCCCAGCCTCCGACGAAGAGAGCCGGGCCCGTGCTTCGTGCCGGGTTCACGGACGTATTGGTGACGGGAATGCTGATCAGATGAATCACCGTCAGGGCCAAGCCAATGGCGATTGGCGCGAAACCGGCCGGTACACGCTTGTCCGTCGCGCCTAGGATGACGATCAGGAACATGAATGTCATAACCACCTCGGTGACAAAGGCGGACGCGGCAGAGTACTGGCCGGGTGAATGATCCGCGTAGCCGTTGGACGCCAGGCCGGTCGCAACATCAAATCCGGCCTTTCCGCTGGCGATGAAATATAGCAGGCCCGCTGCCATGATCGCACCCAGAACTTGCGCGATGATGTAGGGAATCAACTCCGAGGCCTTGAAGCGGCCTCCTACCACCAGCCCGACCGACACGGCCGGATTGAGGTGGCAGCCTGAGATATGCCCAATCGCATATGCCATCGTTAGAACCGTCAAGCCGAAGGCGAACGCGACTCCGAGTAACCCGATTCCCACACCAGGGAACGCTGCGGCCAGGACAGCGCTGCCGCAACCTCCCAGGACGAGCCAAAAGGTTCCGATAAATTCCGCAGCCAAACGATTGGACATTTTCATCTTCTTCTCCTTCTCCCCTGTTGTTGGTACCGCTGCTCACCCGGACCGCTACGCCACGACGAAACCACGCTAACGTCGAGTTAGTCATGCTGGTGTGGGTTCAATTTCCCACCCGGGGCACACAGCTTCACCCGAGGTTCCAAGCATAAAGGCTACGCCGAATCCGTGGAAGCGACAGAGCCCAGCAAGGCGGTCGATCGCAAGGTTGAATAGCGCGAGTTCTCGGGTTCGACGGCCCAGCCGCAGCGGAACCCGGATAGCCCAGATCTCCCTCAGTGGGGCTTCCGGGCGAGCAGTCTGCCCCTGTTCCACGGCACTGCACGCCGTTCGGCCTTCGTGGCAGCATCCATGAATCGCCCGTTCGCCAAGTGAAATGAGCTTCGTATCGATCTCCGCTGACGGGCGCATGCCCACCCCAAGCCGCCGATCGAGAAACCCAAGTGCGGACCTTGAACACTGGGCTTCAGCCGCACGGGTAGGCTCTTCGTCGCAAGGTAGCCGACAACTCTGCCCTAACGGCTCGCCCAGTACCCCAACGTCATCACCCAAAAATCTCTGGGCAAGACCCAGGACACCTTCGCCGCCGCCCCCTCGTCTGTTGCCAGCTTGTCGGCTTTGCTGCGCGCTTCCCCGGCCTTCAGCGCCGCTTCGGGGTAAGGACTGCGCGCGTACAGATAGTCCAGCAGCCGCCAAGGGATCGGATCCTGGGGAACGAGTTCGGTAGCAGCCAGCGCCGCGTCGATGGCGCCCTGGGCGTCTCCCTGGGCGGCACGCGCATATGCCAATTCCAGCTCGAACAGATGCTGATAGCCCCGGCCGATGCGCGGAATTGCGAGCCCCTTTCGGAACTTCTCCGCGCCTTCTTTCGGCCTACCCGTGGCGTTCAGTGCGTAGCCATAGATATAGTAGAAGGCGGCCTCCTCCTGCGGCGTGCGCTGGCGGTACGGTTTGCCAGGACCGCGCTTGGCTAGCACCCTGGCGTAGTCGGGTGGATAAGAGCCCGCATACCGTCTGCCCAGTACATCCCAAGTGAGCATGAACTCGTCGTAGCTCATCTCGAAGGCCGGCCCGAAGCTCGGATCGTGGAGCACCAAGACCTTGCGTTCGTCGTCGTAACCGATGACGAGTCTGGTGGAGCCGTAGATGGCCACGTGCATCGGGTCTTGCTCGGCGTTGATACCCCACTCCTGCTCGATCTTCGGGAGGTCTTCGAAGCGCACGATGCGTCCCAGAACGCCCGACCGAGGTCCCTCTGCTGCGCCGACTCTCTGCACTGTCTGCGCGATGGGCTCGGTATCCGGGAAACGGTCGCCATAAGGCGTGAGCGCAACGGCCACCTGCACGGGTATGCCCTTCACCAGGAGCGCTTTGATATCGTCCAGAGATCGGGCCTCGCCACCCGAAACCTCCCACTTCTCCAGTTCGGGCGCCTCGGCACGCTCGAGCAAGCTCCGGCGATAGCCCCAGTTCTCGAGCACCATCGCGACACAGGCCGTCTGGCTGGGATTCGAGTACATAAATGCCCCGTGCGGGAGCCGAATGCGGGCGGCATCCCCGAAGCCCACAAAGGGCACGCCCATTAGCAGAACTCTGGACGGCGCAACACGGGTTTGATCGCTATCCTTGGGACGATTAGGCGTCACCGGGGCCACCGTCATGGGCTGTTCGCGTGCCGTGTCCGGGGCCGTTTTCGGGCCGGCTACCTCGCAAGCGGTCAACAACAGGGCCGCGCTACTGCCCACGATCAGCACCGCCACTAGCCGCGCGAGATGCCAAGCACCGTCGAGACACTGTGTCAGCATCCCAATGGTCTGAACGACGCCGCGCTTACGGTCATGGACCGGTGCATATGGAACGACGCAGCACACGAGGCAGGTCATTCCTCGGCCGACGTAACCGGCAAAACCGAGGGCGTTCCACGGCATCTGCGCTCCTTTCGACTAGGCGTGGGCACTACTCGTCCTTGACGCACTCTAGCGGCGCATCTGGCCTGACGGTTGACCGAGGTCAACAGAGCCGATGAGAAGAGCGGGGAGGTGCCTCTCGAGCTAGCGGGCGAGCGGCCGAGTTTGCGTCTGCCGCCCTTAGAAGCAGCCTCGGAGTTGTAGAAGCACTCTTCGGAGCAGTGAGCGCGGATTGCTACCGTCTGGAAGCCGCCTTCCGGTCGTCGTCGCGAACGGCAACTCTCGAGCCTAAGCGCTCCCAGACCCACAGGCGAAGCAGTCATTCACGGCCCGCGTGCGGCGCCTGAAGGAGACATTCGTAGCGGAGCGTCGGGCTCAGTCCAACGCCTTCGGCGCTGACCTGGAGCGAGTGTGTAGCGGTGCGGTGGAATCGCAAGACTTCGCGCAGCCGACTCATTCACCGGCGGCGCGCCGCAGCCCCGCGGCGTCGAGGATCCGCACGCGTATGCGCCCGGTCTCGATGAGCCGACGCGCGCCCAGCGACCGCAGTGCCCGGAATACCACTTCGCGCGCGGTCCCGAGCTCGCCGGCGATCGCGGCCTGCGTCGCGCGCACGGTTCCGTCGGGTGCGGCGCGCTTCAGCAGGAACCGCGCTACGCGCTGCTCGGTGCGCGCGGAGCCCGCCTCCTCCAGCGCCTGCATCAGCTCGAAGACGCGCCCCGAGAGCACGCCGAAGACGAACTCGCGGAACCCTGCCTCCGTATCGAGCAGGCGGCGCAGCGGCTCGGCTGGAATGCGCGAGAACGCCGCCCCCTCGGACCCGCTCTCGACCCACGCCGGGTACGGCTCCTGCCCGATCGTCGACGTGATCGCCAGGATGCACGTCCCCCCCGGCTCGACGCGGTAGAGCGTCGCCTCGCGCCCTTCCGCGGTCAGGTAGTAGACGCGGAGCGATCCGGCCGTGACCAGATAGGCGCCGTCGGCGCGCGCGCCGCGCTCCAGCAGCACGCGCCGAGCGCCGATCATCTGCACGCGGCATGCAGCCAGCTCTCGGCGTGCGCCGCTCGACAGCTGCGCCAGGAACGGAAAGGTCGCCTCGATGAGATCGGCACGCACGTCGGCACGCAGTTTCGCAGCATGCGCGGGCGCGGGCAAGCCCGCGGCGCGCCTAAAGTGACTTTGGTACCAGAGCGAGCGCGAGCCGCTCGCTAGAGTGCCGACACCAACATCAATGAGGCCAACCTGCTCATGAACCCTTCCGACACCATCACCTGGCTCGCCGCAACGACCGCGCTCACCGGCTGCCTCTGGATCCCGTACGTGCTGGATCGCTTCCGCACGCTCGGCATCGCGCGAACTCTCGGCAACCCGCAGCCCGGCGACGCTGACGCGCAATCGCCGTGGGCGCGCCGCGCGCGGCAGGCCCACGCCAACGCCGTCGAGAACCTCGCCGTCTTCGCGCCGATGGCACTCCTCGCGATTGCGCTGGGCGTCGGGCACACGCCGCTCGCCGCGGGCGCGGCGGCAACCTACTTCTTCGCGCGCGCCGCGCACTTCGCGCTGTACACGGCTGGCGTGCCCGTGCTGCGGACGCTCGCCTTCCTGATTGGGTTCGGCGCCGAGGCGGCGCTGCTGCTCGCGGTGACGGGGGTGGGGCGATGACCAGGACGGCGATCGTGGCGGGGGCGGGCGGCGACGCCGGCCGCGCCATTTGCCTGGCGCTGCGCGAGCGTGGCTTTCATGTCGTCGGCGCGGCCCGCGATCGCGCGCGGCTCGACGCAGAGCTCGACGGCGCGTGCGCGGAGCTGGTCGAGGTCGACCTCACGTCGCCGGACGCCGTGGGCCGGGCGTTTCAGCAGCGGGAGGCGGCGGCACTGATCTACAACGCTGGGCGGATCGATCTTGCAACGCTCGCCGAGACGACGCCGGAGGCGTTCGAGGCGAGTTGGCGGACCAACGCGTTCGGCGCTTTCCTGGCAGCGCGCGCGCTCGCGCCGGCGATGCTGGCGCGGCGCGGCGGCACGATGGTCTTCGTCGGCGCGACATCAGCCGTGCGCGGCGGAGGCCGCACGCACGCCTTCGCGTCGGCCAAGCACGCGCTGCGCGGACTCGCCCGCGCGCTGGCCGCGGAGCTTGGCCCGGGCGGTGTGCACGTCGCCCACGTCATCGTCGACGGCAAGATCTGGGGCGCGCGCACGCGCCGCCGCTTTCCCGATGCACGCGAAGCCGACTGCCTAGCGCCCACCGACGTGGCGGCGGCGGTCTGCGCGCTGATCGAGCAGCCGCGATCGGCCTGGACTTTCGAGCTGGACCTGCACACGCAACCCAACGGGAGTGCCTAACATGCATCTTCACGCTGACAGAACGGAGCGCGTCGTCATCGACACGCGCCTGGCCACCTGGATGGCGTCGCCCGAACCCGACGTCCATCGCATCATGCTCGACCGGGACGGCGCCGAGGTCGCACGCGCGACCTCCATCGTTCGGTACGCACCCGGCGCGCGGTTCAAGGAGCACGAGCACGGCCAGGGCGAGGAGATCCTGGTGCTCGACGGAGAGTTCCGCGACGAGCACGGCGTCTACCCGGCGGGGACTTACCTTCGCAACCCATGGGGGACGCGGCACAGCCCATTCTCCCTGCAGGGGTGCCTGCTCTTCGTGAAGCTGCGCCAGATTCCGGCCGCCGATCGACAGGCGGTCGTCGTCGAAGCGGCGTTCGCGCGCTGTGTGCTGGACGTCGGGCGAACCGCGCGCGAGGTCGTTCTTCACGCGACCGCCGACGAGCGCGTCTCGCTCATGAGGTGGCCGGCCGGGTACACTGACGCGCGCCACGATCACCCGAACGGTGAGGAGATCCTGGTGCTGGAAGGCGATCTCGCCGACGAGCACGGCCGCTACGGCGCGGGCACCTGGCTGCGACAGCCGACGGGGAGCGCGCATGTTCCCTTCACCCGCGGCGGTTGCCTGATGTGGGTGAAGCGCGGGCCACGCTGATCGCCAAAGCTCCCTAAGAAGGGTTGGTCGATAACGGGCAAAGAATCGCGGTTTGGGCCATCGCATCGCTGGCGCGTTCTAGCAACCGGTGTCGCGGCGAATGCCAGCTCGGCTGCTGCCATAGGGGGATGCCGACGACGGCCGTGTTCACGCGCTCTGGGTATCGCCTTGATACTGGTGATCTCGGCTTTGTCCTTTCGGCCAAGGGCCTCGGAGTAGCGGTCAGCGAAGCGCCGCGGGGACTTGTTACGGACCGGCCGGGCGAGCGCAAGGTGCGACTGACCGGTCTCGGCCTGACGGGTGCGGTTCTCGCTCTGATGGCCCCGTTCGTCTCGCCGGTCGCTTGGAGCGGCAGCTTTCGGACACCATCATCGAGTGACAGCTCCGGGCCCAGACCGTGTAAGAACGTGGTGAAAATCGGCGGATGCCGGCACTGCTACGTGCCTGCGTTCTCGACACCGGAGTCGGATGGCCGAGACTAGCGGATGCACCGCCCCTGAGGTCTGCTTCAAGCCTGCATCGCTTCCATCAGACCTCCTGCTCCTAGCAGCTTCGTCACGCGTGTCAGATTGTAGGCGAGCACATGCAGGCTCATTTCCGTGCTGACTCGATCCAGAGTCTTGGTCAGGAAATGGGCGCTCCCCATCCACAACTCGATTGTGCCAAAGGGATGCTCGGCAGTCTGGCGTCGTATGCGCGTGCTCTCAGGGGCTCGGTCCGAGCGCGCCTGCATGGTTTCGAGAACCCCTTCGTGCCCCCATCGGCTCACGCGCCGCTGCGCGCTCGGGGTGCACTTGTCCTTCAGTGCGCACCCCTGGCAATTCGAACTCCAGTAGCGGTGCAGCTCTGGCCCGTTCTCGATAGTGGAGTAGCGCCAGACCAGACGTTGTCCAGCCGGGCAACGGTAGTCGTTGGAGTTGGGATCGTAGATGAAGTCCGCCTTGCCGAAGCGGCCCTCCAGCGTGGCATTGGACGTCTCGGTCCTGGGGACGATGGCTCTGATGCCAGGCTCCGGGCATCGGGATCGGTCAGGGAAAGCTGCTTGTCGGGGGCCTCATCGAGTTGGACTTCGGTCTCCTGAAGCGCTTTCATCTGCGCCTCGAGGGCAGCGATCTTGCGTTCTAGCCGCTCGCCCTTGGCTTGCGCCACGGCGGGCTCTTGCCGATCGGCGGCATCCAGCCTCGCCAGGTAGCGATTGATACTGGATGCGAGTTCTTCCATCCGCCGCTGGAGCTTGGCGCCGGTGAAATTGCGGTCCCGCTCATTTACCGCCTTGAATCTGCTTCCGTCGACGGCTACCAGGTCCTCGGAGAATAGACCCAGTTGCTGGCACAGCACGACGAACTGACGGCACACGCCGCGGATCGCTTTACCATTACCCTTGCGGAAATTTGTCTCGGCAATGTAATCATCGAGGCATTCCGGCAGCTCACGAGTGCTACGGCGGAAGAACGAGCTGTGTCTGGGTGACCACCCCACAGAGCTTGCCGGCATCTGACTTCACCAAAGTCTGCCACACCAGCGTCGTCCTGCCGCGATGAAACGCCGTGCATTCGCCCGTGACGGTCGAGCCGACAGGCGCAGCGCGCAGGAACTTGGTGCTGGACTCGATCGTCGTCGTGCGGGCGCCCGGTGGCAGGTTCATGAACGTTCCCACCGCCCCGAGCGTGTCGGCGAATGCCATCAGCGCCCCTCCGTGAAGGATCTGCCCCGTCGTGCACAAGTCCGGACGCACTTTAAGGGTGGCAACGACGCGCTCGGCGCTTACCTCGGAGAACTCCATTCCCATCAGCCCAGGGAACAGTGGCGCGAACAACTCTTGCAGTGATTCGGGGGTGTTCATGCGCTCTCCTTTGTCGGGTCGGTTGCTCAGGGCGAGTTGGAACCTTACCACTGTCGACGCATTCGCATAATCTAGCGCAGGAGCAGAGCAGGCGCGATGCGCCTCTGCGGAACGCTCCGGGCCTGGCGGGCGCCAACGAGTCAGCGTGCCCGCGTCGATGCGATCCAGATCCCCGCACCGACGGCCAGGACGCCCAGCGCCAGATTGAAGCCGAGCGGTTCGCCCAGCAGCACGGAGGCGAGCACGGAGGCAGAGATGGGATTGACCGTCATCGTGTTGGTAACGCGAGTCGGGGTCGTGCGCTCCAGCGCATACACCCACAGGTAGAAGGAAGCAGCGCCACCGAGCGCTGCGATCGCAGTCACGGCGCTCCATTGTGCCAGCCCAAAGTGCTGCGCTGCGACGAAGCCGCCCGCATGCAAGGCGACGGCTACGCTGGCCGCCGCGCCGAAGCCCATGCCGGCCACCAGAAATCCGAGCCGGCTTGAGCGCGCAATGAGCGCGCGGGACCAGACGCTGTACAACGCCATGATCAGCGTCGCACCCATCATGATCAGGTCACCGCGCCATGCGCCGGCCGGGGCATCTGCGAGGCCGGTGGCGAGGGCCATCGCAGCACCGGCGGTCGCGATCAGAACGCCAGTGGTCTTCCGCGGCGTCAGCGCTTCCACGCCGAGGAGCGCCCCTACCAACATCGTCGTGACCGGCAGGGTCGACAGGGCGAGCGATCCATGCGCTGCGCTGGTATAGGCAAGCGCAGTGTTATAGAGCACGAAGAAGATGCAGAAGAAAAGCACCCCCAACGCGGCCACGCCGTACCAGTCCTTGCCCCGCGGCCAGGCGGCGCGCACCACCAGCGCGACCGGCAGCACCAGCAGGAACGCGATGCCGAAGCGGAAGGCCGCTAACGTCACCGGGTCGATCGCACCGATGACGTAGCGGGTCAACGCGCCTGCGCTACCGCCCAGCGCGCTGGAAACGAGCGCCGCGACGATGCCGTTGCGCTCTCTCGCGTCCATCTGCCCATCGTGCACAGATTGCGGGCACAACGCAATTACTGTTCGGTAATCGCCATCCCTGGACCTACCGGTATACTGCCCAGAATGGCACTTGACTCGCGCGGTCGGTTCAGGGATCTGCTTCGACAGTGGCGGGAGCGCCGGCGCATGAGCCAGCATGGCCTCGCGCTGGACGCTGGCATCTCGACGCGTCACCTCTCGTTCCTCGAGACGGGGCGAGCACAGCCGCGGCGGGAGCACGTCCTGGCGTTGGTGCGGTCGCTGGACATTCCGTTGCGAGCGCGAAATGAGATGCTCATCGCGGCTGGCTTCGCGCCCGTATACCGAGAAACCGCGCTCGATGCGCCGGGCATGGAGCAGGTGCGTCGCGCCGTCGCCTTCATGCTCAAGCAGCAGGAACCGTTCCCTGCAATCGTTCTCGATCGGCATTGGAACATCGTCTCGTCGAACCCGGCCATGCAGCGTTTCACGGCGCTCTTCCTCGATGCGCGCGCCGCAGCCTTGGCTGGCGCGCCCAACATCATGCGGCTGACCTACCACCCCAAGGGGCTGCGCTCGTGGATCGTTAACTGGGAGGAAACAGCGTCTGCGTACATCCAGTGGCTGCACCGCGATCTGCTGCGAACCGGGGATCCCAAGTCCGAGTCGCTGCTGGAGGAACTGCTGAGCTACCCGGGCGTCCCGCGGCAGTGGCTCTTGCTCGATCTGGATGCGCTCGACACTGTAGCGCTGCCATTTCTTTCCATGGAATTCCGCAACGGCGATTCGCGCTACAGCTTCTTCACCACGATCGCGAGCCTTGGCACGCCCTACGACATCACGCTGCACGAGCTGCGGGTGGAGTGCTTTTTCCCCTCCGACCGAGGAACGGAGCGAGCCTTGAGGAGCTTGGCGCGAGCGGCACGACGCGCCTGACTGCACGCTCTCGGGCGCGACGCGCGGCTGGTTCCGGCGCTGCTCCTCATCCCGCTGGTGGCAACCGTCGTGGTGCTCGTCGTGCCATCGGACGAAGGGGGGCGGCAGCGTCAAGTTCTCGAACAGGTGACCCGCAAGCAGCGCCCCGAGCATTGCCCGTTTCCCGATCTGCTAGCTATCTGTAAGTCGGTCGGCACGACACTGTGCCACGCAGGGCGCGATGCTTTCGCAGCTGATCCGATGAGGAGCTAGGCTATGAGCACCAAGATACTCGTTCGTGCGATTACGTTGACAATAGGTGTGGCGTTGACAGCCATGGCCATCACGCTGCAGGCTTATATTGTGTCCCCGGTGCTGTCCGCAGAGATCGTCACTGTCGCGGAGTACGCGGGCGCAGGCGACGAAGCCGAGGCTGCCGCGTATCCCATTGAAATACCGATCGGTTCGCAGCTCTGCCCGTGTTGACAGGCATGCCACCGTGCAACAGCCACGAGCCATTTCACGATGGCCCGTATCTGACAGCGATTTGACAGCGCCCCGGCAGTAGACTGCAACCTCGCTCGGACTGGAGCCACTAGGGACAGAGTCGGGAACCGAACATCATGGCCGCCGCCGCGCTTGCCAAGCTAAGCCGCCCCAAGCTGTACAGCGCGATTCCGCGGGCGCGGCTCTTTCAGCGGCTGGACCAAGCGCGCGAGCACGCGGCGATCTGGGTCTGCGGCCCGCCTGGCGCGGGGAAGACCACGCTCGTGGCGAGCTACGTGAGCGAGCGCGACATTCCCAGCATCTGGTACCAGGTCGACGCTGGGGATGGCGACCCCGCGACGTTCTTCTATTACCTCGGGATGGCGGCGGATCAGGCGGCGAAAGGCAAGCACAAGCCTCTGCCGTTGCTCACGCCCGAGTTTCGGCACGATCTGGATGGCTTCTCCCGCCGCTATTTCCGCGAGCTGTTCTCTCAGCTTCCCGAGCGCGCGTTGCTGGTGCTGGACAATGCACAGGAGGCGCCTGCCGACTCCTCGTTTCAGTCCATCCTGGAGTCGTTCGTCGACGAAATCCCGGAGGCGGTCAACGTCCTGTGCATCAGCCGAGCCGATCCGCCGACCACATTCGCCCGCTACGCCTCAACCGGCCGGCTGGCGACGCTGGAATGGGCGGAGCTGCGGCTCACGTTGGACGAGACGCGCCAGATCGCGGCGGTCAAGCAACCGATCGAGGAGCGGACGCTGCTGCGACTCTTCGAGCAATCCGAGGGATGGGCCGCTGGCCTCACGCTGATGCTCGAGCGCATTGCTCGCACCGGAGACGTGCCCGAGGCGATCGAAGCCGAGACGCGCGAGGCAGTGTTCAACTACTTCGCCGGGACGCTGTTCGACAAACAACCGGCCGACACTCGGCAGGTGCTGCTGCGCACCGCCTTCCTGCCCCAGATCACCCCTTCTCTGGCCGAAAGCCTCACAGGCAACCCAAACGCAGGCAAGGCGCTCGAGCACTTGCATCGCCGCCATCTGTTCACCTACCGCCGCCGTCTCGGGCTCACCAGGGCACCGACGAAGAAGCGCGAATCGGACGCCGACGAAGCGACCTACGAATACCACGCGCTGTTTCGCGATTTTCTGCTGACCAAGGCTCAAGAGGAATATTCGCGGGCCGGCTTGCGCCGCCTGCTGGAGGAAACGGCACAACTGCTGGAAACGATCGAACGCGACGAGGAAGCGCTCGCGCTGTATCGCGATGCCGAAGACTGGGAGGCCGTGGCTCGACTACTGCTGAAACAGGCACCGCGCCTGCTGCGGCAGGGTCGCGCACAGACCTTGCGCGACTGGATCGCCGGTGTGCCCGACGCAGAGGTCGGCGGGCGGCCCTGGATCTCCTATTGGCTGGGTGTCTCGTTGATTCCCATCGATCAGCTCGAGGCCATCGGCTGCCTGGAGCGCGCCTTCGAGCAATTCAAGGGGATCGCCGATCGGACGGGGCAGATCGCGTGCGCTGCCCGCGTCATCGAGGCGATCTATCGCGGCTACGTCAACACCAAGCTGGTCGAGGGATGGATCGAGGAGCTGGACACGCTGCTTGCGGATGACGTCGAAATCTCCGACCCGGATTTGCAACTGCAGGCCTACTGCAGCCTCATGCTCGCAACCACTTCCTGCTCCCCGCGCCATCCTCGTTTGCGCTCCAGCGTCGAGCGTGTCTCTCGCCTGCTCGCCCAGGGCCTCGTACCGGACCAGATGGTGACCGCCGGCGACGTGCTCTTGCGATATTTCGCCTGGGCCGCCGAGGCCTCAAACGCGCGCCGGGTCATCGGCCTGGTCGAGCCGGTGGTGGGTGACAAGTCCGTGCCACCGCTGGCCCAACTTTACTGGTGGTCTCGGGTCGGCTTGTTCTATGTCTCTGACGGTCGCTATGCGGAAGCGGAGGCCGCGCTTCGAAAGGCCGACGAGATCGCGGCCAACTTCGAGTCTCACACCGCTACGATCTTGCGGGATCTGTTCTGGGTGTTCCTGCGCCTGGCGCAGCTAGATGTGGAACAGGCGAACCGGCACCTGGATACGATGCTTCAGGCGCTGAGTCCTGCGCGCGATTCGGACCTGATGCTCAGTACATTCGCGCAGTCGTTGTTGGCCGCCCATACCGACGCACCGGAATCCGCGAGCGCGGCCGAGCGTAGACATCTCGAAGCGAATGCGCGCGTCGGACTGTTCTTCGGGGAAACGACTGGGACAGTCCTTCTGGCCGCGCAGCTCGCCCAATTTGAGCCGGCAGAGGAAGTCGAGCGCCTCCTCGCCGGCGCTATTGCGCTGATATGCAATACGTTCATGAGTCACCTGGAGGCTCAGCTACTGCTGGTGCATGCCTATTCCGAACTGCGCGACGGGCAGCGGGCGCGAGCGCGCGGGCTGATCGAATCCGCCGTTTCCATGGACCGGGACACCGACCTTTTCGCGTTGCGGCTGGTTCCCGACGTGTTGCCGTCCGTCTTCAACTTTGCTCTGCGCGAAGGGATCGGCGTCGCCAAGATCAAAGCTTGGATTGCACACTATCAGATTGCTCCCGCTGGGGAGGCACCCGAGGGTTGGCCCTGGCCCGTCAGGCTCTACCTACTCGGGGGCTTGCGCGTGATTTGCCGCGATCAGCCACTGCAGTTCAAGCGGAAAGCCCCACAGAAGCCGCTAGAGTTGCTAGTGCTCTTGTCAGCAGCCGGAGCTGGAGGATTGACAACTCGCCTGATCGCCGACCGCCTGTGGCCGGACTTGGAGGCTGACGCCGCCGCCGTCAACGTCGACACCAACGTGTACCGTCTACGTAAGCTGCTCGGAATCGACGACGCGGTGGTCAGCACTCAGGGGCATGTCGCGCTCAACACGATGCGATGCTGGGTGGATGCGTGGTCATTCGAACGGCTCGCCTCACAATGCGTGCATGCATCGGGCGAAGCCATGGTCGAAATGGCGCGCGAGGCGCTGGATCTCTATAAGGGTCCACTGTTGAATCAGGAGGGAGATCAATCGTGGGCGCTCGCATTTCGCGAGCAGCTGGCCCGGCGCATGATCCAACTGACCGAGCTTGCAGGTGGGTTCCTGGAGGAAAGTGGCGATATCAATTCCGCGATCGAGCTCTACCAGCGATCACTTGCGCTCGAGAATCTCGCAGAACCGATATACCGCCGCCTCATCGCATGCCTGAAGAATAGCGGGGAGACGGCTGAGGCGCTCAAGGTCTTTCGCCGCTGCCGGGAATTGCTTTCGGTCGTGCTCGGTGTACAACCCTCCAAGGAAACTCAGGCGCTGGTGGAGACCCTGCGGCAGTGATCGCGTAGCACGCGCTGCGCAAATCTTCCGTCGTGACAGGGATCGGACAGCGTCACTCGCGTAAGGTGGCTGGCGTCGCAGGACCTGTCCTGCTCAACACGCGGAGCCCACACCGATGAAACTCCTTAAGACGTGTCTCACCTTTGCATGCGCCCTTGGTGGGCTTCTGCCGCTCGACTCGCCACATGCGCAGAAGCAGTACGGACCGGGCGTAACCGACACCGAGATCAAAATCGGCCAGACCATGCCCTACAGCGGCCCAGTGACCGCGGTTTCAGCCATAGGCCGCGCGCACGCGGCGTATTTCAAGATGATCAACGAACGTGGAGGAATCAACGGACGCCGGATCACGCTCATGTCCCGGGATGATGGCTACAACCCCGCCAAGACAGTCGAACAGACGCGCAAGCTGGTGGAGCAGGAAGGCGTGCTCCTGATGTTCGGCTCGCCGGGCACTGGACCACAAACGTCGGTGCAAAGATATCTGAACATACAGAAGGTGCCCCAGCTGTTCATTACGGCGTCCACCCTGAAGCTCGTGGACCCGAAAAATTTCCCATGGACAATGGTGTTTCCACCGAGTCAGCGCACGGAAGTAGCGCCGCTCGCCCGATATCTGTTGACTCATCGCGTGACAGCGAAGATCGGAGTGCTGTACCAGAACGACGACTACGGAAAGGGCTTCCTGCAAGCATTGAAAGAAGCCTTGGCCAACAAGGCTCAGCCGACGATCGTCTCGGAAGCTTCGTACGAAGTCTCGGATCCGTCGATCGACTCCCAGATCATTGCCCTGCGCGGCGCCGGCGCCGATACGCTGTTCGATTTTTCCACGCCCAAATTCGGATCGTTCGCGATCCGCAAGGTCTACGACATGGGATGGCAGCCCCTCCACTTCGTCAGCGTTCCGAGTACATCAATTGCCGCAACGCTGGCGCCGGCTGGACTCGACAAATCAGTCGGCCTTTTGTCCGCGGGCTTTCTGAAAGATCCGTCCGCGCCGGAATGGCAGAACGACGCTGGGACCAAGGAATGGCTGGCGTGGATGAAGCACTACTATCCCGAGGGCGATGTCGCGGAGTGGCTGAACGTCTACGGTTACACCTCCGCACAGGCTCTCGTGCATGTCCTGCAGCGATGCGGCGACAGGCTGACTCGCGAGAACGTGATGCGCGTCGCAGCGAGCATAACCGATCTTGAGCTGCCGATGCTGCTGCCGGGGATTCGCCTCAACACGAGCCCCACCGACTTTTACCCGATCCGGCAAACGGTGCTACGGCGCTTCGATGGCAAGGCGTGGGTACGGGTGGGGGACAGCTCCGCCGCGCGCAGCCGGCTCAGTCCACGGCTGACATACCTTTGGGAGAGATGACATGAACGGCAAGATCGGTCTGGAGGAGCATTTCGCAATTTCCGACACGCTCGATGACGTACCCGGGTTCATTGGGGCCAGGATGTGGGCCGAGCTGCGCGAGCGCCTGCTCGATCTGCAAGATAAGCGCCTGGCGGAGATGGATCGCCACGGCATGGAGAAGATGATCATCTCGCTGCATGCGCCGGGGGTGCAGCGTATCGATGACAGGCGCAAGGCGATCGCCGTGGCGCGTCGAGCCAACGACCTGCTCGCGGAACAGATCAGCAGACGGCCGGATCGCTTCGCAGGGTTCGCCGCTCTGGCGATGCAGGACCCGCACGAGGCCGCGCAGGAGCTGCAGCGGTGCGTGAGCGACTATGGCTTCAAGGGTGCGCTGGTGAACGGCTACTCGCAACTGGGCGCGCCAGACAACTGTCTGTACTACGACCTGCGCGAGTACTGGGACTTCTGGGGCGTGGTCGAGCAGCTCGATGTCCCGTTCTATCTGCATCCGCGAGAGCCGAGTCAGCGGCGCGCCTACGAAGGCCATCCCTGGCTGCTTGGCCCGGTCTACGGGTTCGCGGCCGAGACGGGATTGCACGCATTGCGACTGCTCGGAAGCGGGCTGTTCGACAGATACCCGAGGCTCACGCTGATCCTCGGCCATCTGGGCGAGGGATTGCCGTTCAACCTGCATCGGATGGACCAGCGCATCGCCTGGTCGCCGATGGGTTATCCCGCCATGAGGAAGATCTCGGAGTACTTCCAGCAAAACGTCTACATCACGACCGCAGGAAACTTTCGCACCCAGACGCTGATCGACTGCATCCTCGAGGTCGGCGCGGATCGTATCCTGTTCTCGACCGACTATCCCTTCGAACAGGTGCGCGAAGCGGCCGAGTGGTTTGATGGAGCTTCGATCAGCGAGGCCGATCGCCTGAAGATCGGGCGCCGCAACGCCCTAAGACTGTTCAAGATCGAGGACGGGTAGAGACACAGGGCAAGATGGTTGGCGGTGCCGCTGTGTCCTTAGGCTAATCGGGCTCAGCACCGCTTCTCGATGCCATCATGCGGCCCAGATCCGAGCTTCCCGCGCCGCGAAGGCGCTGCTCTACGCCCGCTCACCAGTCATGCGCCCGCGGGAGCCACTGGTCACACTGCGGCTTGGGCGGGGGCTCACGGACCAGTCGCAGGGTGTCCTGCTCAGGGACGTTGCGTGGCAGCCATCCCGCCGCCTTCTGCGCCACCCTTCGTGCCTGAGGGAGGGCAGGCTTATGCCGTGCGTTCTCCCGGGGCGGTGCCCGCAACGCGGCGGGATGGTGTGGTTACGCGACCGTTGCTCCCGACGCTGACCCGGCTACATCCGCTGGATCGGAATAGCCAGCGGGCGAATCGGAGACGCCGTCCCGCCGCGCAGCTTCAAGGGCGAAGCGATGAACAGGAACTCGTACACCTGATCCTTCGCCAGGTCTTCCAGCCATAACGCTTCCAGGAGGGAAACCCCGCGCTCGGCCTGCAGATACGAATGGACCGGAACGAAGTTCTCGGGGTCCTTGGAGGGGAAGCTCTCGACCCCGAAGTTGTCCGCCCCGAGCAGCATCGCCTGATTCGTCTCGACCAGCCACTGGGCGGCCTCGAGACTCAAGCCGGCCTGGTCCGCAAGTCGATACTTGGCCGGATCGGGCCACAGGGCCATCACCCCGGTGCGCGTCAGGACCACAT
>DATKLO010000200.1:0-26488 GCA_035542375.1 Steroidobacteraceae bacterium | reverse complement strand
TCGCGGATCAGCGCCGTCGCCAGGAGGGCGAGATCGTGCGCCGTCGTGTAATGGTTCGGCGAGGGCAGACCGTCGCTGTTCTCGAAGTGGGTGCCATTCATGCCGAGACGCTTGGCGTACTCGTTCATGAGCTGTGCGAAGGCGGGCTCGGTGCCGCCGATGTGTTCGGCCAGCGCGATCGTGGCGTCGTTGCCGGACTGGACGATCATTCCCTTGATCAGCACTTCGGCCGGAATCGTGGTACCCACCTGCACGAAGGTGCGCGAACCCTCCGACCGCCAGGCATGCTCACTGATGGTGATCGGGTCGGTGAGCTTCAGCCGGTTCTCCTGCAGGGCCTTGAACACGGCATACGAGGTCATCAGCTTCGTGAGGCTGGCGGGCTCCACGCGGTCATCGGCATGGTCCGCGGCCAGGATCCGGCCGCTGTCGTAGTCGATCAGGATGTAGGCCTTGCCGTTGACGTCCGGCGGTTTCGGGATCGGAACGGCGGGATGGGCAGGGCCGCTCAGTGCGGCGCAGAAAAGCACGGCAAGCAGTGCGGGCAACGACGAGCGCAACATCCGGTGAGATCCCCCGAAAATCCGACAGTGAAAGGCGGCGATTCTAAGTCACGGCGACCCATTGCGCATGGCTCGACAGTTCTTCAGGAAGCCGCGTCGCCGAGCAGCAGCCTGGTCGAGCAGCCGCTTCGCCAGCAAGCCGTGCCTCAGGAAGCGCGCTTGCGCGGCGGGGCCAGGCTCGCAACCGCAGCAACCAGCTCCGCCGGGTCCACCGGCTTGCTGACATGGCGCTGGTAGCCGGCCAGCAGTGCACGGCGCCGGTCTTCATTGCGGGCCAAAGCCGTCAGGGCCACCGCGGGCACCCGTCCGGCATCTCCAGGGAGCGCGCGCATCTGCCGGATCAGGTCATATCCATCCTGGTCGGGCATCCCGATATCGCTGACGATGACGCTGAGCGCATTGCCGTGGTCGACGGTCTGCAGGGCCTCGGCCGCCGAACCGGCTGTCAGTACATGGGCGCCGCTTTCCTCGAGTACGCGCCGAGCGAGGAAGCGCGCATCGGCCTCGTCGTCCACCACCAGAATCCGCAAACCGGTGAGCTGCGGGCCGGGATGGTCGTGCGAGGCTGCCGGAGCGGGAATCTCCGGTTCGTGCAGGGCCGAACTGCACGCGGGTAACTGCACTATGAAGGTGGAACCCTGGCCCTCGCCCGGACTGCTCACGTCCACGGAGCCCCCGTGCAGCTCCACGAGGCTCTTGACGATGGAGAGTCCCAACCCGAGACCACCGTGGCGGCGTGTCGTTGAGGCGTCTGCCTGGCGAAACCTGTCGAACACGAAGGGCAGGAAGTCGGCCTTGATGCCCTGACCGGTGTCCGTGACGACGATCTCCACGTGATCCCTGGACTCGCGCAGCGTGATGTCGACTCGGCCGCCGCGCGGGGTGAACTTGATCGCGTTGGTCAGGAGGTTCCACGCCACCTGCTGCAGCCGGGCCGAATCCCCGTTGACGTTGCGGCAGGCAGCGACATGCGCCGTCAGGGAGACGCCCTTGGCATCGGCTGTGGGGCGAACGGCCGCAACGGCCGACTCAACCACCTGAACCACGCTCGTCTGACGGAGTTCGAACAGCAGCTTGCCGGAGAGGATGCGGCTCATGTCCAGCAGCTCCTCGATCATCTGCGCCTGGAGCTTCGCGTTCCGCTCGATGACATCGACGCCCTGGACCAGTGTCTCGTTGCGCCGGTCCCGTCGCAGGATGCTGGCCCAACCGACGATGGCGTTGAGTGGTGTGCGCAGTTCGTGGCTGAGGGTCGCGACGAACTCGTCCTTCAGGCGGGTCGCGCGCTCGGCCTCCGAGCGTGCGGCGCGCTCGCTGACGAGCAGCGACTCGCGGTATTCCTCGGCGCGCTTGCGCTCGGCGATCTCCTTCTCGAGCAGGCGGTGCCGCTCGTCGAAGCGCTGGCTGATGATTGCCGCGGCTCCAACCAGCAACAGGCTGAGCACGATGGTGGCCACCAGCACGGCCTCGCTGAAGAAGCGCGCCTCGCGCTCCTGTTCGCGCCGCAGTTCGAGCAGGCGGCGCTGCATGCCTTCGAGTTCGGCCGCGTCGTGCCGGAAGGATTCCATCAGGCGCCGTCCCTTGCCCTCGACGTTGGTCAGGGCCCGGGCGGACTCACCGGACTGGGTCGCGTGGATGCTCTCGGTCAGTTCATCGAGCTTGGCTCCGGCCAGGCTCTCGAGGTGCGCGACCGCATCACGTGTCGCAGGCTCGCCGGCGCTCAGCCGGTGCAGTTCCGTCAATGTGAGCTTGATCTGAGCCACGCCACCGTCGTACAGGGTCAGATAGCTCGGATCCTCGGTGAGCAGGTAACCGCGCTGGTTGGTCTCCGTGTCCGACAGTGCGTGCACCAGGTCGTCCAGTGTCTGCAGCAGCTCGTAGGAGCGCTCCACGCGCGCGCTGTACTTCGCCACCGAAGACAGTTCGCGGTAGCTGATGAAGCCGATGGCGAGGATCGCCGCGAGGGCGCCCAGGAGAGCCAGAAACGCGAGCACGCGGCGTTTCGATTGCGGCATGGCGGTGCCTCCGGGTCAGTCAGTCGCCAGCCGGGCTTCCGGGAAACCGAGCGCATTGAGCCGCGCGAAGATGCGGTCGAAGTCCGCAACGCTGCTCACCGGACCGAGCCGCACCCGGTACAGAGACGGTTTGCTTTCGGGCGGGGAGGCGATGAAGCATCCTGACAGACCGCCGGCGCGCAGCTTGTCCATCACCCGCTGAGCGTTGCGCTGATCGGCGAACGCTCCCACCTGTACGTACAGAGTTGGCGGCGGTGCCTCAGCGCTGCGCGTCAGGACGTCAGGCTCCTGAACGCTGATGGCCTTGACCTCCACCAACGTGGTTCCCTCGCGCAGCATGTCGAGCTTGGCAGCGGCAGTGTACGACAGATCGATGAGGCGGTTGGCGACGAAGGGTCCGCGGTCGTTGATTCTCACGACGACACTGCGGCCATTCTTGAGATTGGTGACGCGTGCGTACGTCGGCAGTGGCAGCGTCTTGTGAGCGGCTGACATTGCATACATGTCGTAGCGCTCGCCGCTCGAGGTGCTCTCGCCGTGGAACGTCGGGCCGTACCATGAAGCGACGCCGCGCTCCACGTAACCATCGGCACTCGCCATGACTACATATCTGCGACCGAGTACGTCGTAGAACGGCGGGTTGCCGTGGGCGCTGCGTGGCTCGCGCCGAGGCACTGCATCCGGGACGGTATCGATGTTGGTTGGAGCCGGGGGCACCGCTTCCGGCGGTGGCGCGACCGGGCGCCGCTCGGGGGCCGAGGAGCATCCGCCGACCAGCGCCACGCACAGGGCCAGCACCACCAGGGGTGGCGCCACCGGCTGCCGCCACGCGTGCCGCGCCGACCTGGCAAGTGGCGCAATCCGACTCATCAAGGCTGGGCGCTCTGCACACGCTGCAGGATCGCATCGGCCAGGTCATGCACGGCCATTGCGTATCGGGCGCTGCGGTTGTAGCGGGTGATCACGTAGAAGTTCCTGAATCCGACCCGGTAAGCGGGTCCGTCATGTTGTTCGGCCGAGATGAGCACGACGGGCGTGCTGCCAGCCTCATCGCCGACCACTTTCACGCCCTGGGCGTTGAGACTGTCGACCGTCTCGTTGAGTTCCAGGTTGCGCGGATCGAACTGGAAGCGGGGGTCGGGGTCCAGGCGGGTCTCGGCGAGCACCGGACCGCCGGGCTCCCAGCCGTGCTCGACGAAATAGTTGGCGATACTCGCCAGCACATCGTCCCAGTCCGTCCACAGATCCCGCTTCTTGTCCGTGTCGCCATCCACCGCGTAGCGGCGGTAGCTGGAGGGCATGAACTGCGGCACGCCCATGGCTCCGGCGTACGAGCCGGTCACCGTGAGCGGGTCGATGCGCTCCTCGGCCGCCAGCAACAGGAACTGCTCGAGCTCACCGCGGAAGTAATCGCCGCGCGGCGGGTAGTCGAAAGCGAGCGTCATCAGCGAATCGAGCACCCGGTAGCGGCCCGTCATGCGCCCGTATTTCGTCTCCACGCCGATGATGGCGACCAGGTATTCCGGCGCGACGCCGCGCTCGGCGGCGATCCGTTCAAGCGTGGCGCGGTGCTCCTGGTAGAAATCCACGCCCTGGGCGATCCGCTCCTCGGTGAGGAAGCGCGAGCGATACTCGTACCACGGCGTCACCTTCTCGGCCGGACGCGACATGATCTCGAGAATCTTGGGTTGGGGTTCCGCCTTCGCGAGCAGTCGCATCACCTTCCTGCGGCTGAGTGCATCCCGCGCGACGACATCGTTCACGAAAGTGACGATCTCGGGCCGCTTGAGGTCGAAGTGCGCAGTCTGCGTGACCGCGGCGCGCGCGCAAGGTGGCGCCACCAACAGGAGCAGAAGCACGAGCCACGAAGTGGAGCGTCGCTGAGCCACTACGAACTGACTAGTTTCCTGTGCGAATACAGCGCCATCAGAATACCGAAGCCCGCCAGCAGGGTCACGACCGACGTTCCGCCGTAACTGACGAGCGGCAGCGGCACGCCGACGACCGGCAGCAGGCCGCTCACCATGCCGGCGTTGATGAACACGTACACGAAGAAGGTCAGCGCGAGGCTGCCCGCCACCAGCCGCGCGAAGGTGTCTTGCGTCTGCGTCGACAGGTACAGCGCGCGGCTCACCACGAACAGGTACAGGAGCAGCAGCAGACCCTGACCCAGCAGCCCGAACTCCTCACCGACCACGGCGAAGATGAAATCGGTGGAGCGTTCGGGGAGGAATTCCAGCTGCGCCTGGCTGCCGTTCATCCAGCCCTTGCCGAACACGCCACCGGAGCCGATGGCGATCTGTGACTGGATGATGTGATAGCCCGCGCCCAGCGGGTCCGTCTGCGGATCGAGGAACGTGAGCACGCGCTTGCGCTGGTAGTCGTGCATGAAGTTCCAGCCGAACCAGGCACCGGCCACGCCCAGTCCGAGCAGGCCCGCCATGATGCGCACCTGCAGTCCGGCCATGACGATCACCAGGGCGCCGGCGATGGCGATCAGCGCCGCCGTGCCGAGATCCGGCTGGATCGCTACGAGTCCCACGGGGAGGAAGATCATCGCCGACAGCAGCAGCAGGTTGAGCCAGCTCGGTGGTAGCGCGCGCTCGTGCAGATACCACGCGCAAGTCATGGGCACGGCCAGCTTCATGAGCTCCGAGGGCTGGAACCGCACGATGCCCAGATCGAGCCAGCGCTGCGCTCCCTTGCCGATGTGGCCCATGCCATAGACCACCACCAGCAGGAAGATGCCTACGGCGTACAACCACGGTGAAGTCCGGCGCAGGAAGTTGGGGTTCACCTGCGCGAGCACGAGCATGGCGATCGTGCCCAGGGCCAGGCGGCCCAACGTGCGATAGATCGTGCCGGTGCTCTGGCCCGAGGCGCTGTACAGCACGACGAGCCCGTACACCGCGATCAAGGCGAGGCCGATGATCAGGGGGCCATCCAGCTTCAGCGCGAACAGCACTCGCGCGGCGCCCGTGAGCGTGCGGCGGGTGCGTGAGCCAGAGGTGACTTCTTCGTAAATCATGTTGGGTGCGGGTGCGGGTGCGGGCGCGGGTGCGGATGCGGGTGCGCGTCAGCCTGCCTTCTGACCCGTCTGCGCTGATGGTGTTTCCGGTGCAGTCGCCCGCTTCTGATCGGGAGAGGAAACCGTGGGCTCGGCCGCATGCGGGACCCCTGGCTCGGCCGCCGCGCCGGGGTGTGCTCCGTCGTCATCCCCGGCCGGCTTGAGCTTGCCATCAGGGCCCAGCAGATACGAGTCCATGACCTTGCGCGCAATGGGCGCCGCGGCGCTGGCTCCCCAGCCACCGTTCTCCACCAGGACAGCCAGTGCGATGCGTGGGTTGTCCGCCGGCGCGAAGGCGATGAACCACGAGTGGTCGCGCAAGCGCTCCGAGACGGTCTTCTCGTTGTATTTCTCGTTCTGGCCAACGCTGAAGACCTGAGCGGTACCGGTCTTGCCGCCCATGGAGTATGGCGCGTGCGCGCCGATCGCAGCCGCGGTGCCACGTGTGGTGGCGCCGATCATGCCTGCGATGACCCGCTGCCATTCCTCGTCGGTGGCCAGCGTGATGTCGGGTTCGGCGACCGGCTGCAGCGCCCGCACCTTGCCGGTGAGCGAATCGCGGAAGCCGGTCACGAGGCGCGGCTTCCAGACCTTGCCGCGCGAGGCCAGCACGGAAACGTAGTG
Organism: Steroidobacteraceae bacterium; assembly: GCA_035542375.1. Lineage (GTDB taxonomy): Bacteria > Pseudomonadota > Gammaproteobacteria > Steroidobacterales > Steroidobacteraceae > 13-2-20CM-66-19. The sequence goes on along the minus strand of DATKLO010000200.1, from coordinate 20,219 downwards.
GGCCATCTGCAGCGGCGTGACGTTGAGATAGCCCTGGCCGATGCCGAAGTTGACCGTCTCGCCGGGGAACCAGACCTGGTCGCCGGGACGGGAGAAGGCCTTGGCTTTCCACGCGCGCGTGGGCAGCAGGCCTGTCTTCTCGCCATTGATGTCGATTCCGGTGGTCCTGCCGAAGCCGAAGGGCGCGAGGAAGTTGGCGATGCGGTCCACGCCAATCACGTCGGCGAGGCCGTAGAAGTACACGTCGCAGGAGCGCGCGATCGCATCTTCCAGATTGACGAACCCGTGGTGGCCACCCTTGCCTTCGCGGTACATGTGCGCGCTGCCGGGCAGATGGAACACGCCCGGACAGAAGCGCCGCTGCTCGGGATCCACGAGGTGATACGCCAGTCCCGCGAGCGCGATGACGGGCTTCACCGTGGAGCCCGGCGGGTAGACACCGCGCAGCGCGCGATCGAATAACGGTCGGTCGATGTCAGCCTGCAGCGCGCCGTATTCGGCCGTGGTGATGCCGCGGCCAAAGAAGTTGGGATCGAAGCCCGGCCGGCTCGTCATCGCGAGCACGTCACCGTTGTTGGGGTCGATGGCGACCACGGCGCCGCGGCGGCCCGCGAGAGCGTCCTCGGCCGCGTGCTGCACCTTCAGGTCCATCGCCAATACGATGTCGTCGCCGGCCGTGGGTGCGTGCGTCTTCAGGTTCGGAACGAAGGCGCCCTGACGCTCCACGGAGCGCCCTTGCGCGTTCACCAGGATCTCGCGGTATCCGTTCAAGCCATGCAGCCGGTTCTCGTAGGCGCTCTCGACCCCGAGCTTGCCGATCAGCGTGGTGCCCGAGTAGGCGTTACGGTCGATGCGGGCGAGGTCCTGTTCACTGATGGCGCCAACGTAGCCGAGCGCATGCACGGCGAGATCGCCATTGGGATAGGAGCGCGTCTGGCGCGTCTTGATGTCGAGGCCCGGAAACTCGAAGCGGCGTACCGCGAAGCGAGCCACGTCCTCATCGGACATGCGCAGACGCACCGGGACGCTGTCAAACACGCGCCGCGACCGGATGGTGCGCTTCAATTCCTCCAGGTCTTCCTTGCGCACCAGATCCAGGTCCACCAGGCCCTGCAGTTCGGCCTGCAGGTTGGGCACCTCCTCGGGCACGAGTTCCAGCTGGTAGGCGGGCTGGTTGCCGGCGACCACTTCGCCACGGCGATCGAGGATCAGGCCGCGGGCGGCCGGAATGGGCTCGGTGCGGACGCGGTTACCCTGCGACAGTTCAGTGTAGTAATCGTGGCGCACGACCTGGAGCAGGAACAGCCGGCCCAGCAGGCCGATGGTCAGCAGCGCGATGCAGGCGCCCGCGACCAGGGCGCGCTGATCGAACATGCGCTGTTCGCTCCAGTGATCCTTGATGTGCACGCGCGCCATGCTGCCTCGGCCGATCGCTAGCGGCGCCGCTCGCCCGAGGCGGCGAGAACGGCTGCCACCGGAGCCCAGAAGATCGCGCCGGAGAGCGTGTGCGTCCAGCGCAGCGGGCTGGTCACCGGATGCTTGGTCCAGCCATCGATGGCGAAGAGTACGAACTCGTAGGTGACCAGCGCTGCGAACACGATCAGGGATTGCTGAAAAGCCGGCTTGGAGCGGATCTTCTGGTGCTCGCGCAGGGCGATGTACGAGACCAGCGAGAGCGCCAGGGCGTGCTCGCCCAGCACCGGCCCCTGAAACACATCCAGCATGATCCCGGAGAAGAAGGCGAGACCGATGCCGCCGGTGCGCGGCGAGGCGATCGACCAGTACAGCACGGTGAGCACCAGGAATTCCGGGCGCACCAGGTTCAGCCAGTTCGGCAGCGGCAACACCGTCAGGATCAGCGCGATCAGCGCCGTGAACACCATCCGGCCGCGGGAGTCCTGCATCAGGGCGTCCTCGGGGCGTTGTCGGGCACTACCGGAGGAGGCTCCTTGGGCGCGGCCTTGGGCGCAGTGTCGGTCTCGTACGGCGGCGACTCATCGTCGCTCGGCTCCGGCAAGACTGGTGTCGCCGGCTTCTTCGGCGTCTTCGGTGCTGGCGGGACCACCGCGGCGTCGCCGGGAGTGGGTGCCGCGGCGGCAGGCGGCTCGGCAGGCGTGGGCTTTGGCTTGGGCGGTGCCGGCTGGGGCTGCATCGCCGCATTGCCGCTCTTGATATCTCCGTGCGTCGCCACCGGCGCTGCCGGATGTCCCTCGCGGAACCAGACCAGCATGACCTCGCGATCCAAGTCCATATGCGCGTACGGCACGGCTCGCACCTGGGCGAGTGGCTGCACGGCATCCCGGTGGACCTCCACCACGCGTCCGACGGGGTAACCGGCGGGGAAGACTCCGCCCAGGCCTGAAGTCATGAGGATGTCGCCGGTCTTCACGTCAGCATTCGCGGGCAGGTACGGAAGCGCGAGCGAGGCAGTATCGCCCGTGCCGACGGCGATGGTTCGCAGCCCGGTGCGTTGGATCTGGACCGGGACCGCGTGCTCGGGATCGGTGATGAGAATGACTTCGGCACTCCAGGGACCCACATGCGTCGTCTGTCCCAGCAGGCCCTGGTCATCCAGTACCGCCTGACCCTTGAAGACCCCGTTGCGCGTGCCGCGATTGACCAGCACGCGCTGGCGCAGGGGGCTCAGCTGGATATCCACGACCTCCGCGATCAGCCACTGCTCGGCTACGGGAGGGAGGGCCTCGCGCAGACCCCGGAGATGATCATTCTCGAGCGCAAGGGCCTCGTAGCGCATGGTGCGCAACTCAAGCTCACGCTGGCGCATCAGCAGGCGCGCGTTCTCGGCCCGCAGGGCGTCGCGGGTCTCGACCGTCTCCTTCATCCACTGCCAGGCGGCCCTCGGCGAGCTGACGGCCAGCTGGATAGGATAGGCGGCGGCATCCAGCACGTAGTGGACTCGTTCGAGCCACTCGCCGCGCTGGTCCATGAACATGATGATGATGGAGGCGGTGGCGTAGAGCGTGAAGCGGAAGCCCGGCGAGCCTCCCCTGCCGGACAGCGGTCGGCTGGCCCCTGTGCCGAAGGCGGCCATGGTATAGCGCCGGCGCCGGCGCTATTCGAGGCCGAAGTGACCGGGGCCCAGTTCGTCCATCAGCTCGAGAATGCGCCCGCCGCCACGCGCCACGCACGTGAGGGGGTCATCCGCCACGACGACTGGCAGGCCGGTCTCTTCCGTCAGTAGCTTGTCGATGTCGCGCAGCAGCGCGCCGCCACCGGTGAGCACGATGCCGCGCTCGGCGACGTCGGCTCCAAGCTCGGGAGGAGTCTGTTCGAGCGCCTGCTTCACGGCGCTCACGATGCTTTGCAAGGGCTCCTGCAACGCTTCGAGGATTTCATTGCTGTTGAGGGTGAAGCTGCGCGGCACGCCCTCGGAGAGGTTGCGGCCCTTCACCGACAGCTCGCGCACCTGCTGGCCGGGATAGGCCGAGCCGATCTCGATCTTGATGCGCTCGGCCGTGGCCTCCCCGATCAGGATGCCGTAATTGCGGCGCACGTAGTTCATGATCGCCTCATCAAAGCGATCGCCGCCGATGCGGGCCGAGTTGGCGTAGACGATGCCGTTCAGGGACAGCACCGCCACTTCGGAGGTGCCGCCGCCGATATCGAGTACCATGGAGCCGCGGGCCTCGTGCACCGGCAGCCCGGCGCCGACCGCCGCCGCCATCGGCTCGCTGACGATCGCCACGTTGCGCGCACCCGCGCCCTCGGCGGACTCGCGGATGGCACGGCGTTCGACCTGTGTGGAGCCGAACGGCACGCACACCAGCACCCGGGGCGAGGGCTTGAGCATCCGGTTGCCGTGCACCTTGTTGATGAAGTGCTGCAGCATCTTCTCGGTGTAGGTGAAGTCGGCGATCACGCCGTCCTTCATCGGTCTGACGGCGGTGATGTGCCCGGGGGTACGCCCGAGCATGCTCTTCGCCTCGGAGCCGACGGCGACGATGATCTTCCCGCCGCTGCGGGTGGATTCGTCCTGTACCGCGACGACCGAGGGCTCGTTGAGCACAATGCCTTTATCGCGGACGTAGATGAGCGTGTTGGCCGTTCCCAGATCGATCGACAGATCGCTGGAGAAATAGCCGCGCAAACGTTTGAACATGAATTGGCGACCGGAGTGAAAGCGGGCGGAGGACCCAAGAAAAGTGGCGCGTAATCTAGCAACCGAGAGGACATTCAGCAAGGCAACATGTATGATTTTGCGCTGTTTTCCGCAGTCACGAGTGCGCACTCGCGCACGTTTTGCAACGGTAATTCCATGGCCCTGACACGCGAGCAGATCGAGAACATCGCCCACCTGGCGCGCCTGGCGCTTGCGCCCGCGGAAATTCCGGTCTACCAGCAGAGCCTGTCGGCCATCTTCGAGTTCGTCGGCGAGCTCGACCGGGCCGATACCGCGCGGGTTCAGCCGATGGCGCACCCGCTGGAGGGGCTCTCGCAGCGGCTGCGTGAGGACCGCGTCACAGAAACCGACCACCATGAGCGCTACCAGGCCAATGCGCCGCAGGTGGCCGCCGGACTGTACCTGGTCCCCAAGGTCATCGAGTGAGCTTGCACACCCTGAGCCTGGCGCAGCTGGCGAAAGGGCTGCGCGCCAAGGAATTCTCGAGCCTCGAGCTCACCCGCATGCTGCTGGCGCGCATCGAGGCCAGCCAGCCGAAGCTGAACGCGTTCGTCACCGTCACGCGCGAGCAGGCGCTGGCTGCTGCCGCTGCGGCAGACCGGCAGCTCGCGGAGGGCAGTGCCGGTCCGCTGACGGGACTGCCCATGGTGCACAAGGATCTGTTCTGCACAGAGGGCGTCCGCACTTCGTGCGGCTCGCGCATGCTCGACAATTTCGTCTCGCCCTATGACGCCACGGTGGTCGCGAAGCTCAGGGCCGCCGGCACGGTGATGCTCGGCAAGTCGAACATGGATGAGTTCGCGATGGGCTCCTCCAACGAGACGAGCTTCTATGGCCCGGTACGCAACCCCTGGAACCCGGATCTGGTGCCGGGTGGGTCCTCGGGAGGCTCGGCCGCGGCGGTTGCCGCGCGCCTGACTCCCGTTGCGACGGCAACCGACACTGGCGGCTCGATCCGCCAACCGGCCGCACTGTGCGGTGTGACGGGCATGAAGCCCACATACGGACGCGTCTCCCGCTACGGCATGGTGGCGTTCGCATCCAGTCTCGATCAGGGAGGTGTCATCAGTACGACTGCTGAAGACGCCGCACTGATCCTGCGTGCAATGGCGGGCTTTGATCCCAACGACTCCACGAGCGTCGATCTTCCCGTGCCCGACTACGTCGCGACGCTCGATGCGCCGCTCTCGGGACTGAAGATCGGCCTGCTGAAAGAGTTCTTCGACAAAGGTCTGGACGCCGAGAACGAGAAGCGCATCCGCGAAGCTCTGGCGATCTGCGAGAAGCTGGGCGCGACGTTGCGTGAGGTGAGTCTGCCCAACCTGCCGCTGTCGGTGCCGGCCTACTACGTGGTGGCGCCGGCCGAGTGCTCATCCAACCTCGCGCGCTTCGATGGAGTGCGTTACGGCTATCGCTGCAAAGAGCCGCGCGACCTGATGGACCTGTACAAGCGTTCGCGTGGCGAGGGATTCGGCGCGGAGGTCAAGCGCCGCATCATGACCGGCACGTATGTGCTCTCGGCCGGCTATTACGATGCGTACTACCTCAAGGCGCAGAAGGTCCGGCAGCTGATCTCCGCCGACTTCAAGCGCGCCTTCGGCGAAGTCGACGTGCTGATGGGGCCGACGACACCGACGCCGGCGTTTCCGATCGGCGCGAAGACCTCCGATCCGATCACCATGTACCTGAACGATATCTACACGATCGGCGCCAACCTCGCGGGCCTGCCCGCGATCTCCATTCCGTGCGGTTTCGCGGGCGGCCTGCCCGTGGGCCTGCAGATCGTCGGCCCGCATTTCGGCGAGGCGAAGATCCTCAACGCCGCGCACCGCTACCAGCGCGAGACCGACTGGCATACGCGGGTGCCGGAGGCGTACCGATGAGCGCGAACGCCGACTGGGAAACCGTCATCGGCCTGGAGATCCACGCGCAGCTCTCGACGCGATCGAAGATCTTTTCGGGCTCCGCCACCGCCTATGGGGCCGCTCCGAATGCGCAGGCCAATCTGGTGGATCTGGGCTATCCCGGCGTGCTGCCCGTGCTGAATGGCGCGGCTGTGCGCATGGCCGTGAAATTCGGTCTGGCCATCGGGGCGCGGATCGCGGACACGTCGGTGTTCGCGCGCAAGAACTATTTCTACCCGGACCTTCCCAAGGGCTACCAGATCAGCCAGTACGAGCTGCCGATCGTGGCCAAAGGTGCGATCGACATCGTGCTGGATGACGGTACGACCAAGCGCATCGGCGTGACGCGCGCGCATCTCGAGGAGGATGCGGGCAAGTCGCTGCACGAGGGGCTGCCCGGCGTGTCGGGCATCGACCTGAACCGCGCCGGCACTCCGCTTGTGGAGATCGTCTCCGAGCCGGACATGCGTTCGGCCAAGGAAGCGGTCGCCTATATGAAGAAGGTGCACACGCTGGTGCGCTACCTCGAGATCTGCGACGGCAACATGCAGGAAGGCTCGTTCCGTTGCGACGCGAACGTGTCGGTGCGTCGTCGCGGCAGTGAGAAGTTCGGCACGCGAGCGGAGATCAAGAACCTCAACTCGTTCCGGTTCGTCGAGAAGGCCATCCACTACGAGGTGGCACGTCAGATCGATCTGCTCGAGTCCGGCGGCAGCGTGCGGCAGGAAACGCGCCTGTACGATCCTGACAAGGGCGAGACGCGCTCCATGCGCTCGAAGGAAGAGGCGAACGACTATCGCTACTTCCCTGACCCGGACCTGCTGCCGGTGGTGCTGGATGCGGCGTTCATCGCCAGTGTCCGCGCGACGCTGCCCGAGCTGCCCGATCAGAAGGCGGTGCGCTTCGCCACGCAGTACGGGCTCTCGGCCTACGACGCGGGCGTGCTGACGGCCAGCCGTGAGCTGGCCGATTACTACGAGGAAGTGACACGCGCTCTGGCCGCAGGTGGTGCCGGCGATGCGAAACTCGCCGCCAACTGGGTCATGGGTGAGCTGGCCGCGGCACTCAACAAGGACGGTCTCGACATCGGCAGCGGCAAGCTGCCGGCGGCGCGTCTGGCCGGCCTGCTCCGGCGCATCGCCGACCAGACCATCTCCGGCAAGATCGCCAAGGAAGTCTTCGAGGCCATGTGGTCGAGCGGCGCAGAGGCGGATGCGATCATCGAGAGCAAGGGTCTGAAGCAGATCACCGACTCGGGCGCGATCGAACGCGCCATCGAGGAGGTGATGGCGAAGAACCCGGGCCAGCTCGCCGACTTCCGCGCCGGCAAGGACAAGCTGTTCGGCTTCTTCGTCGGGCAGGTGATGAAGGCCACGGGCGGCAAGGCCAATCCGGCGCAGCTGAACGAGCTGCTGAAGAAAAAGCTGCCGGGTTGAGTTGTGCGTCCGGCTGCCCCATTGTGGGGGCCATGGACGAGATCACATCCCCCGGCACCGACGAGGTGCGTCGCTTCATCGTCGAGAATCAGCCCGTCCGGGGACACTGGGTGCGCCTGGGCGCCGCCTGGCGCGAACTGTGTCAGCACTCGGACTATCCGCAGCCGGTGCGCGAGCTGCTGGGGCAGGCCGTGGCCGCCTCGGTGCTGCTCGCGGCCACCCTGAAATTCCGCGGCACGCTCACTCTGCAACTGCAAGGTGACGGCGCCATCAGCCTGCTGGTCGCCCAGTGCACGCACGACTACCGCCTGCGCGCCGTGGCGCGATTCGATCAGGCCGCGGTCGCTGCCGGCGCGGGTTTCCGCCAGCTCGTCGGCAGTACCGGCCGGGTCGCCGTCACGGTGGAGGCCGACGAGCGCAGCACGCGCTACCAGGGCATCGTCCCGCTGAGTGGCAATTCCCTTGCCGATTCGCTGGAGGCGTATTTCGCGTCCTCGGAGCAGCTTCCGACGCGCCTGCTGCTGGCTGCGGATGAGCAGAGCGGTGCCGGCGTGCTGGTGCAGAAGGTGCCGGGTTCGGCGAAGGATGACGCAACGGAGCTGGACGAGATCTGGGTGGAGGCCCAGCGCGGCATCGAGCGACTGAGTCCCGCGGACCTGCTGGAGTGTCCGGTCGAGGAACTACTGGGGCGCGGATTCTCGGCCCAGGACCTGCGGCTGTTCCGCGGCTCGCCGGTGCAGTTCCAGTGCCGGTGCAACCAGGGACGGGTAGCCGGCCTGCTGCGCGCGCTCGGCGCGAACGAGGTTCGCGACGTCCTGCGCGAGCAGGGCGCCGTGACCGTGACCTGCGAGTTCTGCCATCGGCCCTACCGGTTCGGCCCGCAGGATGTGGAGGCGCTCTTCGATGAGGCTGCCTCCGGCCCGGCCGGCTCGCCGACCGTACACTGACCGGCGGCTCTCGCGCTCCTGCCCCCTGAGTGGCTCTGCTCGGGGGCCAGTCAGGCATCCAGAGGGTATTTTCAGCTCGCCCGCGTAACAGTCGATGACTGCCTTGCTCCGCCCCCCGGAGTGGTCTACTCTGCTGCGCAGACGAATTAAAGAATTGTGCAACTCTTTAACATATGAGCGTAGCGCGAACGAAGCTGGTGAGCTGGCTGCGGGCGGCAGGTGAGCCGAGCCGGGTCCGGCTGCTGGTGCTGTGTGGGCAGCGCGACCTGAGTGTTTCGGACCTTGCCCAGGCGCTGGGGCAGAGTGAGCCGCGCGTGTCGCGTCATCTGCGCATCCTTTGTGAGTCGGGGCTGATCGAGCGGTACCGGCACGGCCAGTGGGTGCATTACCGTTTGGCTGCTGACGGGGCTGCGGCTGGGTTCGTGCAGGGGTTGCTGGCGCAGCTCGACAAAGGCGATGCGCAGATCAGCCGCGATCTGGATCGTGCGCTGGCGCGTGCGGATGCGCCGGCGGCAGTGGCCAGCGAGTCCCGCCTCGGTCGCGCCCTCAGGGGCTTTGTCGAAGCCGAGCAGGGGGGTGAACGGGCCGCGTCCGTCCTGGTCGTGGGAGTGGAGCATCCCGAACTGCTGCAGGCCGCCGCTTCACACGCGAACGAATGTACCGCTATCGCCCATTCGCGCCGGGCTGCGCAAAGCACTCGCGCCTATGCCGAGCGCAACGGATTCAACTGCCGGGTGCTGCTGGCTGCCTCCACTGAAGTACTGAGCGAACGGGATCTCGAGAAGGCGGGCCAGCAGTTCGAAGCCGTGGTGCTCGATCATCTGGCCGCCACCGAGACCCAGTTCAGTCGTCTATTGGCATGCGCGCGCCGCGCGCTGTCACCGACTGGCCGTATCTGGCTGTTCGAGCGCTACGAATCCCTGGAGAGCTCGCGCGACAAGGTCGTGGAGCATCCGCTTGCGCGCCTGCGACGCCTCCTCGGCGATGTGGGTCTGCATTGCGAGCGGTTGAGTCCGATCGAAGCTGACGGCGAGCACGTGCTGGCCGCTGTGGCCTTGCCTGCCGCCGGCAGGGAACAACCTGGTCTGAAGCGTGCCTGAGAGCGGGCGAGACACGGCCGCCGGCCGGCACAGCGCCTGCGAGCAAAACGAACGTCGCTGCGAGCGAGCCATCGACGCCTGTGAATGAACGTCCGACGCCGAGAGTGAGCAAGCCATATATGCGATCAACCTATCTGCATGCCGAGTCAGGACCTGTCGGGACACTGCCGCCGGGCGTGTCGTTCGAGTTCTTCCCGCCTGCGGACGCGGACATGGAAGCCACGCTGTGGAAATCCATCGAGCGACTCGTACCGCTGGCGCCGCGATTCATTTCGGTGACTTACGGCGCTGACGGCTCGACACGGGAGCGCACGCACCACGTCGTCACGCGCATTCAGAACGAAACGCCGCTGATGGGTGCGCCGCATCTCACCTGCATCGGCGCATCGCGCGGCGAGATACTGGACATCGCGCGGCGCTACTGGGATCAGGGCATCCGCCACGTCGTCGCTTTGCGCGGTGATCCGCCCCAGGGCGAGAGCGGCTATCGGCCGCATCCGGATGGATTCGCCCACGCCGCCGATCTGGTCGCCGGCCTGAGAAGTGTGGGTGACTTCGAGATCTCGGTCGCCGCCTACCCGGAAGTGCATCCGGAGGCCAGCTCGGCGCAACAGGATCTGGACAATCTGAAGCGCAAGATCGACGCGGGCGCCTCACGTGCCATCACGCAGTTCTTCTACGACACCCACGTGTTCCTGCGCTTCCGCGACCGCTGCGAGCGGGCCGGCATTCGTGCGTGCGTCGTGCCGGGAATCCTGCCCATCACCCGGTTTCCGCAGGTGCTGCGGTTCGCCGCGCGCTGCGGCGCGAGCATCCCGGAATGGCTCATCGACCGGTTTCACGGTCTGGATGATGATCCGGAAACGCGCCGCCTGATCGCTGCGAGCGTGGCCATCGACCAGGTCCACGAGCTGCAGCGGCATGGCGTGCGCAACTTCCATTTCTACACGCTGAACCGGGCTGAGCTGACCTACGCGATCTGTCATGCCCTGGGCGTGCGGCCGGCGAGACAGCGGGCCGTCGCATGACGGGTTGCGGGCACGATCACGGGGGGCAGGCGCTGCAGCGCGAGCGGGCGCTGCAGGGCGAGCGAGCCCCGCACGACGAGCGGACACTGTCCGACGGGCGAGCGCTGCACGGCGACAAGGGCTCGCCGAATTCGCGCGCAGCGGCGGTACCGTTCGGAATTGCGCCCGTCGATGAGACGCAGCGCCGTGAGCGGATCGAGCGTCTGAAGCGGCTGCTGGAGGAGCGCATCGTGCTGCTGGACGGCGCGATGGGCACGATGATCCAGCAGCACAAGCTGGATGAGCGCGCCTTCCGCGGCGATCGGTTGCGAGCGCACGGGCGGGATCTCAAGGGCAACAACGACATCCTCGCTCTGACCCGTCCGGAGGTCATCAGGGAAATTCACCGCGCCTATCTGGAAGCGGGCGCGGACATCATCGAAACCAACACATTCAATTCGACCGCGATCTCGCAGGCGGACTACGGCACCGAGGCATTGGTGCCGGAAATCAACTATCGGTCCGCGCGCCTGGCGCGTGAGGCGGCCGACGAGTATTCGAAATCGGGTGGTCGTCCCGCGTTCGTCGCCGGCGCGCTGGGTCCGACCAGCCGCATGGCGTCGCTGTCGCCCGATGTGAATGATCCAGGCTATCGCAGCGTCAACTTCGATGACCTGGTGGCGAGCTACTCGGATGCGGCTCGCAACCTGCTGATGGGCGGCGTGGACGTGCTGCTCATCGAAACCATCTTCGACACGCTGAACGCCAAGGCAGCCATCTTCGCCGTCCAGAAGCTGTTCGACGAACTGGGTATCGAAGTGCCAATCATGGTGTCGGGAACGATTTCCGACGCCTCCGGTCGGCTGCTGTCGGGCCAGACGACGGAAGCCTTCTGGAATTCCATCCGGCATGCGAAACCCCTGGCCGTGGGCCTCAACTGCGCCCTGGGTGCCAGCCAGCTGCGGCAGTACATCGCCGAGCTATCCCGGGTCGCCGATACCTATGTCTGTGCGTATCCCAATGCGGGACTGCCGAATGCCTTCGGTGAGTACGATGAGACTCCGGCCGAGACCGCGCAGATCCTGCACGAATACAGCTCATCGGGACTGCTCAACATCGTGGGGGGCTGCTGCGGCACGACCCCGGAGCACATCCGCCTGATCCGTGAATCGGTGTCGAAGTTCCCGCGCCGCAGCGTACCGGTGTTGCCACCGAAATGCCGCCTGTCGGGACTCGAGCCGCTGAACATCGATGATGACTCGCTGTTCGTGAACGTGGGTGAGCGCACCAACGTCACGGGGTCCGCGAAATTCCGCAAGCTGATCGAGGCCGGCGACTATGCCGCCGCCCTGGAGATCGCCCGTCAGCAGGTGCTGAGCGGCGCGCAGATGATCGATGTCAACATGGACGAGGGCATGCTGGATTCGGAGGCCGCGATGGTGCGCTTCCTGAATCTCGTGGCCGCGGAGCCCGACATCGCGCGTGTGCCCGTGATGATCGACTCGTCCAAATGGTCTGTGATCGAAGCGGGCCTGAAGTGCGTGCAGGGCAAGGCGGTGGTGAACTCCATCAGCCTCAAGGAGGGTGAGGAGGCATTCATCGAGCATGCGCGCAAGGTGCGCAGCTACGGCGCCGCGATGGTCATCATGGCGTTCGATGAGAAAGGGCAGGCGGACACGATCGAGCGCAAGGTCGCCATCTGCCGGCGCTGCTACGGGATTCTCACCACGCGCGCCGGGGTCGATCCGGAAGACCTGATCTTCGATCCGAACATTTTCGCCATCGCCACCGGCATCGAGGAACACAACGGCTACGGGCTGGCGTTCATCGAGGCCACGCGGCAGATCAAGGCGACTCTGCCGCATGCTCTGGTCAGCGGCGGGGTGAGCAACGTCAGTTTCTCGTTCCGCGGCAACGACCCGGTGCGGGAGGCCATGCACTCGGCGTTCCTGTATCACGCCATCGCCGCCGGCATGGACATGGGTATCGTGAATGCGGGACAGCTCGCGATCTATGAGGAGATCGCTCCCGACCTGCGCGAGGCTGTCGAGGATGTCGTGCTCAACCGCAGGCCGGATGGCACGGAACGTCTGCTGGAGATGGCCGGGCGCTTCAAGGGGGAATCCGGCGCGAAGCGCCAGGCCGATACGCAGTGGCGCCATCTCCCGGTGGCGAAGCGCCTCGAGCATGCACTGGTCAAGGGCATCGATGACTTCATCCTCGAGGATACCGAGGAAGCGCGCCTCAGCTTCGAGCGGCCGCTGCAGGTGATCGAAGGCCCGTTGATGGATGGCATGAACATCGTTGGCGACCTGTTCGGGTCGGGCAAGATGTTCCTGCCCCAGGTCGTCAAGAGCGCGCGGGTGATGAAGCGTGCCGTGGCGCACCTCGTGCCGTTCATCGAGAAGGGCCAGGCAGGCGGTGCCCGCTCGAATGGCCGCATCGTCATCGCCACGGTGAAGGGCGATGTGCACGACATCGGCAAGAACATCGTCAGTGTCGTTCTCCAGTGCAACAACTTCGAGGTCATCGATCTCGGTGTGATGGTCCCCTGCGAGAAGGTGCTGGATGCAGCGCGCCGCGAAAACGCCGACTACATCGGACTGTCGGGTCTCATCACGCCGTCGCTGGATGAGATGGTGAACGTGGCGCGTGAGATGCAGCGACAGGGATTCCAGATTCCGCTGCTGATCGGCGGCGCAACGACCTCACCAGCTCACACCTCGGTCAAGATTGCCCCGCAGTATCAGTCGCCCGTCATCTATGTGAAGGATGCATCGCGAAGTGTCGGCGTCTGCCAGACGCTCGCCACGACGACGGCGCGCGCCGAGTTCCTGGCGAAGAACAACGAGGAACACGAGCGCCGACGGGAGCAGCATGCCGGAAAAAGGACCAAGGCACCGGAGCTGAGCATTGCGCAGGCACGCGCGAACCGGCGCCGGATCGACTGGGCGGCGTACGCCCCGGCGCAGCCGCGCGCTCCGGGTATCCAGGTATTTGACGACTATCCGCTTTCGGAGTTGCTGGGCTACATCGACTGGATGCCGTTCTTCAACGCGTGGGAGTTCGCGGGGAAGTTCCCGGATGTGCTGTCGGACCCGGTGGTGGGTGAGGCGGCGAGCAACCTGTACGCCGATGCGCGCCGCATGCTCAAGCAGATCATCGCGGAATCCTGGCTCAAGGTACGCGCGGTCATCGGCCTGTTTCCGGCCAATGCCGTGGGTGACGATGTCGAGGTCTATGCGGATGAGGATCGGGAGCGCGTGCTGACCACGCTGCACTTCCTGCGACAGCAGAAGGGCAAGCCGCCCGGGCAACCGCATGAATGTCTGGCTGACTACCTTGCGCCGAAGTCCAGTGGTGTGCGCGATCACATTGGAGCGTTCGCGGTCACTGCCGGGCACGGGATCGAGGAGCACATCGCCCGCTTCGAGCGGGGCCATGACGATTATTCGAGCATCATGCTCAAAGCCCTCGCCGACCGTCTCGCGGAGGCTTGCGCGGAGCACTTCCACGAGCGGGTGCGGCGTGAGTTCTGGGGCTACTCGGTGCAGGAGTCACTGACCAACACGCAGTTGATCCGCGAGGAGTATCTCGGCATCCGGCCGGCGCCCGGCTATCCGGCCTGTCCCGACCACACGGAGAAGGCGAAGCTGTGGCAATTGCTGGACGCGGAACGGGCTGCCGGCATCCGGCTTACCGAGTCCTTCGCGATGTACCCGACGGCCGCGGTCAGCGGGTGGTATATCGGGCACCCGGATGCGCGGTATTTCGCTGTTGGCAAGATCGACCGTGATCAGGTCGAGGACTACTCGCAGCGCAAGGGGATGGCGCGGCGGGATGTCGAGAAATGGCTGGCGCCCATCCTGGGGTATGAGCCCGAGTAAGAGCCCGAACGCCCCAGCCTGATCGGGTGGTCGGCGGCCTGGCCGTATCAGTTGCGGGTTCGAGCCTCTTTCTCGAGCGCCTGCAGGTACGAGGGGCCGCCGAGTGCGCGCATCTGCCCGAGGATCCATTCGCGCCGGCTGAGAACGTAGGCTGAGGGTCGGTCGACGCGGAGGCGGATGGGGTTGGGCAGGACGGCGGCGAGCAACGCGGCTTCGGCTGAAGTCAGGCGCGCGGCCGGCTTGCGATAGAAGCGGTGCGAGGCGGCCTCGACACCGTACACACCGCGACCGAACTCAGCGATGTTGAGATACACCTCAAGGATGCGCTCCTTGGGCCACAGTGCTTCGATCAGCACGGTGAGCCAGGCCTCCAGTGCCTTGCGCACGAAGCTGTGACCGTTCCAGAGGAACAGGTTCTTCGCCACTTGCTGGGAGATCGTGCTCGCGCCGCGCAGTTTGCGGCCTCGTTCGCTGGCACGCACCGATTCGCGGATGGAGTTGAGATCGAAGCCGGCGTGGAACGGGAACTGCTGGTCCTCCGAGGCGACGACGGCTATCGCCGCGTTGGGAGAGATGTGCTCGAGATTGACCCAGTCGTACTCGGTGCGGTACGTGCGGTCGCCGCTTTCCTGCAAGCGGTTCTCGAGCATCATCGCACTGCCAGGCGGATCGACCCAGCGCAGTGTCAGGACGGCGATCGCTGTGATCGCCACCCAAGCCACTCCCAGCAGCGCGAGCCACTTGAGCAGCCGGCCCACGGCGCCCCTTCCGCTGTCAGTTCCCGATCGGTGTCGGTCGCTCAGCCCTTGTCGATGGTGCGGGCCGAGATGATCACCACGTCCTGGAGCGGCGCGTCCTGGTATCCCTTCTTGCGGCCTGTCTTCACGGCAGCAATCTTGTCCACGGTGTCCATTCCCTCGGTCACTCGCCCGAATACGGCGTAACCGTAGTCGCGGGGGCCGTGGTCGAGGAATTCGTTATCGACCAGGTTGACGAAGAACTGCGAAGTCGCGCTGTTGATGTCGCTCGTGCGCGCCATGGAGAGCGTGCCGCGCTGATTCTTGAGTCCGTTCCTGGCCTCGTTCTTGATCGGCGGGCGGGTGCTCTTGCTGCTGAAGTCGGCCGTCATTCCGCCGCCCTGGATCATGAAGCCGGGGATGACCCGGTGGAAAATCGTGCCGTCGAAGTGGCCATCGTCGACGTACTTCTGGAAGTTCTCGGCACTCAGCGGCGCTTCTTTCACGAAGAGCTCGACGGTGAAATTGCCGTGGGAAGTCTCGAACTTGATCATGTTGCCTCGTTGCGGGCCCTGAGGGCCGGTATCAGTTCCACTGCGCCTCGGTGGCGCGGTCGTGGCCGGCGAGATCGCGGTGGGAGCGTACGTGACCGAAGCCGCGGACCACAAGCTCGCGTGCGACCGCTGTCGCCTGGTCCGAGCCGTGTTCCAGGAGCAGCCAGCCGTGCCGTTCGAGGTACTGCGGTGCCAGATGAATAATCGCTCGGAGGCAGGACATGCCGTCCGGACCGGGTGTCAGGGCCTCTCGGGGTTCGCGCATCAGTGCCGGCTGATGCAGCGCGGGGTCGGCGCCATCGATGTAGGGCGGGTTGCTGACGAGCAGATCGAAGCGGCGGCCCGCCAGCGGCGCGAACCAGTCGCCGTGCACGAATTCCACCCGGCCCAGTCCGAGCGACAGCGCATTGGTCCGCGCGGTGGTCAAGGCTGCTTCGGACCGGTCGGTGGCCGTGATCTTCCAGTCGGGACGCTCGCTGGCCAGAGCCAGGGCGATCGCTCCGGAGCCTGTACCCAGATCCGCCACGGTGGCCTGGGGTCCGGACACCAGTGCGAGGGCGCGTTCAACCAGCAGCTCGGTCTCGGGCCGCGGCACGAGTACGCTCGGGTCGACAGCCAGTCGCAGGGTCCAGAAGTCCCGATAGCCGATGATGTAGGCCACGGGTTCCCCGGTGGCGCATCTGGCAATGAGTTCCTCGTAGCGGCGGGCGCGTTCGGCGCTGGGAATGATTTCCGGATGTGTCTTCAGCTGCGTCCGACTCATGGACAGGGCATGGGCAAGAAGGATTTCGGCATCGAGCGTAGCTGCTGGTCCGCGCAGGCGTTGGGCTCCCTGGGCGAGCAGCACGGCGACAGTGTGATTGGCGGTCATTGCCCGTAATATTCGCGGATGCCGCTCGTTTTGTATCCACCCCCGCGCCCTCAATCGGTGGGCGAAGTGCTCGATGCGTCATTTCGCATCTTCCGTGCCACCTTGCCCCGCTGTGTGGGCTTCGGCGTGCTGGCCATGGTCGCGGCACAGCTTCAGAGCCTGTACGACATTGCCCGGCATGAGCCGCTGCATCAGTTCGGCGGCGGTGACGCCGTGTGGTGGGCTCTCTATGCGCTGGGGGCCGTCATCGGAGTGGCGCTCATCAATGCCATTCTGGTGCGACAGGTTGCGCTGGTCTGCGGGCTTCCATCACCTGCGGGGCAGGCGCTCTGGGAAGGGCTGCGCCAGACACCCGGAACACTTGGCATCCTCGTCGTGCTGACCGTGGCGGTACTCATCTGGTTCGTGCCGCTGCTGATCTTGCCGTTTTCCTGGCTGATCGGTGGTGTGCTCCTCCTGAGCCTGCCGGCGAGCTATGTCGGGATCGTCCTGTCGTGCGCCTGGCCGGCGCTGATCGTCGGAAAGATGGGCGTGGTGGCCAGCCTGCGCTATAGCGTCCAGCTGACTCGCCCCTACTGGTGGCGCACGTCAGTCATCTATTCGGTCGGCGTGGCGATCGTGTTCGTGTTCGTCATCCTCGCGGCCCTCGTCGCTGCGGTCATGGCACCGTTTGGCGGAGTCGATGACATTGCGGCCATTTCGGCGTTGTCGGCAGTGCTGGCAGCCGTTCTCGCGGCCCTGGTGTTGCCGTTCATGGCGGCACTCGCCCTGGCCGTATATGGAGAGCTGGAAGTGCGCATGCGCGCCGCCAAAGCGGAGCACAGCGCCACGAGCGCTCCGGCAGGTTGAATCATGAGGGGCGTGTTGAAACACGTCACCCCGCTGCTCGTGCTCGTGTCGAGTCACCGGCCGGTGTCTGCTCTGCTGCTGATGACCGCCCTCGGGCTGACGACTACGGGCGCCTTCGCGGTGGGCCCGGGAGCTGCGGCGAGCCCGGGCGCTGCGGCGAGCCGGGGCGCTGCGGCGAGCCGGGGCGCCGTGGCGAGCGCTGGAGTTGCGGCGACAACCCCCGTTTCAAGCGCGTGCCTCCAGCGCCTCGATGCGCATGTCGACATCGGCTACGACCGGATCGCCGCCCGCTGTCCGGACCTCGCGCGGCAACTGAGCGCGAGCGAGTGGTCGCCATGGCTGCCGTCGGGATGGAAGGAACCGGGCAACGACTTGTCCCCGGGAGGGCTCCGTCAGCTGGGCGTGCTCCTCGAGCGCGAGCAGTCGATGCAGGTCGGCGGTCGGTTGCCGGATGTCAGTGCGTTGCCGGACATTCTCGCGCAACTGAAACGGTCGGTTCAGACGTCCGCCAGCAGCTGGAGCCGTTTTGGCGACTGGCTGCGCTCGCTGCTGCAGACACGCGAGTCCGGGGTCGAGGCGTCATCGGCCGACGGTTGGTTGGCGCGGACCATTGCGCGGGCGGGCCTTCCCCAGGCCGTGATCGAGCTGGTCAGCTACGCCGCGGTCATTCTTGTAATCGCGCTGGCGCTGTTCATCGTGCTCAATGAGCTAGGCGTGTCCGGCTGGCTGGGCCGGGTCGGGCGAGTCGGGCGAGTCGGGTGGGTTGGGTGGCGCAAGCGTCCGCGCGGGCCCCTCGTCGCCGCGGATGATGCCGGGCGGGATGTCACTTTGGACGAAGTCGAGCCGCGCGAGCGGCCACGGTGGTTGCTGGAACGGATTCTGCGGGCGCTGGTCGAACATCGACGACTGCCGCCGCCGCGAGCGATGACGGTTCGTGAGTTGACCGTCGCGGCGAACCTGTCCGGGACCGAAGACCGGCGGTGTTTCGAGAATCTGGCGCGGCTGGCCGAACGATTGCGGTTTTCCAGGGTTGAGGTGGGCGGTGATTCGCTGACCGAGGCGCTGGCAGAGGCGCTGGCCGAGGGAGGCGAGCTGCTCAACAGGGTGAGCGCCGGGGTCCAGGGGGAGGATCGCGCGGAGTCCCACACGAAAGCGCGCGAGGAGAGTTGCGTCGGGGCGGGCACATGAAGGAGCGCCTGCTGATGCTTGCGTGCGCGCTCGGGGCGCTGGTTCTGTTCCTGACGTTGTTCGTGCCGCGCGCGCAAAAGGGTGCGGAAGTTCGGGAGGTGCCACGACCCACCACCGAGATTCGGGGGCCGAACGGTTATCGGGGCGTGCTGGAGTGGCTCGACGGACAGTCGGTCCGTGTCGTGTCGCTGCGCGAGCGGTTCGAGGAGCTGGTGCGACAACCCGGCCTCGCCACTCGCGGCAACATCCTGATCGTGACGCTGCCGGCGAGTGCGCCGGTACGAACCGAGGAACTTCGGCCGCTGCAAAACTGGATTCGCGCGGGCAATACGCTGCTCGTGCTGGCGGCGCTCGCGGACACACCGGACTGGGCGTGGCTGCCCGGCAGCAGCTCTGCCAATGATCTGAGCGTGCTGACGGGGTTGGAGTTCGAGACTGCCAGGAGCCGCAACTTGCGCCTGCGCGGCATGCAGCGGGCGGAGGTTCAGGGCGCGGAGGATCGGCAACGTGTGGTGAGGGCGGCGCTTGCGCGCGAGTACATCAGACCGCATGCGATCACGTTGGTCGCAAATCGGCCGCACGCCTACTTCGCAGGAGTCAGTGAGGTAGTCGCCCTCTCCGATTATCCGTCTCAGTCCTGGGCGGTGCGGGTTCCCTACGATGGGTTCGTGTTGTCGCTCGCGCACGCGCGTGAGACGGGAGAGGAAGTCCTTTGGACGCGTACTCTGGGTGAAGGACGAGTGGTGGTTTGCGGGCTGGGATCGGTGTTCACCAATCGGGCGCTCGGATTGGCGGACAACGGCCGGCTGCTGGCCAACATCATCGGCGCCAATCTGGGGCCGTCAGCATCCGTCTTGTTTGACGATGCGCATCAGGGCCTGGTGGCAGGGTACGATCCCGCCCACTTCTATGCGGACAGGCGCCTGCATCTCACGATTGGCGTATTGGTACTGGTCTGGCTGTGCTGGGTGCTGGGCGGAACGCGGCTGCGCATGCCGTCGCGGCAGCTTGACGGCGTCAACGAAGCCGATCTGGTGCGAACCACGGGCGGATTCCTCGCGCGCGTGCTGACTCCCGCGGCCGCGGCGCGCCGCATGCTCGAGCATTTCCCCGGCCGACTGTCCGCGTCGGGCCTGTCCGCGTCGGGCCTGTCCGGGGCGAGTGTGTCCGGGGCCAGAGTGTCCCAGGCCAGTGTGTCCCGGGGCGGCGTAGACGGAGCGGGTCTCTCCGGGCTGGAGCGGCACGCCAGTCTGGCGTCGGCCGATCTGCGGCAACTGAGGTCATGGCAGCAACAGGCGCAGCGAGGTGAATCCGTGCCACTCGATCGTCTGCAAGCCTTGCTGAACCGGCTGCGCCGGCAGCTCGAATCATGAGCTCCGCGACACTGTGCCTGGAAGAGGCGCTGCGGGGCGAACTGGGCCGAGCGGTGGTGGGGGCGGAAGGCCCGATCCGCGCTCTGGCGATCGCACTCGTGTGCCGCGGCCACGTGCTGATCCAGGGAGCTCCCGGTCTCGGCAAGACGTTGCTCGCGAAAGCTCTTGCACGCACGCTGGGAGGCGAGTTCAAACGCATCCAGGGCACCTCCGACCTGATGCCCA
>DATKLO010000199.1:0-31255 GCA_035542375.1 Steroidobacteraceae bacterium | reverse complement strand
GCCTGGTGGAGCCTGGCCGATCTCAAGACGTACACGTTCAGCGATGCCCAGATGGAGGCAATGCAGCAGCAGCTGATCCCGGACTCCGCGGATACCAACAACCAGGCTCAGCTGCACTTCGCGCTCGGCAAGGCGCTGGAGCAGCGACGTCAATATGCCCGCGCGTTCGCGCACTACGCCTCAGGCAACAGTCTGCGCCGCAAGACCTCGCCGTTCGACATCAGGCAGTTCGAAGACAAGACGCGTCGCGTGATCGCCTGCTTCGACGCTGCATTTTTCCGCGAGCGCGCGGGCAGCGGCGAGCCGGACCCGGCGCCGATCTTCATCGTCGGCCTGCCGCGCTCGGGCTCCACCCTGGTCGAACAGATCCTGGCCAGCCACTCGAGCGTGGAAGGCACGATGGAGCTGCCCAACGTCCTGACTCTCGTGCGCGAGTTCGATCACGCCGGTGGCCGCAATGACGGTTACCCGGAACAGGTGCGGACCGCGAGTGCGCAACGCCTGGCGGAACTCGGGCGCCGCTATCTGCAGGAGACCCGACCGATCCGCGCCGGCCGCCCCCGTTTCATCGACAAGATGCCCAACAACTTCAGCCACATCGGGCTGATCCACTCCATCCTGCCCAACGCCGCGGTCATCGACGTGCGCCGCCATCCGCTCGACTCCTGCTTCAGCTCCTTCAAGCAGCATTTCGCCCAGGGCCAATCCTTCACCTACGACCTCGAGGATCTCGGCCGCTATTACCGCTGCTACCTCGCGCTCATGGACCACTGGGATCGCGTGCTGCCGGGTCGGGTCATGCATCTGCAATACGAGGCCCTGGTCCGCGACCCCGATACACACATCCGTCGTCTGCTCGAGCATTGCGGCCTCCCGTACGAGCAGGCCTGCGCCAATTTCCACGAGACCCGCCGCCCGGTGCGCACCGCGAGCGCCGAACAGGTGCGTCAGCCCCTCTATTCCTCGGGGATCGGCTACTGGAAGCACTTCGAGAACGAGCTCGAACCGTTGCGCCGGGCGTTGGGCGACAGCCTGGCGCGTTTCACGGAGTTCGAAGGCGGCGCGACCGAGCCCGTCCGAGCCCGCTCCGACTGACGCTCACCGCGCCCCGGCTGATGCTGACCGGACCTCCGCCTGAAGGCCCACCGGCCCTCCGCCTGAAGGTTCACCGGCCCTCCGCCTGAAGGTTCACCGGACCTCCGCCTGAAGGTTCACCGGACCTCCGTCTGGAGAATTCTCAAGACGGCCGCCGGGTTAGGCGGACATCGAGCGCCGGGGACCGACCCATTCACTGAAGGCTCAGGCAATGGCGCTGATGCCTTTCCGCCACTATTGAACGGTCGATCAATACCATTGACGCCGCCCCGCGGCTCACGGGATGATCGGCCCGGACGCGTACGCCGCTCTGGCCTGTACGCCGGCAATGATCCGCCGCGGCTGCGCCGGGCGGGCCATCACTCAGGGGGTTCGCGTGTCGAATATCGTGCAACAACGAGCGGCCATGGCGCCGCGCTCGCGCCGCGCTGCCGCGAACTTCCCCGGCCGCTCGAAGGTCAGCCTCGCGGTCGCCGCCGCACTGTCGGGAGTTGCAGCGCTGCCTGTATCGCTTCCGGCGCATGCGGCCGGTTCGGATTCACTCGAAGAGATCATCGTCACCGCCCGCAAGCGCACCGAGAACCTGCAGGACGTCCCGCAGAGCATCGATGTGTTCACGGCGCAGGATCTGCAGAACCTGTCGATCTCGCAGTTCGAGGACTACGCGACCAAGACCCCGTCGATCTCGTTCATCAGCATCGGCCCCGGCACGCAGATGTTCTTCATGCGCGGCGTGTCCGACGGCAGCAACCCCAACGTCACCAACACGTCGTCGACCGGTTTCTTCCTCGACGACCTGTCGATGAGCTATTACGGCAGCATCCCCGACCTGCACAGCTACGACATCGAGCGCATCGAGGTGCTCAACGGACCGCAGGGCACCCTGTTCGGCGCCGGTTCCATGTCGGGCGCCATCCGCATCGTCACCGCCAAGCCGGATGTCAACGATTTCAGTGCGGGTGTCGACCTCGACGGCGGCAAGATCGACAAGGGCGGCGCCAACTCGACTTACGAGGGATTCATCAACCTGCCGATCATCGAGGGCAGGACGGCGATTCGCCTGTCCGCCTTTGCGGTGCACGATGGCGGGTTCATCAATAATCTGCTGACCACGCGTCAGTGGGTCAACGGCGTCGTTTCCACCAACGCCGAATGGGCGCGTAACAACTACAACACCCAGAACGTGGATGGCATGCGGGTCGCCATCAAGCAGGTGTTCAACGACGACTGGAATGCCGTGCTGACCTACAGCTACCAGAGTCAGCGTCATACCGGGGCGTGGGACCAGGATCCCTACCGCTACGGCGAACGTGAGGTGTCGCGCTTCGGTCCGGAGAACGGCGACAACTACGTCAAGACACTCGACTTCCACGTGGAGGGTGATGTCGGCATCGGCGATCTCGTGTATGCCGGAACTTACTGGGCCGAGCCCAGCCGCAGCACGATCGAATACTCCGAGTACGCACAATACTCGACGGTGGAGCCGTACACGGCCGCCAACATCCAGAGCTTCAACTGCCTGACGGGACCGACCCTGCAGGGCGGCACCGACCCGTACAGCGGCTGCAAAGTGCCTACCATGTACTACGTCTATGACAATCAGGCCTGGCGCTGGTCGCACGAGCTGCGGCTGCAGTCGAAGGAAGGCGGACGCTTCCACTGGCTGGCCGGCCTGTACTGGGAGAAGACCAAGGAGCTGTACAACAGCTTCTACTACATGCCCAACATCCAGCCGAACGGCGAGGCGTACCAGGCGCAGATCCAGTACTACAACAGCTACTACGCGCCCGAGATGGCCTCGCCGCTGCCGCAGGAGTGGTACAGCTACAAGTCGCGCTTCGACTACCTGCAGACCACGGAATTCGCCGACCTGAGCTTCGACTTCAGCGACCGCCTGACCGCCGAAGCCGGCGTGCAGCACTTCAAGTCGAGCTTTCTCGGCAGCAGCCTGTATGCCGGCTACTTCTGGGATCCCAAGGTACCCAGCTCCTACGCCGGCGCCTCGCACAAGATCAACGCCAAGGCCAGCCTCAACTTCAAGTTCACCAGGGACCTGCTGGCCTACGCCACCTTCAGCCAGGGTTTCCGCGACGGCGGCGTGAACTCCGGTCTCGGCCAGTCCTGCTACAACAACGGCGCGCCGGCCTACTACAAGCCCGACACGCTCAACAATTTCGAGGTGGGCTGGAAGTCCACGTGGCTCGAGCACCGGCTGACCTGGAACGGCGCCTTCTACTACATGGACTGGAAGGGCTACCAGACGCCGGTGTTCGATCTGGCCATCTGCCCGACCACCTTCAACGCGAATCTCGGCGAGGCGCACATCTACGGGGTCGAGTCGAACGTCGATTACCGGATCCTGGAAGGCCTGAGCGTGCAGGTGTCCGGCAGCTACAACGACTCGCACCTGGTGTCCAATACGTACTACAACCCCGATTACGTGGTCGTCCCGGGCGAGCGTCTGCCCTACGTGCCCTACTTCAGCTACAGCGCCAATGTGCGTTACGAGCATGGCCTGTCGGACAAGCTGGCGGGCTTCGTGCAGTACGACATCGCCCACAAGGGCGATATGTGGAGCGATCTGCGCGTCACGAACACGAATGGCTTCGGACGATCGCTGCAGCCCGAGTACGACATCTCGAACCTGCGCTTCGGCGTCCAGGATCCGCAGGAGATCTGGGCGGTCGAGGCGTACATCAGCAACCTGTTCGACAAGAATGCGGTGATCTTCACCAATACGGGCAACTACGATCACCGCCAGACGACGAACGCGCCGCGGGTATTCGGATTGCGCCTGAAGTACCGGTGGGGTAAGAAGTAACGGGAGGTATCCCCGCCATTTCGACCCCCAGCCCCTCGCCCGTCGAAGCCGAAGTCCTGCGGATCCGCGGTCTGATCGAGAGCCGGCAGTTTGCCGATGCTCTGGCGGCGGCGCAGGCGCTTGCCAGGCAGGTACCTGAGAACGCCGACGTCCTGTACATGACGGCAGTCAGCCAGCGCTATCTCAACCGGATCGATGATGCGCTGGCCACGCTCGCCGGTCTCGAGCGCCTGCATCCCCGCTTCAGCCGCCTGTATCAGGAGCGGGGCCACTGCTACGTGGCCCGGCGCGATGCGCCGAACGCCATCACGGCGTACCAGACCGCGGTGAATCTGAACCCGGCCTTGCCGGCGAGCTGGGCCAAGCTCGAAGTGCTGTACCGCATGGTCGGGCAGCCCGAGAACTCGGCCCTGGCCGCCTCGCATGGCCAGGCGCTCAAGTCCCTCGCCCCCGAAGTCATCAGCGCCACGGCGCTGTTCGCGGATGGCGAACTGGCACTCGCCGAAAGCACCATCCGTCCCTACCTGCTGCGGCGTGGCGACGACATCGAGGCCATGCGGCTGCTCGCGCGCATCGGCATCGAGCGCGAAGTGTTCGACGATGCCGAACTGCTGCTGGAGGCGGTCCTGGAGTTGGCTCCGGACTATCGGGCGGCGCGTTATGACTACGCGCGCGTGCTGCTGGAGCGCCACAAGCATCAGCGCGCGCGTGACGAGCTCGAGAAGCTGGTGGCTCTCGAGCCTGAGAACCGGCAGTTCGCCACCCTGTATGCGACAGCCTGCGTCGGATTGGGTGACCACGACAAAGCCCTCAACCTGTATCGCAAGCTGCTGGCGGGCGCGCCCCGCGCCTCGGAACTGCACCTGTCCATCGCTCATTCGCTCAAGACCCTGGGTAAGCGCGACGAATCGATCGCTTCCTATCACGCTGCGATCGCAACGCGGCCGAGCTATGGCGATGCGTACTGGAGCCTGGCCAACCTCAAAACCTATCGCTTCTCCGATGAAGAGATCGCGCGCATGCGCTCGGAGGAAGCCAATCCCGCCACTCCCTGGGTCGATCGCTACCAGCTGTGCTTCGCGCTGGGCAAGGCGCTCGAGGACCGAAGCGAGTTCGAGGAGTCCTTCCGCTACTACGAGAAAGGCAACGCGCTCAAGCGCTCGAAGAGCCGCTACCGCCCCGAAAGCATCGAGCTCAACACGCGGCTGCAGAAGGAGACGTGCACGCGTGAGTTCTTCGCGGCGCGCCAGGGGGTCGGGGCGCAAGGGCGCGATCCCATCTTCATCGTGGGTCTGCCGCGTTCCGGATCCACGCTGCTGGAGCAGATCCTGGCCTCGCACAGCCAGGTGGAAGGCACGCAGGAACTGGCCGACATCCCGCGCATCGCGCTGGAGTTCCAGGGACGTCTCGCCGACCCCGACCGGCCGCGCTATCCGACGGTCCTCGCCGAACTCGAGCACGGCGAGTTCGCCCGCCTCGGCGAGAAATACCTCGCCGACACGCGCGTGTACCGCACCGACCGGGCGTACTTCATCGACAAGATGCCGAACAACTTCCGGCACATCGGCCTGATCCACCTGATCCTGCCGAACGCGCGCATCATCGATGCGCGCCGCGAGCCCATGGCCTGCTGCTTCAGCAACCTGAAGCAGCTGTTTGCCACCGGCCAGGAATTCACCTACAGCGTGGACGACATCGCGCGCTACTACCGCACCTACCTGGAGCTGATGGCGCACTGGGATGCCGTGCTGCCGGGCAGGGTCCTGCGGGTTCAGCACCAGGACGTGGTCGATGACCTCGAGGGCAACGTCCGCCGGATACTCGACTTCTGCGGCCTGGAGTTCGAACCGGCCTGCGTCGAGTTCTACAAGACTGAGCGCAGCATCCGCACGGCCAGCTCCGAACAGGTGCGGCAGCCCATCTTCCGTGAGGGACTGGACCAGTGGAAGAACTACGAACCCTGGCTGGGCCCGCTCAAGGACGCGCTCGGCGATGCGCTCGAACGCTACCGGACTTAGCGGGATTTGCCGCCGGGCAAATCCGGCCAATTGACTATTGCGCCGACACGCTGATCACGTTGTCGTCGGGCGATTTGTCGATCAGCTTGTTGAGCGGATCGATGCCCGCCTTGGCCGGCTTCGCCTCCACCACCAGCTTGACCTGCTGCGCGCCGCTTCGGATGCGCATCTTCCGCAGCAGCATGGGCTCGCTCTTGTCGTTGAGCACGCCGACGTCCACATCCTCGTCCATCGGTTGTTCGGTCTCGGCACCGAGACCGTCAGCCCTGGCCTTCCGCGCGAGCACCGCGAGCGTGACCTCGTACTTGCCGTCGGGCAACTTGCGATAGGTGGCGGACGTGGCCCGGTTGTCGAACAGCACGATGTTCTCGAACAGATCCGTGACCAGATACTGCTTCTCCGGCGGTGTGACCGCGCGGATTCTGGCCAGCAGACTCCGTGAGGTGGGGTAGGGCGGTCCCTTGAAGCGCCACTCCCGCACGAAAGCCGCGAGCGCGCTGTTGAGGGCATCCTCGCCGATCGCATCCTGCATGGCATACAGGGCCAGGCTGCCCTTCTGGTAGTGCAGGTAGGACGGACCATCGGCGCGGAACAGTGGCTGTTCCTTGATGCTCTCGGCGCTGCGGCCCAGCAGATAGCGATCCAGTTCGTACTTGAGGAAGCGGTGCATCTTCGCATCGCCGTACTTGTGCTTGAGCACCATCAGCGCCGAGTACTCGGCGAGGCTCTCGCTGATGAACTCGCCACCCTGCACGGGCGCGGGCATCTCCTGGTGCGCCCACCATTGGTGGGCCACCTCATGTGCCGTGACGAAGTACGGGTAGTCGATGTCGGTCGGGTCCTTGTCGTTCACCTTGGCCACGAAGCCGATCGCCTCGGAGAAGGGCACCGTGTTGGGGAAAGACTCGGCGAACGAGGCGTAGCGCGGGAATTCGATGATGCGCAGGATGTGATGCTGGTACGGCGCATAGTTCTTCGTGAAGTAGGTCAGCGCATCCTTGACGCCGGCGACCATCCGGTCGAGATCGAATTCGTGGCCCGGCTGGTAGTCGATCTCGATGTCGACGGCCTGCGCGCCGTTGTCCCAGCGATCGCGGCGCACGGCATAGCGCCCCGACTGGAACGGATAAAGGGCCGCCATGGGCGAGTCCATGCGATAGTGGAAATACGCCCGGCCGTTCTGCACCCACTGGCGATCGAGATAACCCGAGGTGGTGGCGAGCTGGTCGGCATCCGTGCTGATCGTCGCCTCATAGTCGATCCAGTCGGCATCCCGCACGAACCCCATGCCCTGCCAGACCTTGTCGTCCAGATCGTGGGCGCGTTCCTTCGGCGGCAGGCCGAACTTCCTGCGCTCGCGCACGGAGACCAGCTCGCCATCCTCGTTGTAACCGAAGCTCGGCACGAAGTCGGATGCGGGCCCGAACGCGCCGTTGAGGAACGTCCCGTTGTCGATCACGACCCGGTCGGCGCCATCATTCATGAAGCCCCTCATCTGGTACCCGATCTCGAAGTCGCAGGCGCCCGTGGCGCCCGGTGAGAGCGGTTCGCTCAGCCGGTAGTGCCACCACGACAGCTGCGGATCCGAGTCGATCAGCCTCGCCGGCACGCCGAATTCGAGCCTGCGGATCTCGCCGGTGGCCGGAACCATCACGTACAGATCGCTGATGGGCAGGTCCGAGCGATTTACCAGCGCCAGCTTGCCGTGCAGCGTGGCGCGGTGCTCGCGCGGGTAGATGTCCGCCTGCACCTGGATCGACGTGATCTTCGGCTGCGGCGCGTACTGCAGCGGCTTGTAGCGCTTCTCGTACCGGGCCTGCAGTGCCTGCCGGTCGTACTTCGACAGGAAGGGATTCAGCAGGTGCGTGTTGTAGAAGATCCAGACGCCGCACACGATGAAGACGGCGAGGACTCCCGAGGCGACCATCGCGGTGGTACCGTCGAAGCGCTGCCGGGCAATCCGTAGCCGCGCACGCCAGTCGCTATCCTTCCCGCGTATCCACAGCAGACTGGCGCCCACCAGCAGCAGTACGGCGCCGGCCCCCCAGTAGGTCAGGAACCAACGCATCGCCGGCAGGAAATGACCGTAGCCGTTGATGTCCGAATACTGGACGAGTGGGACGCTGCCGAAGCGGTAGAGACGGTCCTCGAATCCGAGGTCGGGCAGGCGTAGCAGGATGAGGTAGAGGATCACGACGACGAAGTGAGCCATGTACTTCTGGTTCACTACGACGTGCACGGTCAGCGCCAGGGCCGCAATCAGCCAGTAGCGTGGCCACTGCAACACGAACAGATCGTACAGATAATGACCGAGTTCGAGTCGCGTGTAGCTCTGGAACAGCTGCATGGCGATGCAGCAGACCATGATGACGACCAGCATCAGGCCCTGGATGAGGAACAGCGTGATCAGCTTGCCGAAGAATCCCACCCAGGTGGGTACAGGCAGACTGTCCACGATCTCGTCCATGCGTGCATCACGCTCGCGCCAGATCAACTCGCCCGCATTGACGGCAGTGATGATCAGGATGAACAGCGCGAAAAATCCAGACGTGACTTCCAGCACCTGCCAGGTTACCGGCCAGGTGCTCGTGCCGTAGACGGTGCCGATCTCCTTGGCGCTGCCGAGGATGAAGATCACGCCGCCCGCCACGACTGCCAGAAAGCGCGGACTCTTGACCGTCTCGCGCAGATACAGCCTGATCAGCGACGGCAGCGCACGCAGGTAGGCTCCGGTGGTACGGTCGAGGCGTGCCGCGGCGAGAGGCTCGGCGTGTGATGCGCTCACTGCGGCCGGTACGCCGATGGGCCGGCCTGAGTCGTCCGCCAGCTTCCGGGCGGCGGCCTTGCGAGCCGCGCGTGACCCGCCCGCGCCGAAATCCATCCGGAACCTCCGGTAACCGATCGCGGTCACGATCGCGCCGAATGCCAGCCACAGCAGCCGGTTGTAGAGCAGCACGCCGGTGAACTCGATCTGTCGCGTGTTCTTCTCCGCGACACTCCAGTAGCGGGTCAGCACGTCCAGCGCCGTGGTCCCCATGGGATCCACCAGCGCGGCGAGCGTCTTGTTCTCCATGTCGCCGAGAAGATTGCCGGCCAGCAGGTAGCCGATGAGCACGAGCACACCGCCTGCATAGACCGGCGCCATGGCGCGCGTGAGTGCCGCGACGATGAAGAAGATCCCACCGAGCCACAACATGTTGGGCAGCACGGTGAATACATACGGCCGCCACATGGCCTGTGCCGTGAAGGTCGTGACGCGCGATGCCTCGACACCCGGCCAGTGCGCGCCCAGCTGCAGGCCAAGCGCGATTCCGGTGAAGACGAGCGCCAGAGTCAGGTAGGCACCAAGGAAACGGCCGAAGAAGTAATCGCGCTTGCGGATCGGAGCGGTGAACAGGAAGTGGAAGGTGCCGTACTCGAAGTCCTGCTGTACCGAGCGGCCCAGCACCGCGGCGATCACAGTCACCCCGGTGAACCCGAGCACGGTGATGGCCACGGCGAGAGGATAGGGCGCGTTGATGAAGACCTTCTCGCTGCCCACGGAGATCGAGGCGTGCTCGAGACCTCCGCCCGCGGCCACCATCCAGAAGCCCGCGAGGAAGGCATACAGGACGAAATACACCCCGGTGGAGATCATCCTGAGTCGCGAGCGCAGCTCGAACAGCGCGATGGTGAGGATCTTCATGGGCTCACGCGGCCTGCGACAGCTGAGGGTCCAGGTGGCCGGCGATCACACTGAAGTACACATCCTCCAGATCCGGCTCCACGGCCTCGAAGCCCGCATCAGGCGCTGCGTCCGCGTATGCGCGCACCACGGTGTGACCTGCCTGCAGGCGGGTCGAGATCACCGGCAACCGTTGCCTGAGCCCCGCGATCTGCTCCTTGGGGACGACCTTGCGCCAGATCCGGCCCGCCACCGAGCGGATCAATGTGGCGGGTTCTCCGGTCAGCAGCACTCGTCCCTTGTTGATCACGGCGAACTTGCTGCACAGATCGGACACGTCGCTGACGATGTGCGTGGAGAGAATGACCACCACATCTTCACCGATGTCGGCGAGCAGATTGTGGAAGCGCACGCGCTCTTCCGGATCCAGTCCCGCGGTGGGTTCATCGACGATGATGAGCTTCGGATTGCCAAGAAGTGCCTGGGCGATACCGAAGCGCTGGCGCATGCCGCCCGAGAATCCGCCCAGTTTCTGCTTGCGCACCTCCCAGAGGTTGGTCCGTTGCAGCAGGGTTTCCACCACGGTACGTCGCTGCGCGGCATCCGCCAGCCCCTTGAGGCGTGCCAGGTGATCCAGCAGGTCGAGAGCCGTCACCTTGGGATACACGCCGAAATCCTGCGGCAGGTAGCCGAGCACGGCGCGCAGCCGGGCCGGTTCGCGCAGAATATCGATATCGTCGAGCGTGGCGGCTCCGGAGTCCGCCTCCTGCAGCGTGGCGAGCGTACGCATCAGTGTGGATTTGCCGGCGCCGTTCGGCCCCAGCAGGCCGAACATGCCCGGCCACAGATCCAGCGAAACGTGGTCGAGAGCCTGGACGCCGTTGGGGTAACGCTTGGAGAGATCGCGGATCTGCAATCGCATGGTTCTTCGTCCGTATGTTGCGATGAGGAGCGCGCAACAATGCTAGCACCGCGAGCGGGCCACGCACCCGGTCGCTGGTCTACGGGAACCTGCGGCTGGTCTCAGGTCGCCGGCGGGGCTCCACCCTCGCTGCGGCGGCGTGCGACATAGTCGTCCAGGGCCTGTAGCACGCCCGGATCGGTCGCTGGTGCCTGGAAATGCTCCAGCGTAGTGCGCCAGAGGGTTCCGGCCCGGTCGGTGGCCGTGCGCGCGCCATCGTCGTGCCAGGCCCCGTAGTTGCGCCAGTCCGAGATCAGCGGACTGTAGAAGGCATCCCGGTAGCGCTGCATGGTGTGCGCGGTGGCGAAGAAGTGGCCACCCGGCCCCGCTTCCGCCACGGCCTCCACGCCGATCTCCTCCAGCGTGGCGGGCACCGGCAGGAAGATCTCAGCGAACATCTGCAGCATCTCCACATCGAGGATGAATTTCTCGTGCGAGGCGGTCAGGCCGCCTTCCAGCCAGCCGGCGGCATGCAGGACGAAATGGCAGCCACCGAGCAGCGCTCCCCACAGGCTCATCTGGGACTCGTACGCAGCCTGCGCGTCCGCGATGTTGGATGCGGTGGCGCTCGAGCAGCGCCAAGGCGCCTTGATCCGGCGCGCGAGCTGGCCCGCGCCGAAAGCGGCCTTGGCGTATTCGGGAGTGCCGAAGGCCGGCGAACCCGACTTCATGTCCACGTTGGAAGTGAAGCTGCCATACATGACCGGTGTGCCGGGGCGGACGATCTGCGTGAGCGTGATGCCGAACAATGCTTCGGCATGCGCCAGCGTCAGCGCGCCGGAGATCGTGACGGGAGCCATCGCGCCCGCCAGCGTGAACGGCGTGACGATCACCAACTGGCCGTTGCGCGCGAATTCGATGATGCCGTCAGTCATCGGCACGTCGAGCTGCAGCGGCGAGTTGGTGTTGCAGATGGTGTAGCAGCGTGCCTGCAGCGGAAAAGTCGCCTCATCCACGCCCTGCGCGATGCGCAGCATCGCGAAGCAATCGCGAAGCTGGCCATCGCCGCGGCAATAGAAGTAGGGCACCTTGTCGCTCAGCGTCAGCTGGGCGTGACTGGTATCGAGGTGACGGACCGCGACGGGAATGTCCTGTGGCTCGACCATCTGGCCATTGGTGTGAATGACGTCGAACGCCTGGGACATGCGCACGAAGTCCTGGTAGTCCTGCAGCGTGCCGGAGTGCTTGCCGGTCTTCAGGTCGCTGACGCTCGGGGGGCCGGCGACCGGAGCAAACACGACATGACGGCCGCCGACGCGACAGGAGCGGGCCGGATTGCGCGCGATCAGATCCACTTCCGCCGGAATGGTCGTCAGTGCCTTCTCGACCATCGCCGGGTCGAGCCGCACCATCTGCGTCGTCTCGTCGACTTCGGCCCCCGCCGCCGCCAGTACGGCCCGGCCTCGGGGCGAGAGGATGCGCATGCCCTGACGCTGCAACATGCCCAGCGCGGCCTGATGCATGCTCTCGACCTGGTCGTCCGAGAAAATCCGTACCGGCTCGAACGGGTTGATCAGGTTGCGATAGCGGATCGAACGTTCGGCGCCCCCGGCGGCGTGCCGTTGGGTCTCTCTTCGGCGAGGTCGCGTATTCACTGGATAACCGTGGACCTGTGGCTGGCGCGCAAGTATGCCACCGGCGCCCGCCGGCGCCCCACCATGAGGCATGGCCGCCGGCGACAGATCGCTTGAAGCGAAGCGTCGCAACCACCCGATCCGCCCAACTATCAAGGGCTTACAGCGACGGCAGCACTACTGGCATTCCTCGCTTGCGACCACCCCGTCATTGGCCGGTTCCCGGAGGCCGTGGCATCATGATGGCCAACTTTGCCTTGAAAACCTTGCCAACCCCTCCGTTCCGCAGGGTGCGTGCACTCTCCTGTCGTCATCTGGCGGTTCTGCTGTCCGCGCTCCCTGCGCTGACTCACGCGCAAGGCGGTCCCCCCATGGTGACCGACGACCCCGACACACCCGGCGACGGTCGCTGGGAAATCAACATCGCCTCCATCGGTTCGCACACACCAGGCCGGTTCGATCTCACTGCGCCTGACGCCGACATCAACTACGGCTGGGGCGATCACGTGCAGCTCAATCTTGATATCGCGTGGGATCTCGCGAACGAGCGTGACAACGGCTGGACGTCCGGGTTGAGCGAGGCACGGTTTGGCGTCAAATGGCGTTTCCTCGACCGGGAACAGGCCGGCGTATCCCTGTCCACCTACCCACAACTGCTGCAGAACATTCTCGGAGCTTCGGTGCGGCGTGGCTTGGCGACTCCCGGCAAGCAGTTCTATCTGCCCGTGCAGATCTCGGGCGACGCCGGCGAGTTCGGGCTGGACGGGGAGATCGGCCATACCTTCGTCCAGTCAGGCCGGGATCAGTGGGCGGCCGGTTTCATCGTCGCGCATGACTGCGGCGCGGGATTCTATTGTCGGCTGGAGATCCGCGAGACGCGGGTCCCGCACGATTCGCAGACGCTGGTGAACTTCGGCTGGACGCACAAGCTGACTGAGTCGCTCAACTTCCTGGGCGCCGTGGGTCGTGATTTCGGCCCGGCGACCGCCGACCGCCAGAGCGTGCTCTTCTATCTGGGAGTGCAGATAGTCAGGTAGGAGCGAGACGGCGTACGGCAGTCATGTCATCCGCTTCGTCCGCCCGCTTGTCGTCCCGATAGCGTTTAACTCGCGCCAGCCGCAGCGCCAGCCCGCCCGGATACCGCGGGCTGACCTGCAGGTCGCTGAAGGCAATCTCCACCACCAGCTCGGGCCTGACATACACCGTCCACGGGTCGCGCCGGATCTCTCTCGCCAGCAGTTCACGGGTCTGCCAATCGAGCATGGCGTCCGTCAGTCCCTTGAAGGTCTTGCCGAGCATCACGTACTCGCCGGTCGCCGGATCCCGCGCGCCCAGATGTAAATTGGAGAGGGTGCCCGTGCGGCGGCCATGACCCCACTCGGCCGCCAGAACCACCAGATCGAGCGTGTGTGCCCGCTTGATCTTCAGCCATTCGGCGCCGCGATTGCCCGCCTCATAGGGCGCGTCGAGGGATTTCGCCATCACACCCTCATGGCCCGCAACGAGCGCCTCATCGTAAAAGGCCTGGGCCGCTGTCACTGAATCCGTCACCAGACGCGGAATCCGCATCGGTCCAGGCACGGCTGCGCCCAGAGCCTCGATGCGTTCGCGGGTGGGCCGATCGAGGAGGTCGCCGCCGTCGTGGTGCAGGCAATCGAAGAAGAACACGCTGATGGGCAGTTCACGGCGCAGCAGCTCGATGTCCAGGCGCCTTCCGAAGCGCCGCATGGTCACCTGGAAGGGATACGGCCGGTCTGTGGCGTCCAGCGCGATCGCTTCGCCATCCAGCACCAGCTCGCGTTGGGGAAAATCGCGCACTGCCTCGACGATCTCCGGAACAGCAACCGTGACTTCGTTGAGATTGCGCGTGTAGATGCGCACTTCGCCCGCCGACTTGTGCACCTGGACCCGCGCGCCATCCATCTTCCATTCGAAGGCCGCCGTACCGCCCAGCTGGGCGAGTGCTTCCGCGACATCCGCCGCTGTTTGCGCCAGCATCGGTGCAACCGGTGCGAAGAGTTTCAGGCCGAAGCGGCTCAACGCCTCCGCGCCCTCGAGCAACGCCACGCGAGCCGTCAGTCCCATGCTCCCGGAATACATGACTGCGCGGCGCACCTGCGCGGCAGTGAGATTGGCAGCTGCCGCAATGGCCTCCACCATGACGCCCTCCTGAGCGCCCTGACGCAATTCGCCGGCCAACAAACGCAGGAGGAAACGCTGTTCGGCTTCGGTAGCGGCACCGAACAGCTCACGCAGGACCTGCTGTCGGCGGGCAGCCGAGCCGGTGCCCCGCAGCACTTCAATGGAACCGAGCGTCTCGTCTACACCGCAGATCGTCAGGGTTGCTTCCGACGCCGCGCGTTCCGAGGCCACCTCTCGCAGCGTCGCGAAGCCGATGCCGATCCGCCCCTGCCGGATCTCGCCCGACAGATAGAGCACCGCAGTCTCGATCTCCTCGGGAGCCAGCGTGCGCAACTGCGCCGCGAGTTCGCGCACCTTGCCGAGGCGGGCAGAGGTGGCGCCCACACGCTCGGAGGTGGCGGCGAGGCTGGCGAGAAGGGTCACCGCGCGATTATTGCACCAGCACCACGGCCACGACTGTGCTTGAATGACCGGATACCGGAGGGCTCCACGATGGTTCCGAGTATCCGAGGCGCTGCGATCCGCCAGGCTCCATTGATCGGCGCATTCATGGCCCGTGCCGCCATCATTGCCATGATCGGATTGGGGAGCTCCACGGCGGTTGCTGCGGCCGCGGTCGCCGGCGCGAGTGCCGCCGCGGCCGGCGCGAATGCCCCGGCCTACACCAAACCCAAGGTGCGCGCGATCACTGCGTTCGTCCGCCTGGACCGTTCGACTTACGTGCAGCAGGTCGACGAGGCTCTGGTGGTGCTGCGCGCAGCGAAGGACGAGTTCGCAAAGCGCGGCTATGACACGGAGACCCTGCGCGTCGTGACGCAACCGCTCGGCCAGTTGATCCAAGGTCAATCGGACGCCGAAGCGCAAGCCTTCCTGAAGGCACTCGATGACCTGTCAGGAAAGGAAGGATTCATGCCGGCGGTCGGGCCCGTCATGATGCGCGACTCCGACGACCCGCACACCATGCGCGTTCTGGAGCAAGCACTGTCGACGCTCCAGCACGTCAATGCGAGCGCCATGATCGCCGGCGACGATGGTATCCACTGGAAGGTGGTCCACGAGAGTGCAGCGTTGGTCCGCTACCTCACCGACCATACACCTCAGAGCCAAGGCAATTTCAGCTTCACCGCCACCGCCATGCTCAAACCCTACGGGCCGTTCTTCCCCGGTGCGTGGCATGACGGCACCGGCAAGCAGCTGTCGATCGGCTTCGAGGGCGCCAACATCGTGCAGGAAGTGTTCGCGCGCACCCACGGGCGGTTTGCCGAGTCGGTCGCCGAACTGACGAAGCAGCTCACCGTGCATGCCCGCGTGGCGGAGTCGATCGGCGAGAAGGTCGTCGCGGGCAGGGGCTGGACGTTCATGGGCGTGGATCCCACCCCGGCGCCGCTCGGTGATGTCTCCATCGGCGCCGCCGTTGAGACCTACACCGGCGCCCGTTTCGGTTCCAGCGGCACGATGACCGCCGCACTCGCCATCACCACGGCCGTGAAGGCGGTGCCGGTGAAACAGATCGGCTACTCCGGACTCATGGTCCCGGTCATGGAAGACAAGCGACTGGCGCAGCGCTGGGCCGAAGGCAGCTACAACACCGACAACCTGCTGGCGTACTCCTCGGTCTGCGGCACGGGACTGGATACGGTGCCCTATCCGGGCGACATCAGTGTCGGACAGCTCGAGCGCATTTTCGGTGATGTGGCGTCACTGGCGTGGAAGTGGCACAAGCCCCTGTCGGCGCGGCTGCAGCCCGTGCGGGACCGCAAGGCAGGCGAGGCCACGGAATTCCACAGCCAGTACCTGTTCAACACCACGCTGCACGATCTTCCCTAGGCTGGACCTGCCGCAGGGAAACGCAGCCGGTGGAGTCCGCCGTCCGCAGGATTTGCCGCCAGGCCAATCCGGCCCATGATCAATGCGCCTTCAGGTAGCCGTCGAACCAGTTCACCAGCCGCGTCATGACATCGATCTGATCGGCGCGGCGGAAGAAGAAATGCCCCTCGTCCGGGTACACCACGAACGTGGTCTTCACGCCCAGGCGGCGCAGTGCGTTCCAGTACTCGTACGACTGGGTGATCGGCACTTCCGCATCCCGGTCACCGCCCACGATCAGCGTCGGCGTATGGACCTTCTTGATGAACGTCATGGGTGAGCTGCGCTCATAGACCTTCGGGTCGTCGTACACCGAGGCGCCGAAGTAGGGCAGCATCCACGTGTCGATATTGTTGGTGCCGTAATAGCTCTGCCAGTTCGACAGGCCGGCGCCGGCGACAGCGGCCCTGAAGCGATCGGTCTGCGTCAGCGCCCACATCGTCATGTAGCCGCCGTAGCTCCAGCCGTAGATGCCCACTCGCTTCGGATCGATGGGCGCGAGGCGCTCCACCGCGTCCAGGCCCTTGAGGATGTCGCGCATGTCCCCGTAGCCGAAATCCTTCACGTTGGCGCGCGTGAAGGCCTCTCCCTGTCCGTAGCTGCCCCGCGGATTGGGCTTGAGCACGAAGTAGCCCTGGCTCGCGAGCGCTGCGTCGTAGGAGTCCGGACTCGCAGGAAACAGTGGATAGTGCGCAAACGCCGGACCACCATGCACTTCCACCACCAGCGGATAGAGCTTCCCCGGCACCAGCAAAGGGGGCTCGATCAGCATGCCCTGCACGTTGTACTGGTCGCTCTTCCACACCACGTTGGTGGCCCGGCCCGTGAGCGGTTGCACCCTGGAATTCGCATGCGTC
Source organism: Steroidobacteraceae bacterium (assembly GCA_035542375.1). Classification (GTDB taxonomy): domain Bacteria; phylum Pseudomonadota; class Gammaproteobacteria; order Steroidobacterales; family Steroidobacteraceae; genus 13-2-20CM-66-19. The sequence goes on along the minus strand of DATKLO010000199.1, from coordinate 14,257 downwards.
ACGGCCTTCCAGCGCCCCATCTGACCGGTCGCTACTTCGGGAGGTGAGTTGTAGGACTGCAGGATGACCGCGGAGGAGCCCGTCCTGGAGAGGGAGATGCCGGCATCACCGGGCGTGAAGCCCATGACGCAGTTGGCCCACAACATCTGCGGCGCTCGCCAGATCTCACGCTGCTTTTTCGTGTCGACGTCGATTCGCGCGAGGACTCCTTCCCCAGCGGCGAATTCCGTGGCAATGATGTGCGCCGGGGAACCGTTCCAGGTGATCGTCTGCACCGATGCGGCCAGATTAGGCGTCACATCGACAGCCACCCCGCCTGTGGGGGCCAGTACGTAGACATCGCCTCCGGTGATCCCCTCATCGCTCATGATCCCGCCGATGTAGGCGATCCGGCTGCCATCACCCGACCAGCGTGGTGAAGCGATCTGCAGGTCTGGGTTGAGGAGTGTGGTGACGGCGCCCGACTGCGCATCCATCAGGTCGAGTTCCGCGATCCACCAGTTGTCGTCACCCGAGCCATGCGCTGCCGTGATGACGAAACGTTTGCCATCCGGCGACCAGTCATATTCGTACACGTTGAGATCGTCGGGCCCCAGCACCGCGGGTTCGCCGCCCTGGGACGCAATGACCGTCAGTCGTTGCTCGTAGATCGTCGAGGACAACTCTCCGGCATCACGCGCGAGCGGATTCAGCGGGCCGGGAGTCCTGGGGGCGTCCTTGGAGTAGAGGAACGCAATGCGCTTGCCCTCCGGCGCCCAGCGTGGTGTGTCGACCGGTCCATGGGCGCGAGTGAGGATTCGGGAGTTGCTGCCGTCAGCATCGGCAACGGCGATCTGCGTTTGATCGTTCGCGTCAGTGGTGACGAAGGCGATCTGTTTGCCATCCGGCGACCAAGCCGCGCCATGTTCGTCGCATACCGATCCGGAACATGCTGTCAGCCGGGTCGCGCCTGACCCGTCTTCGGCGTTTGCGATCCAGAGCGCCGATACCTCGACTTCAGCACCCGACCGGCTGCCCGTGACCACGTTGCCGTAGACGATGTGCTTGCCATCGGGCGCCATGGACACCTCGCTGAAGGGATGTACCGAACCCAACCCCTCGAGGATCCGTGCGATCCGGGCCGGTTCGGGCGCCGCCAGGGCTGGGGCGCACAGGCACAGGGTTGCGGCGGCGAGACTGGCTGCCACCATGCTGCGGGGTCGGAACATATGCAACCTGCGGATTTTCTGGTCAAATTATGCCTACAGCGTATCACTGTGACCCTACCCCCGCGCCACAATTGGGGGTAGGGTGCAGGGGGACCGGACCTGCCCGTGGGGACCGGACGACAGATCTGAAACAGCGAGGATCGGCACGGGATGCCCAGCAGAGTTCCGGACGGCGAACAGCGCGGCTGGATCGTTCCCATTGGCGGCGCGGAGAACAAAGAGAACGACCGCCGCATCCTGGAACGGTTCGTACGTGTATCGGGCGGCGAGTCCGCCGACATCGTGGTGATACCCACTGCGAGCCGCATGCATGAGACCGGCGCGCGATACGAGAAGCTCTTCAGTGAGCTGGGCGCAGCCCGCGTCACGGTCATGGATTTCGATACGCGCCGTGATTGTCAGGAAGCCGGCCGTCTGCAGCGACTCGAGGAGGCGAGCGGGATCTTCTTCACGGGAGGTAACCAGCTGCGTGTCACGACTCTGCTGGGCGGAACTCCGGTCGCGAAGCTGATCCGCACTCGCAATGCGCACGGTGTGACTGTCGGTGGTACCAGCGCAGGCGCCAGCATCCTCAGCGAGCACATGATCGCCTCGGGCGATGAAGGCTCGTCCGCGATCGCCGGCAGTGTGCAGCTCGCACCGGGCCTGGGGCTGACCAACCGGTTCATCATCGACCAGCATTTCCGCCAGCGCGATCGCATCGGCCGGCTGCTCACCGCGTTGGCCTACAACCCCTTTGCCGTGGGCATCGGACTCGACGAGGACACAGCCGTGTTCATCAGGCCGGACGACGTTGTCGAAGTGGAAGGCAGCGGCGGCGTCACCGTGATGGACGGCTCGGAAGTCAGCTATTCCTCCATCGATGCGGCGACCGAGGGCCAGCCCGTGTGCATGCTCGGTCTGAAGATGCATTTCCTGGTGGCGGGGGCCACGTTCAATCTGCAGACGCGGACCGCGGCGGCAGGGAGCCTGAAGCGACCCAAAGAATGACGGAGAACCTGCCTTCCGGGACAGGCCGGAGGACAAGAGTTTTCCGCGGAGAAAACTCATGCGCATCCTCGATCGATCCGTCTATGTCGGTCCCTCGCTGCACGCCCGCTTTCCCGTCATCCGCCTCGAGCTCGATCTCGGTGAGCTCGAAGCGTGGCCCACTGCGCGACTCGGAAACGGATTCATCGACGCGCTGACCGCTGCACTGCCAGGGCTGGCGGAGCATGGCTGCTCCTACGGCGAACCCGGTGGCTTCCTCCGGCGCATGCGCGAAGATGAAGGTACCTGGCTCGGCCACGTCCTGGAACACGTGGCCATCGAACTGCAGAACATCGCCGGCGAAGCCGTCACCTTCGGCAAGACCCGCAGCGCCGGCCGCCCGGGTGTCTACACCGTGGTTTACGAATACGAACAGCGCGATGAAGGCATCGCGGCAGGTGATCTGGCGCTGCGATTGATCGCCTCCCTGCTGCCGCCCTCCATCCGACCCGCCGACAGCGTGCCCGAGGACTGGAACTGGCCCGAGGCGCGCGACCAGTTCATCCGCTTCGCGCAGCGGCGCGCGCTCGGGCCATCGACCGCCTCACTGGTGCGTGCCGCCACCCAGCGCGGCATCCCCTGGCTGCGCCTCAACGATCAGTCGCTGGTGCAGCTCGGCCACGGCAAGTACCAGCAGCGCATCCAGGCGACCATCACGGGCCGTACACCCCATATCGCCGTGGAGCTGGCCAGCGACAAGGAAGAGACCAACAAGATCCTCGCTACGCTGGGTTTGCCGGTGCCCACGCAGGAGCTGGTCCAGAGTGAATCACAGGCGGTACGCGCCGCGCGCCGCATCGGTTACCCGGTGGTGACCAAACCCTACAACGGCAATCACGGCCGGGGTATCTCCATCCGTCTCACCACCGATGAGGAGGTGACGCAGGGATTCAATGTGGCCCGCGAGCATTCGCGCTCGGTGATCGTGGAGACCTTCCTGGAAGGCGACGACCATCGTCTGCTGGTCGTCAATGGCGAACTCGTCGCCGCCACGCGCCGCACGCCGGGTCATGTCGTCGGCGATGGCGAGCACACCATCGTGCAGCTCATCGAGATCGTGAACCAGGATCCCCGCCGCGGCGTCGGCCACGAGAAGGTCCTCACCCGGCTCGAGCTTGACGCCCAGGCGCACAAGATGCTCGAGCGTGTCGGCCTGACGCCCGACTCCATCCCCGAACCGGGACAGATCGTCTACCTGCGCTCCACGGCAAATCTGTCGACCGGCGGTACGGCCACGGATGTCACGGATGTCATTCATCCCGACAATCGCGAGATGGCCGAACGTGCTGTGCGCGCCGTCGGCCTGGATGTCGGTGGTGTGGATTTCCTCTCGAAGAACATCACCGAGAGCTACCGCAAGATTGGCGGCGGGATCTGCGAGGTCAATGCCGCGCCGGGCTTCCGCATGCATGTCGCCCCCAGCGAAGGCACTCCCCGCGACGTGGCGGCGCCCGTGATCGACATGTTGTTTCCGCCCGGGTCACCTTCGCGTGTCCCGATCGCGGCAGTGACGGGAACCAACGGCAAGACCACGACCGCCCGCATGCTGGCTCACATTACCAAGATGGGCGGCTACACACCCGGGCTGACCACGACCGACGGTGTCTACATTGACGGGCAGCGCACCGTGCAAGGTGACATGACGGGACCGGTTTCGGCCCGCATGGTGCTCGCCGATCCGCAGATCGACATCGCCGTGCTCGAAACGGCCCGGGGCGGGCTGCTGCGTGCCGGCATGGGCGTCAACGAAGTCAACGTTGGCGCGGTGCTCAACATACAGCCCGATCACCTCGGGCTGAAGGGGATCGACACTCTCGAACAGTTGGCGGAAGTGAAACGCATCGTCGTCGAAGTCGCGACCGACTGCGCGGTGCTGAATGCCGATGATCCGAACGTGCTCAGGATGTCAGGGCACACGGATGCGAAGAACATCTGCTACGTCACCATGAATCCTCAGCATACCCTGGTGAGGGAGCACATCCGTGCCGGCGGTCGCGCGTGCGCCCTCGAAGGGGGTGTCAACGGACAGATGATCACCCTGTACGACAAGGGCAGTCACATTCCGCTGCTGTGGACGCATCTCATTCCTGCAACGCTGGAAGGTCGGGCGACGCATAACGTGCAGAACGCGATGTTTGCAGCTGCGATGGCGTTCTCCCTGAGCATCAAGCTGGACGCCATCCGTCAGGGCCTTCGGACCTTCGACTCGACCTTCTTCCAGGCCCCGGGGCGCCTGAATGTCTTCAACGAGCATCCATTCAAGGTGCTGTTCGACTACGGCCACAACGCGCACGCCGTGGGTGTGATGGCCGATCTGGCCCAGCGACTGGATGTCACCGGCCGCCGCATCGTGGTCCTTGCCGGTCCGGGTGACCGGCGCGATCAGGATCTCGAAGCGATCGCGAAGGCCGTCGCGGGGCGGTTCGACCACTACATCTGTCGCCGCGATGACAACCTGCGCGACCGGGGCAATGACGAAGTCCCGCGTATTCAGGCCGCGGCCCTGCGCGCCGCGGGAATACCCGAGTCGGCGATCTCCATCATCCCCGATGAACAGGAAGCCATCAGCGCAGCCCTGCGCATGGGGCAGCCCGGCGACCTGCTGCTGATCTTCGCCGACGCGCTGGCGCGTTCGTGGAAGCAGATTACGAAGTTCAAGGCGGCGGGTGCGGCGCAATCCAGCGCCACCTCAAACCTGGCGCACTCGTCGGCATTGAGCGGCGCGTCCGGCCTCGGCGGCGCGTCCGGCCTTGGCGGTACGTCCGGCCTTGGCGCCGCGTCCGGACCGGCTGCCGCGACCAACGGGGGTGGCGCCGCGAGCGCGGCGGGCTCGCAGGCGACCTTCCAGGGTGACGGAGTTTCAGCGGGCGACGCACGTCCCGCGGCGATCAACCTCGAAGGGCTGATCCGTGACGAACGCGGAGTGCGCTTCGCGCCCGAAGCAGAAGATTGATCCGCGATCGCCTTTTGCGCCCGCGGCGGTGATGCCGTGGTGGCTGCTCCTCGGCCGTACGGGGTTGCGCCGGAGAAGATACTGAACACAAGTCTGACACTGCCGTTCGAGGACTCGAGACGTCTCACCGGCGCCAATCTGTTCTTTGCCTCCACGGGCGCTGTGCTGGAGACGCACGGGATAGAGCCGGACGAAGGTCTTCTGTCAGGATGGGGCGCGCGGGTCGAACGAGTACGAGCGAAGCTGGGTTGGAGCGCCCGGGGTGTCGTGGCTCGACGGCATCGCACTGGAGCGTCGCTCGCGCTCGCGGCAGCTCCCGATCAACTCTTTGCAGCGACGGAAGTCAACGAATGGGCGCTGTGCGCGACGCTCGTGGAGCGGCACCCCGACGTCTGGAACACACGGGAACTGGAAGCCGCGCTGCTGGCCGCGGCTCTGGACAATGCATCGGATCCGCAGAGTGTCATTCCACCGGTGCTGGCCGAAGCTGCGGCGCTCGCGCGCCTGGAGCAACTGGCCGCGCGTGAGCGCCTGCCCAACCTCGCCCCTCTTCTGAGTGCCACTGACGCGCGCAATCTGCCTTACGTCCTGGATGACGATACCCTGACCCTCGGCGCAGGTGCGAAGAGCCGCTCGTATCCAGCAGCAGACCTGCCGCCCGCGGACGGCATTCCCTGGGCCGAGTTGAGCGACATCCCCACCGCCATCGTCACCGGATCGAACGGCAAGACCACCACCGTGCGACTGATCGCGAGCTGCGCTCGCGCCCATGGCCACCACGTTGCCTACTGCAGCACGGAGGGGGTGTTCGTCGACGGCAAAGCGGTTCAGCTGGGTGACTATTCGGGGCCCGCGGGCGCACGCTCGGTCATGCGAAATCCCCGGACTGAGGCCGCCGTTCTGGAGACGGCGCGGGGGGGCATCCTGCGGCGCGGCATCGCGATCTCACGCGCGCACGTCGCGGTGGTGACCAATATCAGCGCCGATCATTTCGGTGAATACGGCATAGACGATCTGGATGCGCTGGCCGACGTCAAGATGACTGTCGGCGCCGTCGTGGCTCCAGACGGTCTGCTGGTCCTGAATGCGCAGGACCCGCAACTGGTGAGCCGCGCCGGAGTGCTCGCGGCCCGTTACGGCCGCAGCCCGCCGCTCGGATGGTTCGCACTGGATTACGATCAGGCCATCCTGCGCGAGCATCGCACCTGGGGGGGGTCCGTCTGCGGAGTCCGTGGCGGACAGCTCATGCTCAGTCACCGCGACGTCGAGTCGGAAATGGGTGACATCATGACCCTGCCCCTCACGGTATCGGGCAGCGCCACCTACAACGTCGCGAACCTCGCCGCGGCCGCCCTGGCCGCGGTCGCACTGGGCATTCCGGCGCGCACCGTTGCCGATGTGCTGAGCCGGTTCGGCTCGGACCCGGCCGACAATCCCGGCCGCCTGATGCGATTCGAGGTCAACGGCGTGCGCATCATCATCGACTACGCGCATAACCCGGAGGGATTGCGCGGCCTGCTGAATGTCGCCGAACACTTGCGTGCAGGGCGCGGTCGCCTCGGCCTGTTGCTGGGCCATGCCGGCAACCGACGGGACGCGGACATCGAGGCACTGGCACGCGTGGCCGCGGAGTTCCGGCCGGACCTCATCGTGGTGAAGGAAAACGAGAGTCACCTGCGTGGCCGTGAGCCGGGCGAAATTCCCCGCATCATCCGCTCCGCGCTGTTGAAGCTTGGTTTTTCAGATGAGGCGCTGCCTGTGCGCCTGACGGAACTGGACGCTGCCCGCTGTGCTCTCGACTGGGCGCGTCCCGCAGATGTGCTCGCACTGCCGATCCACTCACCCAGCGCACGCACTGCCGTTCTGTCCCTGCTGCAGCAGACCACCCGGTGAGCGCGGTCGAAGAGCAAGCTGCACACCCGAAACCGGTGGCGCGCCTGCGATTTGGCGTGCTGGGCCTGATCGAGACCACGGGACAATCGCTCGCGGCCATCGCGCCGACACTGACTCCGACACTGAACATCACGGTGGTCGCGGGACTGGCGGGACTCGGCTGCTGGATGGCCTATCTCATCGGTACCGTGGGTGTGGCGATCGTCGGCGCCAGCATCGGGATACTCGCCGCACGCCATCCCGAGACGGGCTCGTACTTCATCTACATCGGCCGCACCTTCGGGCCATTTGCAGGCGCAATGGCCGGCTGGTCCATGATCAGCGCGTACGTGTTCACCGGCATCGCGACCACCCAGACGTTCGCCATCTTCGTCGGCAACTTCCTGCGTCTCGCCGGTCTGCCGCCCAGTCCGGTGGCCATAGGCGTGGCCATGGTGCTGTTTCTGCTGCTGGTCTGCCATGCGGCCTATCGCGACATCCGGCTGTCCGCGCGCATCGGGCTCGTGCTGGAGTTCATTTCCGTGGGCATCATCATTGCCATTACCGCGCTGATCGTCCGCGCGCGAGGCACGCTGTACGATGCCGCGCAACTCGACATCGCTCACCTTCACGCCGGGAGCATCTTCTCGGCGCTGCCGTTCGTGATATTCAGCTTCGTGGGATTCGAGAGTGCCGCGGTGCTCGCGCGCGAGTCGGCCAATCCACGCCGTAACATTCCGCTGGCCGTGACCCGCTCCGCGGCCGCGTGCGGCATCTTCTTCACCATCACGGCCTACTGCATGGTGCTTGGAGTCGACAACGACACCACCGCTCTGGGCAACAGTTCCGCCCCGTTCGCGGATGCGGCGGCGCGCGCCGGGCTCGCTTCCGTGTCCATGCTCGTCTACTTTGCCGCGATGATCAGTGTGTTCGCCTGCGGACTGGCGAGCATCAATGCCGGCTCACGCCTGCTGTTTTCGATGGGCAAGTATCGGTTCCTGCATCCTTCCATGGGCAGTATTCACGAAGCTCATCGTACGCCACACGTCGCGGTGGTGCTGTGCAGTCTCCTCGTCGCGGCGATCAGCCTGGGCACACTGCCCCTGGGTATCCTGAACGCCTTCGGCTACTGCGGTACGTTCGCCAGCTTCAGCTTCGTCGGCGTGTATCTGATGTTATGTATCGTCGCGCCGCTTGATCTGCGGCGCGCCGGGGAACAGCGCGTCCGGCACGTGGTGGTCGGGCTGGCGGGCGCGGCGCTGATGTTGTTCGTCATCGGCGGCAGTCTCTACCCGGTGCCCGCCTGGCCCTACAACATCCTGCCGTTCCTGTTCTTCGGCTACCTGCTGGCGGGCGCGCTGTGGTTCGCCCGGCTGCGGGCGCGCGCCCCGGACATTCTCGCCTCCATTCAGCACGATATGGAGTCCTGAGAGATTCGCGACGCTGCGTGCGCGGACTGACCTGCCATCACTTCCGGATACGTCTGCGCCTTTCGGACCACGGCTCTCCGCCATAAGTATCATTGACCGTGTCAGGACCCCTGCCTACGCTGGAGTCGCCGCGAGGCTTGGCTCGCGCGGCACACAGCATAAGAGGGGGTCCCGTGAGTGCAACCAACCGTGTCGTGCGGCAGGCGGCTGCCAACGATCTGTCCCGCATCAGCGCCGCGAACCAGGCGTTCCTGCGTAAGCCCGGCAAACTGCTGATCGATGGCGCATGGGTCAACGCGGCAAGCGGACGTACCTTTGAAGTGCGCGATCCCTCCAGCGATTCGGTCATCGCTCGTGTGGCGGAAGGCGACAGTGCGGATATCGACCGCGCGGTCCAGGCGGCGCGCACGGCGTTCGAGGATTCCGACTGGTCACGCATGAAGGCGGTGGATCGCGAGCGACTGCTGCACCGGCTCGCCGATCTGATCGAGAAGCACGCCGACGAGCTGGCGGAACTCGAGTCCATCGACAACGGCAAATCCGTCGTCATGGCACGGCATGTCGACATCAAGCACTCCATCGAAGTGTGGCGTTACATGGCGGGCTGGCCGACCAAGATGGAAGGGCAGGTATTGCCGATCTCCGGCACGCTCGTTCCGGGCCAGGAATACGCCGCCTTCTCGCAGCGTGAACCCGTGGGCGTGGTGGGCGCCGTGATCGCCTGGAATTTCCCGTTCGTGCTGGCGACCTGGAAGGCCGCCCCGGCGCTGGCCGCCGGGTGCACCTTCGTGCTCAAGCCCGCCGAGGAAACCCCGCTGACGGCACTGCGCCTGGGCGAACTGGTGATGGAGGCCGGCTTTCCGAAGGGCGTCTTCAACATCGTCACCGGCATGGGACCGACGGCGGGTGCCGCCCTGGCGGCCCATCCGGGCGTGGACAAGATCACCTTCACGGGCTCGACCGAAGTGGGCCGTCTGATCGTGCGCGCTTCCGCCGGCAACATGAAGAAGGTCACGGTGGAGCTGGGTGGCAAGTCGCCGGCCATCGTGCTCGAGGATGCGGACATCGATGCCGCCATTCCCGGCGTGGCCAGCGCAATCTTCTTCAACCAGGGCCAGGTCTGCTCGGCCGGTTCCCGGCTGTTCGTCGCGAAGCGGCATTTCGAGCGGGTGCTGGAAGGAGTAGCCTCGCAGGCGAAGGCCATGACTCTGGGACCCGGACTGGATACCGGAGCGCAGATGGGGCCACTGGTGTCCTCCATCCAGCGCGAGCGCGTGATGAAGCTCGTCGGCGAGGGCATCGCCAGCGGCGCGAAACCCATCACCGGAGGTCGTGCCCTGGAAACTCCGGGCTACTACGTGGAGCCGACCGTTTTCACCGATGTCTCCGAGTCGATGTCCATCGTCCGCGAGGAAATCTTCGGCCCCGTGGTCGTCGCGCAGCCCTTCGAGTCACTGGATGACATCGCCCGCAGGGCGAACGACAGCATCTACGGGCTCGCCGCGAGTATCTGGACACGCGATGTGAGTAAGGTGTTCAAGCTGTCCCGCAAGCTGCGCGCCGGCACGGTGTGGGTCAACTGTCACAACGTGCTGGACGCCACCATGCCGTTCGGCGGCTACAAGCAGTCCGGCTGGGGTCGCGAGATGGGGCGCGAGGCCGTGTACTCCTGCACGGAGAGCAAGTCACTGTGCATCAACATCGCCTGAGAGCCGCGATGTGAAGCGGCCGCCCTACGGCAGCGGGGCTTCCGCCTTCGTCGCGGCCCGCGATCAGTTGCTGGCCCTGCGTGAGGATCACGCGGCGGCCTGCCGTGAGTTCCGCTGGCCACAGCTCGGGGAATTCAACTGGGCGTGCGACTACTTCGACGCCCTCGGATCACTCGATCGCACCGCGCTGCGCGTCGTGGACGACCACGGCCACGACCAGTCACTCGGGTTTCGCGAACTGGCGGTGCGGTCCACCCAGGTGGCCAACTACCTGCGCGCGAGCGGCGTTCGTCCCGGCGATCGCATCCTGATCATGCTCGGCAACGTCGTCGCCCTCTGGGAAACGATGCTGGCCGCGATGAAGGTGGGCGCGGTCATGATTCCCGCCACCACCCTGTTGCAGCGGGAAGATCTGCGCGACCGGCTCGAGCGCGGTGCCGTGTCCGCCATCGTGACCGACACCGCCTGTGCCTCGCGCTTCGAGGGTCTCCCCGGTGCTCCGATCCGCATTCTGGTCGGAGGCCCGCTGCCCGGCGGTGCCTCAGCCGAGGGCCCTTCAGGTGACGGTCCCCTGGGCTCCGGCCCTTCGTGCCCCGGTCCCTCGGGCGGCGGATTCAGGCCAGGCTGGCTCGACTACGCGGAATCGCAGCAGGCTTCGCGCGAGCTGACAGCGCGCCCTGCCACGCGCGCCGACGATCTGCTGCTGCTGTACTTCACTTCCGGCACGACCGCGAAGCCGAAGTTGGTTGCACATACCCATGCCAGCTATCCCGTCGGCCACCTGTCCACGATGTACTGGATCGGCCTGCGGCCGGGCGATGTGCACCTGAACCTGAGTTCACCCGGCTGGGCCAAGCACGCCTGGTCCTGTGTGTTCGCGCCCTGGAACGCCGAAGCGACTGTGCTGGCCTACCATTACGATCGCTTCGACGCCGGGCGTCTGCTGGATGTCCTGGCGCGCTGTCAGGTCACGACGTTCTGTGCACCACCCACCGTGTGGCGCATGTTGATCCAGCAGGACCTCAAGGGTCGGCGCGGCTCGCTGCGCGAGCTGGTGGGCGCCGGCGAGCCGCTCAATCCGGAAATCATCGCGCAGATCCGCCAGGCGTGGGGGCTCACCGTACGCGACGGGTTCGGCCAGACGGAAACCACCGCACAGGTGGGCAATCCGCCCGGGCAGGTGCTCAAGGCCGGTTCGATGGGCCGCCCGCTTCCGGGCTACCGGATCGAACTGCTGGACCCGGAAGGGCGGCCGGGAACGGAAGGCGAGATCTGCGTGGACCTGAAGGAGCGCCCGCTCGGACTGATGCGGTCGTATCTGGACGATCCGGCCAAGACCGACGCGGCCATGCAAGGCGGCTACTATCACACCGGAGATGTGGCCTCGCGTGACGAGGACGGTTATCTGACCTACGTCGGCCGCATGGACGATGTCTTCAAGTCATCCGATTACCGCATCAGCCCGTTCGAGCTCGAAAGCGTGCTGATCGAGCATGTCGCTGTCGCGGAAGCGGCGGTGGTGCCGAGCCCCGACCCCCTGCGCCTGGCGGTGCCCAAAGCCTACATCGTGCTGGCCGCCGGTCATGTCGCGGATGCGGGCACGGCGCTGTCGATCTTCGAGCACGTGCGCCTGCGTGTCTCCCCCTACAAGCGCATCCGGCGGATCGAGTTTGCCGCGCTTCCCAAGACCATCTCGGGCAAGATTCGGCGCGTGGATCTGCGGGCTTGCGAGCACACCCGGGCCGACTCGCAGATCGCACACGAAGGCGAATTCCGCGAAGAGGACTTCCCCACGTTGCGTTCGTCGCCGCGATCCTGAGCGCCATTCACCACGAGCCAGGGCCAACATCGCCACGCATCGCCACCGTCCAGGTACCGGACTCATGTTGAGAAGATCATCGCCCGCCAAAAACAGCATCCGCCTGCTGGACAGCACCGCCGCGACCGAGGCGGACGCAGTGGAGGACCTGCTCACTGGCGGGGCGATCACGCAGGATGGTCTCAACGTTCTGTTCATCACCACCGGCTATGACCTGGATAGGCTGGCGCGTGCCCTGACCCGGCGTGGCATCCGGCGCGCCATCGGTGCCGTTACCGGTTGCTCCTTCGGACCGGAGGGATTCCTGCGGCACGGCATCACCGGCTTCAGCCTGCCCTCGCCGCGGTTCACGGCGGTGGACATCCTCATCGAGAATGTCGATCGGTTCGGACTGCCCGATGCCCAGGAGGTCGCGCGGGCCGCGCGCGACAAACTCAAGAAGCTGCATCCGGAAACCCCGCACGCGCAGTTCGGGCTGATCATGGTCGACGCCGAAGCCTGTTGCGAAGAGCGTCTGGTCGCGGCCCTGGGCATGGAGTTCGCCGGGACGCCGCTCGTGGGCGGCTCGGCGGGCGATGTTTATTTCAACCCCGCCGCGCACCCGCAGGGATCGAAGCGTCTGCTGTACCAGGGCCGGGCCCTGCGCAATGCGGCGATCTTCTGTCTCGTCGCCTCGGATTCACCGGTGATGGCGCTGAGCCACAATCACTATCGCGCCGGCACGCGCAAGGTCGTGATCACCGAAGCCGATCCCGACCGACGCATGGTACTCGAGATCAACGGCCGGCCCGCGTTGGCGGAGTTCGCGGCCGCCTGCGGGTTCCGTCGCCCCCCAAAGCAAGTGAACCAGTACGCGGCCTACCCGCTGATGATCCGCGTCGGCGGCCAGTACTTCGCTCGCGGCGTCCAGCGTGTGCACGAGGACAACACCATCGAGTTCGCCTGCGCCATCGAGGCCGGCGTCGTGGCCGCTATCGGGCAACCCGATGACATGCTGGGCCGGCTGGAAGATACTTTTGCCGAATTCGCACGCCACGTCGGGACGCCGGAACTGACCATCGGCTTCGACTGCGCGGCGCGCACGGTATGCATGGAGCAGGGCGGTCTGACGGAGGCCATCGAAAAGGTGTTCGCAAGCAACCGCGTCGTCGGCTTCTCTGCTCTGGGCGAGCAGTTCAATACCGTGCACGTCAACAACTCGTTCACGGCGCTGGCGATCGGCTCCGGGCGCTAGCATGGCCTCCCGGAGCAAGCCACCCGCACGTCGCGCCAAGGCCAGATCCCGAGCGCGCGTGGCGCGCACTTCTCGCCCGAAGAAGAGCAAGCTGAACGCCGCGAAGCTCTCCGCCCAGAACAAGGCGCTTCGCAAGACGGTGCGCGCGCTCATGGCACGCGTCGAGCGCGAAATCGACGGCCATGCCGGCGCCTTCTCCTGGTTCCAGACGGCCGCGAAGCTCGAAGACACGGTGAGGCTGCGCACCGAGCAGTACGAGTCGCTCAACGCGCAACTCACGCGCGAGCTGGAATCGCGCCGCGAGATCGAACTGGCCCTCAAGCAGGCCAAGCAACTCGCCGACAGCGGTAACCAGGCCAAGACCCGCTTCCTCGCCGCAGCCAGCCACGATCTGCGCCAGCCGCTGAATTCGGCGCTGCTGTTCCTGGAGTCAGTGGACGAGAGCCGCCTCGTGGCCCAGGACCTGGAGCTGGTACAGCGGGCCAAGGTTGCCTTGGCCTCGCTCAACAATCTGCTCGGCACCCTGCTCGACAGCGCGCGCCTGGATCTGAACGGCATCGCTCCCCGGCTCGCGGATTTTCCGATCTCCACATTGCTCGATCGCATCGGACCTGAGTACGGCAACGTCGCCCGCGCCGCCGGCATTGACCTGCGGTTCATGCCCAGCCGCGCCTGGGTGCGCACGGATCCACACCTGCTCGAAACCGTACTGCGCAATTTCGTCAGCAACGCAATCCGCTACACCCCGCGCGGCCGAGTGCTGGTGGGTTGTAGACGCCGGCCGCAGGGCCTCGAAATCAGCGTGCACGACACCGGTATCGGCATCGAGAGCGAGCACCTGGGGCGGATCTTCGAGGAGTACTACCAGGTTCCCACGGCCGAGAGACCACGGGACGCCGGCATCGGACTGGGTCTGTCCATCGTCAGCCGCATCTCGCGCATGCTCGCGCTCGAATGCACCGTGACGTCGCAACTCGGCAGGGGGTCGCGCTTCGCGGTTCGG
>DATKLO010000198.1:0-2775 GCA_035542375.1 Steroidobacteraceae bacterium | reverse complement strand
GATGGTGATCGTGGATTCACGCCGTGCACGGGGTGTGACTTTCGATCAGCTGGCCGGCTATGTCGCGATGGTGGGTCTGGCGGAAATCCGGCCGAACGCCGATCCAGGAGCGACCCCCACCATCCTGAAGCTGTTCGCGGGAACGGCACCCACCGAGGGTCTGAGCCCCTGGGACCAGGCCTACCTGAAAGCCCTGTACCACACCGATCAGGCCGATAAGATGCAGCTGGCCGAAATCAGAACCTCGATGCTTCGGGACATCGCCCACTGAAGCCGGCCGTCTTGACCATCGCCTGTTGGCGCCTCGGCGCCGCCCACCCGGGGAGCCTGCCGCATGTCGAATTCGCGTCGCGAGTTTCTGTTGTCATCCACGGGCGTTCTGCTCGCCGCGAAGGCAGCTGCCGGGGAGCAGACCCATGCCGGGCCATCGAGCGGTGCGCTCAAGCCGGCTGCCGCGGCAGCGGGGCGCTCGACTGCGCCGGCGCCCGGCACGCCACCGGCTTTCGGGACGGCTCCGCCCGTGGGCCCGGACGTGACGGCGGCGACTTTCGTCGAGGCGCAGAAGTTGGTGCGGATCGAACTCAGCGCCCGGGAACGCGCCCAGGCAGCGCAGAACTGGCGCAACAGCATCGCGGCGATCTACGAGCGACGCACCGGGCCCCGCAAGGTGGACCTGCAGTCGGACCTGGCGCCGTATTCAACCTGGAATCCGCTCCTGCCGGGAGCGGTGGCGCCGGATCGGAGCGAGCATTTCGTCCGCAGCAGCAGCGATCCCGGCCCACTGCCCCACGCGGACGCCGACATTGCGTTCGCCCCTGTCTGGAAGCTGTCGCGCTGGATCGAATCGAAGCAGCTCACCTCGGCGCGCCTGACGGAAATTTATCTGCAGCGCATCGCAAAGCTGGATGGACGGCTGCGCAGCATCATCACCCTGACTCCTGAGCTGGCACGCGGGCAGGCGAAGCGCGCCGACCAGGAGATCGCGGCGGGCCACTATCGTGGGCCCTTGCACGGCATTCCGTGGGGCGGCAAGGATCTGCTCGATACCGCGGGGATCCCGACGACCTACGGCGCCGAGCCCTACAGGAACCGGGTACCGAAATCGGATGCCGCCGTCGTGCGGCGGCTGCAGGAGTCCGGAGCGGTGCTGCTGGCCAAACTCAGTCTGGGTGCACTGGCGCTGAACGATGTCTGGTTTGGCGGTCAGACGATGAACCCCTGGCTGTTGGAGGAGGGCGCATCCGGCTCGAGCGCAGGGCCCGGCGCGGCGACAGCCGCAGCACTGGTCGCCTTCTCGATCGGCAGCGAGACCGAAGGAAGCATTGTCGGGCCCACCATGCGCTGCGGCCTGACAGGACTGCGACCCACCTTTGGCCGGGTGCCGCGTACCGGTGCAATGACCCTGTCCTGGTCTCTCGACAAGCTGGGGCCGATGACTCGCAGCGTCGAAGACACGATGCTGGTTCTTCACGCCATCAGCGGGGCGGACGCGGGCGATCTCGCGAGTGTCACGCACCCGCTGCGCTTCGATGGCAGCGAGTCGATCTCCGGCCTGCGAGTCGGTTACTTTCCAAAGTGGATGGACGAGGAGCCCGCTACCGAGGTGGATCGTCAGGCACTGGCCACCTTGCGGCAGATCGGATTGCAGCCGGTCGAAGTATCGCTGCCCGACTGGCCCTACGGCTCACTGAACGCCATCCTGTTTGCCGAGTCCGCTGCCGCCTTCGAGGAACTCACCCTGAGTCACCGGGCCGATCAGTTGCGCATGCAGGTGCCCGATGCATGGCCCAACACGTTCCGGCAGTCGCGCTTCGTGTCCGCCGTCGATTTCGTTCAGGCCGACCGTTTCCGCCGTGCCGTCGCGCAGCAGATGCTGAAGCTGTTCACGCAGGTGGACCTGTTGCTCGTGCCGTCGCTGCGCGATGAGATGCTCACCATCGGCAACTTCACCGGTCACCCCTCACTCACCTTGCGCGCGGGCTTCATCAGCGTGTCCGAGGCGCGCAGCGATTGGGCACCCGATCCCGCGCAGCCGCTGCCGAAGTTCAATCCACCACGGCGCGTGCCTCATGGTGTCACCCTGATCGGACGCCACTTCGAGGAAGGCAGGATCGGGCGTGTTGGCCTGGCTCTCGAACAGGCGCTCAAGGTTTCAGACCAGAGACCGCCGGACTTCCAGGGTTCCGCCTGAGGTCTGCGCGGTCCGCTGCCGCAACCAGTCGCTGCGACAATGCGACAGCCGTCACTGGCCGTTCCGGTAACCGCCGCGTTACCATCGCTGAATGGCGTTCATCGACCCCATCACGCTCCAGGGACGCTTTGGCGCGCTCGTTCCCCTGTCCCAGGCGCATCATGACGATCTGTGCGATTCCGTCGAGGACGGGGAGCTGTGGAATCTCTGGTATACGACCGTTCCCGCGCCCGAAGAGATGAGGGCGGAGATCGCCAGGCGCCTGAACCTTCAGACGCAAGGCTCAATGTGCCCCTTCGCCGTAATGGAAAATGCGTCCGGGCGGGCAGTGGGCATGACCTCGTTCATGCATATCGACGCCTTGCATCGGCGCGTGGAGATCGGCTCGACGTGGTATCGAAAGCAGGTTCAGCGCAGCGCGCTGAACACCGAGTGCAAGCTGATGTTGCTGACTCATGCGTTCGAGCAACTGGATTGCATCGCGGTCGAGTTCCGCACCCACTTCTTCAATCGCGCCAGCCGTGCCGCGATCGAGAGACTGGGCGCCAAGCTGGATGGGATCCTGCGCCAGCACCAGCGGATCC
>DATKLO010000197.1:0-3220 GCA_035542375.1 Steroidobacteraceae bacterium | reverse complement strand
GGCAGTTCTCGCCGGTGGCGGTGGATACCTGGTCGGCTTCAGGCAGGGGTGGCGCCTGTCGCTGCTCGTGGAACGACCGGTTAGAGGCGCAACCGCGGTCGCGGCAATGAGGTCCTTCGCCAGCGGAAAGTCCTGTTTCAGACCGGCGTAGGGGTCTGCGGCCGATGCGCTGGTGTCGAGATCCAGCACGCTCAGCCGCAATGAGGCAGGCGCGTGTGCGGCCCAGTAGCCCTCCTTGTGTTGAGCCAGAAGTCGGTAGGTACTTTCCACGGGCCGTCCGTTGAGCGGCGGCCGTCAATCTGCTGCGGCTCAATGTATATTGATGAGAGGGCGGGACCTCGCAAAAGGCGCCCCCTTCTGAAAATGAGCTGCTCCACCCGCGAGGGGACGGGCCATGTCCGGCCGCGAACGATTCCTGGAAGTGAAGGTCAAGCCCAACGCCCGCGCGAGCACCTTGCGCGAGAACGGTGCGGGCGTCTGGTTTGCCGAATTGCGCTCGGCACCGACCGATGGCAAAGCCAACGCGGAGCTCATCGCTCTCGTGGCCCGGCACCTGGGTTGCCCGAAGTCGTCCATTTCGATCAAGAGAGGTGCAACAGGCCGCCTGAAGCTCCTCAAGATCGAGGCTCTCTGAGCAAGGACTCGGTTGCCCTCACTTCCGATCCGCTGACAGCGCCGTCAGGATGCCCTGGAGGATCCGCGTAGGGCTCGGCGGGCATCCGGGCACCGCCACATCCACCGGAATCACGTTCGACACCCGCCCGCAGCTCGCGTAGCTCTCACCGAAAATCCCTCCCGTGCATCCGCAGTCGCCCAGCGCCACCACCAGCTTCGGATCCGGAGTCGCCGCGTACGTTCGGCGCAGCGCCAACTCCATGTGCTTCGATACCGGCCCCGTGACCAGCAGCAGGTCTGCATGTCGAGGACTTGCCACGAACCGGATGCCCAGTCCCTCCAGGTTGTAGATCGGGTTGTTCAGCGCATGGATTTCCAGCTCACACCCGTTGCACGATCCCGCATCCACATGACGGATGCAAAGCGCTCGACCGAGCACTGTGCGAATGCGCTCGCTGAGGCTCGCGCGAACGCGCAGGCTCTCGTCTGCCTCGGGAGGCGGCTCCGACACGATTCCGATCGAGGCGATCTGACGCAGTGTTTTCAGCATGAAGTCCGCCTACAGATCATGCCCGCTGTAGGACAGGTTGAACGACTTGTTGATCAGCGGAAAATCCGGAACGATGTTGTCGATGATTGCGTGCTCCAGCGCCGGCCAGTTCTGCCAGGAAGGATCGTGCGGATGGCACCGGCGGATCGTCCCTCCAGTGCCGGCTTCCAGCGCAATCAGTACCGGACCCCGCCATCCTTCGATCAACCCCAGGCCCAGTCGGTCCGGTCGCGGAGCGACGACCGGAAGCCGATGTGACCCTGGCGGCAGCGCACCGGCCAATACCTGAATCAACCTGCAGGATTCCTGCAGCTCACTGAAGCGGACCCCGACCCGGGCCGCCACGTCCCCCTCGCGACGCCCGCTCTTCGTCGGCGCAATCTCTTCGTACGGCGCACATGGCAAGTCGATTCGCAGATCGAACGCCTGTCCGCTCGCTCGACCCGGCAGCCCCGTCAGTCCCAACCGCCTCGCCAGCTCTACGCTCACTCTTCCTGCTCCGTTGAACCGATCGCGCAGGCCCTCATGTTCGTCGTAGATCTCCCGCAGCACGAGCGCTTCGCTGGCGATCTCGCGCACGCATCGGCTCAGCTCCCGGGCACCCGCTGCTGTCAGATCCAGACGTGTGCCGCCTGGCACGATCGCGTCCAACAGGTAGCGTGTTCCCAGCGCCACGTCGCTGGCCCGAAGCAATTGCTCCTTGAGCCGTGAGAACTGCGTCAGGCCGAAGGCGAATCCGGCATCGTTACCCAGCGCACCCAGGTCTCCCAAGTGATTGGCAACGCGCTCTGTCTCCAGATACAAGCCACGCAGAAATGCCGCGCGGGGCGGGACTTCCACCTCAGCAATTCCCTCCAAAGCCTGGCAATAGGCCCATGAGAACGCAACCGCCGAGTCCCCCGACACGCGCGCCGCGAGGCGATGACCCTCCAGAATCGGCAGCTGTGTGAAGCGCTGCTCAATCCCCTTGTGCACGTACCCCAGCCGCTCCTCCAGCCGCAGCACTTTCTCGCCCACCACCGAGAACCGAAAGTGTCCCGGCTCGATCGTGCCCGCGTGGACAGGACCCACTGCGATCTCGTGCACGCCGTCGCCTTCGACGCGCACGAAATCGTACGAATCGGCCACGGCTGGGGCGTCGGACTGCACCAAAGGAAGGTCGGTCAGAGGTCGATAGTGCGCCGGCCAGGCCGAGTGCCGCAGCCACGGCCGCACGTCCACCGCGGTGGACTGCAAGCCCGTCAGGTCCGCCATCGCTCGCTGCATTCGGCTCGCCGCCGGAAACAGATCTTCGATGCCCGGGTAAGGCGACTTTGGATCCGCGAGCGGCAAAGTGAGCACGCAACCGATGCTCTCAAGAAGAAATGCCCCATGCACCCGCGCCCCCGTCTCATCGCCGCTGGCCCACAGCGCGGCCAGCCGACCTCCCGCAGCGGCGATATCGAGCACAGCGCAGCGCCACTGATCGCGGGACACTTGGATTCCCCGCATCCCCGGAGCTCCCGCAACGGGCTCGCTGTGCGCCAGCCATTTTCGGATCGGCATCTATTCGCCCCCCAGCAGCCGAGCCGCGGCCCGATACCAGTCCGCCAGGTAAGGGGGCACCCAGATCCCGAGCACCAGCACTATCGTCAGGTGAGCAAACACCGGCAGTAGCGCCGGTGGGTGAGGCAGCCGCTGGGCGGTCGTCTCCCCGAACACCATGGGCTGCACGCGCCTGAAAATCGCCGCGAACGCGACTCCCAGTGCCGTCAGCAGGATCGGCGCCGCCCACGGCTGCTCTCGCATCGCCGTCGTCAGGATCAGGAATTCACTCGCGAACACCCCGAACGGCGGCATTCCCAGGATCGCCAGCGAGCCCATCATCAGCCCCCAGCCGATCGTTGGACTCAAAGTGATGAGTCCCCGGATGTTGTCCATCACCTGCGAGCCCGCCTTCTGCGCCGCGTGCCCCACCGCGAAGAAGATTGCCGATTTCGTCAACGAGTGGACCGTCATGTGCAGCAGCGCGGCGAAATTCGCTACCGCGCCGCCCATGCCAAAGGCGAACGTGAT
>DATKLO010000196.1:0-22630 GCA_035542375.1 Steroidobacteraceae bacterium | reverse complement strand
ACGGGTGAACCGGGCCGCTCGCAGCGCCTCGGCCGGTACCCAGTTGCCGTGCACGCCGACACGCAGGCGGAACGGTACCTTGATGCGGGCCAGCGGGCCGCGCTCCGGATTGGCCGCCTCCAGCACGAATACCTCGGAGCGGTTCTCGGCGTGTCGGTCGACGATGAAACCGAGATAACCCTCGTGTCCCGGCGTCGCGGCCGGAATGTGGAAATGCTCCTGCACGGTTGACTGCTCGCCCGGGGCGAAGGCCTTGAGCCTGCCAGTGCGCACCTCGAGTCGCAGGAGAGTGTTGAAGCCCGCCCCGACGGGACCCGCGAGCAACGGTGGACCCGCGGCCGGGTCGTAGGTCTGGTAGTAACCCACCTCGTAGTCCGCCATGCCGTCCTTCTCGGCGGCGCGCGGCAGATCACCACCCGGACCCAGCACGGTCTCCTCGTATCCCTCCCCGGGCCTGGACAGATCGAACGTCCAGCGCACGAACGCTCCGGCCATGTCCTGCGGGTTCACCTGGATGCCCGAGGCCGCCTGGATGAAGGGGAAGGGGTTCACCTTGCCACAGCCGAAATCCAGGTGGACGCGCGGACCGTCAGTGTAGGCGTTCATGAAGTGATAGGCCGAGCGCGCCGGACCGCGGAACCAGCGCAGATCGCGCACGCTGCCATCGCGGGGCATGATGCCGATGTAGGTGTCGCGCGTCGGCTCCCAGATCCAGTGCGGGCCGCCGGCCCTGATCCGATCGAGATCCGCCGTGGTGGGAAACACAGGGAAGATGGCGTGCTCCCGGGTCACCGCGAAGTCGTGCATCATCGAACAGTAGGGAACCTGGAACCAGTCCTCACGGATCAGTTCGCCGTCGCGGTTGGCAACGCAGTAGGCGACGTCGCGCGAAGCAAGCCCGCCGGCTTCGTAACCGAAGAAGTACAACTCGCCGGTCCGCGGATCCGGCCGTGTGTGCGCCGTCATCGTCGCGCTGCGCAGCTTGCCGCGATAATCCCACTCACCGAGGGTCTCGAGCGTGTGCGGATCGATCTCCATCGCACGGCTGTCTTCCTTCAGTGCGAGTAGCCGGCCAGCGTGATAGATGGGCGTGGTGTTGTTCACGCCGCGCGGTTTGCCACGGACGCTGGGATCGTCGGTGTAGGGGTTGCGATACAAGCCATAGAGAGAACGTCGCGCGCGTCGCTCGTTCTTGAATCGCTCGGTGTGGATGTAGCGCTGCTTGAGATCGACGTGACCGTTCTCGAAGCGCAACAGGCGCATCATGCCGTCGCCGCTGAGATACGTATCGTGACCCAGCATGGGCGGGTACTGCGGATCCGGCACGGTCTGGAACCAGGAGCCGTTGATTTCGGCTGGCAGGTTACCTTCCACGACGAGATCGTAGACGTCGCATTCGACACGCGACGGAGCGTTGTAACCGCTGAAGTCCATCGAGTCGGGAAACGCCTTGGTCATGCGCGCCTCCGGAGCAGCTCGGCGAAATCATCCTGTGGGGCGAGATAACGCCCCGTCAAACCGTCGAAACGGCCCGAGGCCAGATCGACGCACATCTGGCCACAGCGCGCGAAACCCCCAGCCGGATCCTCCTTGTCCCTGATCTGCGAGAGCGCGGCGAGCATGCCGGGTAGCCAGCGCTGCGCCTGCGGCGAAGCAATGGTGCCGGCGGCCATCTCGGTGAACACCGTGCCCGGTTCGATGGCGAAGGCACTGATGCCGTACTGCGCACACTCCGCCGCCACGTGCTGAACCAGGCGCATCTGCGTAGCCTTGCCGATACCGTAGGCGGAGAGATACGGAGTGACCTCGTTCCCTCCGCGGCTGGCGACCACGATGATCCGCCCACAGCGACTCTGTATCATCTCCGGCAGCACGGCACTCATGTAAAGGAGCGGTGCACGCACGTGTACGGCGTGCGACGACCACCACTCGTCCGGGTCCATGACGCCGATCGGCCCGAAAGGACCCGCGAGTCCCGCGTTGTTGACCAGTAGTGTGACCGGCCCAAACCGCTTCACCGTTGCGGCCACTACTCGCGCGACATCCTCGCGCTGCGTCACATCGCCGGAGACAGCGAGCGCTGTGCCGCCCGCGGCCTCGATCACTGCCACGGTACGATCCAGTTGCTCAGCAGAACGGGCGGTCACGGTCACGGCCGCACCTTCCGCTGCCAACCGCGCAGCGATGGCGCTGCCGAAGCCACGGCCTGCGCCGGTGACGATCGCGACCTGCCCCTGCAGCTGGCCCGCCACGTCAACCCGCCTGCCAGGGTTTGCCGGTCACCGGATGCGGATAGTGGAACGGCACCACTTCGGTCTGCGGCCACAGCACCGGCAGCGGCCGCATCAGTTCGTCCGGTCCGAGCGGGTCGGCGGGACAGGTCCTGTCGAAGAACGGCACGAACTGCGCGGGCGTGTGCCGCCAGCCGGTATCGAACAGGCCGTGATAGATCGCGCGGTAATTCAATACCTGGATCTTCCAGATGCCACCTTCGCGAACGAAGGTGTTCTCGTAGATGCCTCCCTCCCACCACTGCGACGGTACCTGCGGTGCCACGTTCTCCTTCGAAACATGACTGCCCGCCTGCATGAAGCAACGGAAGCGGCCCTGCGCGCTGCTTCGGTCGGGCGCGATGTCCACCACGTCCTGGAGGATCAGGTGATCGAGCAGGAAACCGTACACCGGGCCGTTGTGCCCGCCGGTGAAGGTCTGGCGGAAGCGATCGCAGTACAGTCGTCGCAGACCGGCGCGGCCCCGGAAGATACCGCCCATGAAGCGCACCTCGCCGCGCCCGGCGAACAGATCGACCACTTCGTCATACAGGCACTTGTCGAGATAGTAGCCGTAGGCATGCAGGAGCCGGCGCACGGCATGCACGTCGCGCAGGGAGCCAACCTCGTGCGAGAGCTGCTCCATCTGCGCCCGCAAGGCGGACAATTCAGTGGTTGCTTCGCCGCCCGTCATCGTGTTCTCCTGCAGCGTATCGTCCCGGTGTAATAAGGCACGAAAGCCGCCCTCGCGGACTCAACTGACGCTGAAACGATATTCGATCCTGCGCGCACTCACGCGCGCGGCGCCGACAACGGAAGGCCCATTCCCATGACACAGCGTACCGTCAGTGGCGCCGCAGCAGCCCCGGGCGCCCCGCCGCGACCCGGATACCGGCGGATAGCAACCGAGGAGGCTTTCGCGACGCGCGAGCTGTTCGATCTGTACCGCCGCATCCTCGAGGACGGTTCGGTGAGCGACCCGGGTTTCCTGAGCCTGTGGGGTTTCTACCTGCGCAGCCCGAGCACCCGCGCCACACAGATCATCGAGCGACTGCAGTACCTGGATGAGCGCCGTGTGAGCGACATGGACGCCACGGGCGTGGACATGCACGTGCTCTCGCTGACATCCCCGGGAGTCCAGGTATTCGATAAAGCCACCGCTGTCTCGCTCGCGCGCGCGACGAACGATCAGCTCGCCGAGGCGATCCGCCGCCAGCCCGCCCGCTTCATCGGACTGGCCGCGATAGCTCCACAGGATCCGGCTGCCTCATCGCGGGAGCTGGAGCGCGCCGTGCGGGAACTCGGACTGCGGGGCGCGATACTCAACGGACACACGCTCGGGGAGTATCTGGACGATCCGAAATTCTGGGATCTGTTCGCGGCGGCCGAAGCGCTCGACGTGCCGGTCTACCTGCATCCCAACAGTCCCTCGGCCGGCCTGATCCAGCCGCTGCTCGCGCGCGGACTCGATGGTGCCATCTACGGCTTCGGCGTCGATACCGGGATGCACCTGCTGGCCCTCATCACCAGCGGCGTGTTCGACCGGTTCCCCCGCCTGCAGATCATGGTGGGCCACCTGGGCGAGGCGCTGCCCTTCTGGCTGTACCGGCTCGAGTACATGCACCGCGCGACGGTCAATTCGCGCCGCTACCCGTTCATGCGGCCGCTCAGGCGGCCCCTGGGCGAGTACCTGCGGGAGAATGTGTATGTCACCTCGAGTGGAATGGCATGGGCGCCCGCGATCCGGTTCTGCCAGCAGGTGCTGGGCGTGGATCGCGTTCTGTACGCGATGGACTACCCGTATCAGTTCGAAGCGAGCGAAGTGACCGCGCTGGAAGACGCAGAGATTCCTTACGGGGACCGGGAGAAGTTCTACCAGCTCAACGCCGAACGCGTCTTCAAGCTCAATGCGTCGCGGTGAGCGGCTGCGACTCGCACACGAAGCTGCCCGCCTCCTCGCGGCTGCCGTGTCCGCTGTAACGGGCCACTCCCGGCCACGAACACAACGGGCGCGTGCGATCGATGTGATCGCCGGTCCGGTGTGAAGCGACGATCTGTCGGGGCCCGATGCCGTGCTCCACCCATTGCGACAGGGCGGCGACCATGTCGAACTCGTTCGGACCGGCGCCGCCTCCACAATGTTCCATCCCCGGCGCCATGAACAGGCGCACGAAGCCGTCCGCTCGCTCCGGTCCCACGGTACGCACCACGTCTTCGTAGTAGTTGATGGTGTTGTAGGGTGACAGCAGCGGATCGGACCAGCCGTGATAGAGGATGAGTTTGCCGCCGTGGGCACGGAAGCGGGTCAGGTCGGGATTCGTGGTGTCCAGCAGCTCGCCCAGTTCTTGTTGGAGCAGCGGGATGTGCCGGTCGGGATCGAAATCCGCCACGGTCCAGAACGGCTTGCGCTGCAGCATCAGCTCCATCTGCGTGTGACCCGGCTCGACGCCGGCAGCCGGCAGGAAGACGAGCGGCGCGCTTCCGGGTGCCGCGCCCGGATACAGCTTCATCCCGCCTGCGCTCGTGGCCGGGCCATAGAGGGTTCGTGCGCGAGTCACCTGCGCCGCGGTCAGGCAGTGCTGTGACTGGCCCGTCGCGCAGGTCAGCTCCGCCGGATCGAAGTCGCAGCGGCGCGGATCTTCGATCACACCGTCCTCGATCCCATCGCGCGCATCGCATTTGCGTATCGCCGCTTCCACCAGCAGTCGGGACTCCTCGGGACCGAGGTCTCCCGCAGGGTCCTTCAGGCCCAGCTGCGCCACGATGATGCCGCGCGATTGCAGGCGGACGAAGTTGATCGCCGGCGCGCCCGCCACGATGCCATCGTAATCGTCGGGGTAGCGCTGCGCCTCGGACAGACCCTGCCAGCCGCCCGACGAGCAGCCGCTGTAGTAGCTGCGATCGATCGACTTGCCGTAGTAGGCGGCGGTCAGTTTCTTGCCCATCTGCGCCATCAGATGATGAGCGCGATGGGCGAAGTCGAGCACGCGCTGCGGGTGACCCGCAATCCAGTCGTCCTCGAAGAATCCGTGCGCGCTCACATGCCCGGTGTCCGTGGATGCCGTCGCATATCCCTGATCGAGGGCGCCAGCCATCGCCGGATAGTTGATCGCACCCGTGAAGCCGCCATTGCCCACACCCTCGAACTTGCCGTTCCAGTCCGTGGGCAGCCACAGCTCCACACGGATTTCCTTCTCGATCACCGCCACGATGCGACAGAAGGGCTTGCCCACCCCCTCGATACCGGAGCGGTTGAACTGAGTGAACAGCGAGGGTGGAAACTTCCACAGCGGATCGGGTTTCACGTCCTCCGCCTGGAGGATGCGCGTGTCGGGAAGTTTCGCATCGATCAATCTTGCGCACGGCAGTGGAATGCCCGCCGCCGGGTGCGTGAGCACGAGCAGTGCCAACAATGAGACCGCCCGGTACGCGCAACTGCGATACGAACTCATCAGCGGTGCCCCTCCGTCGCCGGCAAGCGGCCTCGAGCCCGGCTGCGCCGGGCTAAGCCTTGAACGATGGCGCCAGCACGGCGTCGATCACCGCGCAACGCCCCTCCTCCCGGATCGCCTTGAGAGCTTTCTCGAGCGCCGGCTTCACCTCGGCGGCGCGGGTAATCTTCTGGGCGTGAGCCCCGCCCGCCGCAGCCGCAATCGCTGCGTAGTCGGGTGGCGGATCGAAGCTCGTGCCGATGTCCGTGGTCCTGCTGGTGAACCCGTCCGGATGCACACCCAGGGCCGAGAATCGCGGCGCCTTCCAGCCACTGTTGTTGTAGATGACCTGCAGGAACGGAGTGCGATAGCGTCGCGCCATCCAGTGGACGGTCGACGGTATCGAAAACATGTACGAACCATCGCCGCACAGCGCCACGATGAGTTTGTCGGGGCACGCGAGCTTGGCGCCGAACGCCGCGCCACTGCTCCAGCCGAGCGATCCCGCCCCGGCAGTGAACAGGGTACCGGGCTTCACGCGCCCCGAGTGATTCGTGATGGCGGTGAAATTCGTGACGCCCTCGCTCATCACGACCGCGTCTTCGCCGATCGCATGCCGCACACAGGCGGTCAGATACTCCGGTGTGAGTGCATCTTCCGAAACGACTTCCAGCGCCTCGAGTTCAGCCTGACGGGCCGCATGCCGCTGACCATAGTGCCGTGCGCGCTCCGCCACCGCGATCGCATCGATGCTCAGCGACTCCAGTCGCATATTGAGCTGACGCAAGGCAGTCAGACCATCGGCACGATGCACCTGTTCCGCATGGATGTACCACAGAGGCATCTGCTGCTTGAGGGGATCCAGATCGATGTGGATGATCCGGGCGGCCGGGTCCGGATGATTGAGCAGCGGAATCCACGGTACATCACTGTCGATCACCAGCACGACGTCGGCCTCGGCCAGCGCGGCGTGCTGGCGTTTCTCATTCCACTGGCTGCCCTGATACAGCGGATGGGTCGAGGGGAAATTGACGCACGCGGGTACCGACTCCAGTACTCCCGCCCCGACGCGGTTTGCCAGGCGGACCAGTTGGTCCACTGCCGACGTGTTGCGCCCGAGATAGGATGTGACGATGAGGGGTCGGCGGGCCTCCGTGAGCGCCGCGACGACCCGATCCACATCCTCAGGAGACAGCGCGGCTGGCGAGACCGGTGGCCATTGCCTCTTGTCGAGCGTCACCGGTGCGACATCGGCCTCCATCACCTCACGCGCACCCATGAGATACACCGGCCCCTTGGGATCGCTGTGGGCAAACTGCATCGCGCGATAGACGATCTGCTTGACGTTCGAGCCCGAGCGGATCTCGTTGTCGTAGCGCATGTAGCCGCGCACGATGCCCCGCTGGTCAAACACGTCCTGGATCCAGTGGATGAACTCGTTCCGGCTGCCACGCGTCTCACCCTCCTGAGTGACGGGCGATGCGCCGGCGAATATCAGCACCGGGACCCGTCCCTTGGCCGCGTTATGCACGGCTCCGCCGAGGGACTGAGTTCCGCACTCCACATGAACGATTACCGCCTGGGCACGTCCGGTGAGTTGCGCGTAGCCGTGCGCGGCAGTCAGCGCCACCATCTCCTGCGGGCAGGTGATCAGCTTCGGAAAGCGTCGCCCGCTCTGCGGCGCCTCGGCCATCGCCTCGATCAGCGAGGTGTGATCGCTACCCAGGTTGGCGAATGCGTATTCGACTCCCGACTCCTGGAGCGCTTCGAGAAAGGCCGTGCCGGTCGTGTATGTCGATGTCATCACCTGATCCGCCTGTCCAATGTGCACCCACGCGGCTGCGTTAATCTTTCCAATCCAAATCCGTCAGACCCAGTGCGCTGCGCGCTTGACGCTCTCGGCATACGACTTGATGCCGTAGAGCATGGTCAGCACAGCCAGCGGTCCCATCAGGGCCGTCGACAACAGCAGCGAATACCGCAGCATCGATTCCTGGCGGAAAACGTAGTCGGTCAGGGTAGCGATCCAGGTCGGTCCGATGCCGAAACCGACCGCGTTGAAGACGAACAGGAACAGTGCCGTCACCTGGCCCCGGATCTGGTTGGGCGTGACGATCTGCAGGGCGGCATTCAGCGGACCCGGCAGCAGCATGTTGAAGAAGAACTGCAGCATGAGGACGGCGACGGCCAGTTCCGGACTCGGCATCAGCGGGTAGGCGATACCGCAGGGAATAGCGCATCCGATTCCTATGCAGGTGACGCGCATGTTGGCATCCGAATAGCCCCGCCTCGTGAACCATTCGGATAGCAGGCTACCCGCTATCAGGCCAAAGGGAGCGGTGCAGATGACGACCGTGCCCTGGACGATGCCCGCGTGCGCGGCCGTCCACCCATAGGTACGCGCGAAGAATGTCGGAATCCACGCCTGATTGCCGAACGACAGCACGACGTTGAATGCCAGGCCAAGGAACATGGGCCCATAGGTCGCGCGGTTGTCGTACATGTAGCGCAGAACATCGCGCACCGGCATGACACGCGTTTGCACCTGCAAACGACCGCGGCGGACGGGTTCCGCGACTGTGGACAACAGACCCGCCACCACCAGCCCCGGTATGCCCACCAGGATGAAAGTCACCTGCCAGGGATGCAGGACTCCGATGAACGGCAGCGAGACCGGCGGCATGCCCGACACGAAATGCAGCACGGTGCCGCCCAGCAGCAGCGCAAGGCCAGTGCCGCCGACGAAACCGAAGTTCATCACCGCGATGGCGCGTGGCAGTTTGGCCGGAGGAAACAGGTCGGCGAGCATCGAGAACGTGGCCGGGCCGTTGCAGGCCTCCCCGACTCCGACACCCACCCGGGCCACGAACAGCTGCACGTAGTTGCGCGCCAGCCCGCACAGCGCGGTCATCGTGCTCCAGACCACCAGACCCGTCGCGATGATCGCACGCCGGCTGCGTGTGTCGGCCAGACGCGCGATCGGCAGTCCCAGCACCACGTTGAACAGGATGAAGGCGAAGCCGATGAGCAGGCTCGCCTTGAAGTCCGACAGCCCCAGATCGTGTTTGATGGGGTCCACCAGCAGAGTCACGATACCGCGATCCATGAAGTTGATCGCCAGGATCAGCGCAAACACGCCGACGGCATACCAGGCGGTACGCGGGCCCGGCCACGGCGCCCGGCTGGCCGTCATGCCGGCGCGCTCGCGGCATCGAGCAGTGTCAGCGCCTCGGTGCCGAGTCGCAGATGCGCCGCGCCCAGCAACTCATGCAGCTGAGGGAGACTGGTGGCGCTGGCGATCGGCGCAGTCACGCCGCGGGCCATCAGCCACGCCAATGACACCTGCGCAGGCGTGGCGCGCAATTCGGCCGCGACCGTATCCAGTGCGCCCAGGATCCGCAGGCCGCGCGGATTGAGCATCCCGGTGACCCGGGCGCCGCGCGGACTCTTGCCCGAATCGGCGGCCACGCGGTACTTGCCGGTCAGGAAGCCGCTCGCGAGCGAGAAATAGCTGATGACGCCGATGTTCTCCCGGCGGCACAGGTCAGCCAGTTCGCCCTCGAACTGGCTGCGCTCGTAGAGGTTGTAGCAGGGTTGCAGGCTCTCGTAACGGGGCAGTCCGCTGGCCGAACTGATGGCCAGCGACTCGGCCAGCCGGCCGGCGCTGAAGTTGGAAGCGCCGATCGCGCGCACCTTGCCCTCGCGCATCAGCTGCCCATACGCCTCGAGGGTTTCCTCGATGGGCGTGTCCGGATCGTCACGATGCGACTGGTACAGGTCGATGTACTCGGTATCGAGCCGCCGCAGCGAGCGCTCGACCGCCCGCAGGATGTACGCCCTGGAGAGACCCTTTTCGCCGGGCCCCGTCTCGGAGGCGACTTTAGTGGCGATGACCACACGGTCGCGCACCCGATGCCGCCGCAGCCAGTTTCCGATGATGGTTTCCGACTCGCCACCCTGATTGCCGGCGACCCAGCGCGAGTAGCTGTCGGCGGTATCGATCAGGTTGAAACCGGCCTCCAGAAACGCATCGAGGATGGCGAAGGCGTCCTGTTCGTTCACCGTCCAGCCGAACACGTTGCCGCCAAAGGCAAGCGGCGCGACCTTCAGTCCGGAACGCCCGAGCGGGCGCCGCAATTCGGCGATGGCAGTCATGCTGGAACGGTAACCGCAGGCGGCGGCAAGCGCCAGCGGCGCTCACACCAGGAACTTGCGTCCGGCGTCCACAGTTTGCTGCGTGCGCTCGCCCAGATCCACAGCCGGCGGCACCGCGCAGCCGCGTTTCACCGCCGGCCGTTGCGCGATGAGATTGAGCCAGCGCTGCACGTGATCCAGACCGTCCAGCGTCACCCCCGACCAGCCAAAGCCCTTCACCCAGGGCCATAGCGCCATGTCGGCGATCGAGTAGTCCCCGGCGATGTATTCATGGCTGGCCAGCTGCTGGTCGAGCACGCCGAACAGGCGCAAGGTCTCGCGCTGATAGCGCTCGATCGCGTAGGGAATCTTCTCGGGCGCGTAGCGGAAGAACACATTGGCCTGTCCCATCATGGGTCCGACACCCGACATCTGGAACATCAGCCACTGCAGCACGCGCGAGCGGCCCTTGAGATCGCGCGGCAGGAACTTGCCGCTTTTTTCCGCCAGGTAGATCAGGATGGCGCCGGACTCGAAAATGACGAAGTCATCATTGTCATGATCGATGAGCGTGGGGATGCGCCCGTTGGGATTGAGGCGGACGTACCAGTCCTGCTTCTGCTCCTTCTCCGACAGCTTGATGTGGCGGAAGGTGTAGGGCAGCTCCATCTCCTCGAGTGCGATGGAGATCTTCCAGCCATTGGGGGTCTCGGACGTCAGCAGCTCGAACATGAACCTCTCCTGCCGGGCAACCCGGGCGCGGGCGCCAGTGTGGTCGGGCGGGATTGTGGCCCCGGTGCGCCCCGGCGGTTTCCACTCCGGAAGAACGAAAACTCGACCCACGGTGTCGCCGCGTTCACTGTGCGTCGCATCGGGTTTCCCCGCGGGTGGATCACGGCCCCCCAGAACAGCCTAACGTGATTCACGGCGTCATGCCCACGCAGAGAGCCCCGTGAGCACCCAAATGCCCTGGCCGAATCCGTGGCGCGCACGGTATGCGCTCGGGGTTCTGACTTTTGCGCTGATGGTCTCGACCGTCGACCGGGGCATCCTGTCGCTGCTGGTCGTGCCCATCAAGCGTGACCTCGGCGTAACCGATACGCAGATGAGTCTGCTCCTGGGCATGGCGTTCATCAGCGTGTACGCCTTTCTCGGCCTGCCCATCGCCCGGCTCGCCGATGTGGGCAGCCGCCGGCTCATCGTTGGTGTGGGCATCGCCTTCTGGAGCGTGATGACCGCCTTGTGCGGGACCGCGCAGACCTACGGGCAGTTGTTCCTGGCACGCATGGGCGTTGGCGCGGGCGAAGCCTCGTTCGCGCCGGCAACCTACTCCATCCTGACCGATTCATTTCCCAGGCCGACGCTGCCGCGGGCCATGGCCATCATGAGCATCGGCTTCAGCGCGGGATCGGGCCTGGCGCTGATCCTGGGCGGCTGGGTCCTGCATCTGGTGGGAAGCCGCACGAGCGTCACCGTACCGCTGCTGGGTGCGGCTCACCCCTGGCAAATCGCGTTCATCGCGGTCGGATTGCCCGGCGTGCTGCTGGCCCTCGTCATGGCCAGCGTGCGCGAACCGACACGGCGTGGACTACTGAGGTCCGAAGCACCCGGCAGCGCCGCGCCCCGCTCCGTGCCGGTGGGAGAAATCCTTGCCTTCCTGCGCTCGGAAAGCAGTACTTACGGACCAATCTTTCTCGCCATGGGCATCAAGTCCATGCTGTTGTTCGGTTCAGCGGCCTGGACTCCTGCCTTCTTCGTGCGCACCTACGGATGGACCACGCCCGAGGTCGGCTTGCGCACCGGACTCATTCTGCTGCTGGTGGCGCCCCTCGGGTTGCTGACCGGCGGCTGGCTCGCCGAGCGTTACGCCCGACGGGGCCACGACGATGCCAACATGCGCATCGTCCTGTTCGCCACCGTGGCCTCCCTGCCGGCCACGATCCTCTTTCCGCTCATGCCCTCGGGCGAGCTCGCACTGCTGGGCGTGGCGGCGGTGCAGTTCGTAGCCTCCATGGGCATAGGTCCGGGCAACGCGGCGCTGCAGATCATCACGCCGAACCAGATGCGCAGCCAGGTATCGGCGCTCTACATGTTCGTTTTCAACATCGTCGGCTACGGCCTGGGTCCGCCGGCCGTGGCGCTGATCACCGACCATGTGTTTCACGCCGAGAGCGCGCTGCGTTACTCGATCACAGCGGTATCCGCGATTGCCGCTCCCATCGCGGTGCTGGTGGTGTGGTACGGGCTGAAGCCTTACGGCCGAAGTGTCCTGCGCGCCAGCGCGCGTGCGTGAAGGCCGGACCGTCTACTGACGCGCAGCCCGCCGGTACTGACTGGGCGTGAGCCCGTACTGATTGCGGAACACGCGCCCGAAGTGCGTCAGGCTGTTGAATCCGTGATCGAAGGCGATTTCGGTCACCAGCCGACCGTGTACCGGAGCCTCGATCAATGCGCGGGCGCACTCCTCCAGTCGCCTGCGCTGAATGTACTGCGTCACCGTTTCGGACTCCGTCCTGAACAGATGGTGCAGATAGCGGGCCGTTATGCGGCATGCCTGCGCCACTCGCTCCGGATTGAGGTCAGGATCGCGCAGGTGGGCCTCGATGTAACTCAGTATGCGGGTGCGATGGGCAGCCACCAGCGTCGAATGATCACAACGCAGATGCGGAGTGGCCGAATAAGCGGCGGCGATCAGGTCAAGCAGCGTATAGGACATGCGCGTGGCAATGGCGGGTTCGGCCGCCTCGCACCGGCATGACCAGAATGACCGGGCAAAATTGCCGAGCAGCGCGTTCATGCCGCGACCGCCGGGCATGCGCACCCCGATGACCGGGTCGGGACAGGCCAGGTGCCGGCGCAGCAGCCCCTCCGGAATGCCCACCACGAGCCGGCGACCAGCCGCCGGCAGTGTCATCTCGAAGGGCCTGTCGCCCGTGCACAGCGTGAAGTCGCCGGGCAGCAGCCGGGCAGCCCGCTCGCTCTGACAATTGATGCTCGAGCCTTCCAGCTGCAGCAGCAGGAAATAGCCGGACTTGCGTGCCAGGTCCACGTGCCGGCGCGTGTGCTGGATCACGGCGGGGGATGAAGCGACCTGCGCGACACACAGCCCGGCGATCTGCACACGACTGAGCTGAGCAGTGAAGGATTCGGGATCCGCGGGCCGTGATTCCACGGGCGTGAAGGTCCGCGAAGCCAGATCGTTCCAATACTCGAGCCTCCGCGCGGGCTGCGGGTCATCCGCCGAGAATGTCTCGCAGACGGTCATGTGACTGTCCGGCTGATTCCGACCTCGGGCGTCGGGTTACTTCGGTTTCGCGGCCCGGTCCTGCGTGATCTGCTGGCCCGCGCGGTAGTTGACATACGCGCGGATCGTTTCGATGTCGGCCTCGTTCATCTGACTGCCGAACGACACCATGCCGCGGCTCTGCAACGCGCCATCGTGAACGATGCTGCGCCACAGCTCAGCGCTCGATGCCGCGGGCGAATAGCGCAGGTCCGGTAACACTCCACCGCTGAATGCACTGTCGCCATGACAGGTGCTGCAGTAGGTGTGATAGCGCTTCTTGCCCGCCGCGACTATATCGGCGCCCGCTTTCATCGTCGGCGGCACGAGTTTGCGCTCGACCGTGACGGGCTCGGGCAGGCTGTCCGATCCATCCAGCCTGAAGGCCAGCACACGCGGCACGTTGCCCTGGTTGACCTGCGAGTCGTGTGCCAGTTGTCCCGCGGCCAGTCCGAAGGCGCCGCCCCAACCAGCCTCCACCGCGATGTATTGCTGACCGGCGATCTCGTACGAAACCGGTGGTGCGAGGATCCCTGTGTGGGTCTGTGTATTCCAGAGCCGCCTGCCGTCGTGGGCCTCGAAGGCCGCGAAGTCACCCATGCTGTTGCCCTGGAAGACCAGGTTGCCAGCGGTCGCCAGCACGCCACCGTTCCAGGGATGCGAGTACTCGACGCGCCAGACCTCGCGCTGCGCCACCGGATCCCAGGCGCTCAGGCGTCCCTTCAGTTGCCTCTGGATGCCGGCGATGGCCTTGGGGTCCTCCGGCAGGCTGCCCGCGTTGAAGTCGACACCGGTGTTCCAGCCGAACTCCTTGCGCTGGAACCCCTGGTCGGCGATGAACACGAACCCTGCATCCATCACAGGCAGGTAGATCAGCCCCGTGGCAGGACTGAACGACATGGGTTGCCAGCTGTGTGCGCCACCCGGCCCCGGGAGCGACACCCATGGCTTGCCGGTCTCGCCGTAGCGCGCCTGGGGATTCTCGACCGGGCGGCCGCTCTTCGGATCCAGTCCCGTCATCCAGTTGACCATGGTGAACGGCCGCCCCGAGATGAGTTCGCCGGTGGCGCGATCCAGCACATAGAAGATGCCGCTCTTGGGCGCCTGCAACAGCGCGTGCCGCGACCGGCCGCCGATCTGCAGGTCGGCCAGCACCATGTGCTGCGTGGCGGAGAAGTCCCAGCTCTCTCCCGGACTTCCCTGGAAGTGCCAGACGTACTGACCGGTGTCGGGACGCAAAGCGATGATGGAAGCGATGAACAGGTTGTCGCCGCCACCGGGACTGCGGATGCTGCGATTCCAGGGTGAGCCGTTGTCGGTGCCGATGTACAACAGGTCGAGCGACGGATCGTAGGCCATGGAATCCCACACCGTGCCGCCGCCCCCGTTCTTCCAGAACTCGCCGTTCCAGGTGGGCCGTGCCTGCCGCTCCAGCACTTCATCCGACACCGCGCCGTCGGGTTTGCCAGGTTCACCCGGCACGGTATAGAACCGCCAGACGAGCTTCCCGGTTTCGGCGTCATAGGCACTGACGTAACCGCGCGCGAGGTACTCAGCACCACCATTACCGATGATGACCTTGCCCTTCACCACCCGCGGCGCGCCCGTGATGGTGTTGTTGGCGGCCGGGTCGGTCGTCGCCGCTGACCAGACCTGACGGCCCGTTGCGGCATCGAGTGCGATCAGCCGGCCATCGAAGGTGCCCAAGTACACTTTGCCGTTCCAGACTGCCACACCCCGATTGGCGACATCGCAGCAGCCTTTCACGCCCGATTGCCCTGGCACCGCCGGATCGAACGCCCAGATCTGCTTGCCGGTGGCCGGATCCAGTGCGAACACCTTGCTCCAGGCGCTGGTGACATACATGACACCGTCGACGATCAACGGCGTGGACTCCTGCACGCGGTGCGCGGCATCCAGATCGTAGTGCCAGGCCAGACTCAGGCGACTGATGTTCTGTGGGGTGATCTGCTTGAGAGGGCTGAAGCGCTGCTCGTCATACGTGCGTCCGTAGGTGAGCCAGCTGCCCGTTTCGCTGTTGGCGGATTCGAGGCGCGCGGCATCCACCGGCGGCGGAGCCGGTGCACGGTCCGCAGACCTGTGCGGTGACGCCGAATCCCTGTCCGGTGACGCCGAATCCCTGTCCGGTGGTGCCGCGACCTGGCCGGATCCGCACGCGGCGAGCAGTACGACCAGGCCTGCGATCCCGCAGCGCGATCGATGCATGACTCCCCCGTTCAGACGGCGACGCACACCGACTTGAGCTCGGTGTACAGATCGAGCACGGCCCGGCCGTGCTCGCGGCCGAACCCTGACTGCTTGAATCCGCCGAACGGCATGTTGGGATCGACGAAGTTATGGCAGTTGACCCAGACCGTGCCGGCGCGAATCCTCGGCACGAGACGCTGTACCGAGCGCAGGTCATTGGACCAGATGCTGGCCGCGAGTCCGTAGGGCGTGTCGTTGGCCAGCGCGGCGATGTCGTCCAGATCCTCGAAGCGCTGCGCCACCAGCACCGGTCCGAAGATCTCCTCGCGCACCACCTGCATGTCGGGGCGGACGTTGGCGAGCACAGTGGGTTTGACGTAGAAGCCGGGGTCAGACGGGCGGTCTCCGCCGGTGACCACGGAGGCGCCGGCCTTGCGGCCCGAATCGATGTAACCCAGCACGCGCTCCTGCTGCTCGCGCGAGACCAGCGGTCCCATCTGGGTGGACGGATCCAGGCCGGGGCCGAGGCGGATGGTGCGTGCCGCAGCGCTCACACCCTCCAGCACCTGATCGAACACCTTGCGGTGCGCGTACAGGCGGGTGCCGGCACAGCAGACCTGACCGGCATTGAAGAAGATGGCGTTCGCGGCGCCGCCGATGACCGAATTCACATCGGCATCGGGCAACACGATGACCGGCGACTTGCCACCCAGCTCGAGCGACACGCGCTTGAGGGTGTCGGTGGCGGACTTGTTGATCAGCTTGCCGACCGCGGTCGAGCCGGTGAAGGCCACCTTGTCCACGCCGGCATGGGCCACCAGGGCCGCGCCGGTGGTCTCGCCCAGCCCGGTCAGCACATTGACCACACCGGGTGGGAAACCGGCCTCGACGATGAGCTCGGCCAGACGCAGCGCGGTGAGCGGTGTCTGTTCGGCCGGCTTGAGGATGCTGGTGCAACCGGTAGCCAGCGCCGGCCCGAGTTTCCAGGCGGCCATGGCGAGCGGGAAATTCCACGGCACGATCTGTGCCACGACACCCACGGGCTCGCGCAGGCTGTACGTGTGGAACTGCACGCCCGGCGGTCCGTGAATGGAGGTGGCGAACGTCGAGCCCTCGATCTTGGTCGCCCAGCCGGCCATGTAGCGGAAGTAGTCACGCGTGCCGGCCACGTCCACCACCGTGGCCATCAACTTGGTCTTGCCGTTATCGAGGCTCTCGAGCTCCGCCAGCTCGTCCATGTTCTTTTCGATCAGGTCCGACAGCTTCCACAGCAGCGCCTGGCGGTCGGCGGGCAGCATCTGCGGCCAGGGACCTGACTCGAAGGCCTTGCGGGCCGCGGCCACGGCGCGCTCCACGTCGGCCGCGTTGGCATCGGCCACCTGCGCGATCTCCCGACCCGTCGCCGGGTCGAACACCGGGATGCGCGCGACCGACTGCGACTCGACCCACTCGCCGCCGATGAACAGGCGCGGCGCGCGTTTGAGAAATTTCTTAACGGCCGCGGAGGGCTCGGGCTGGGTGGCGATCGGCGCTTGGGGAGCGGGGGAAGCGTTCAAGGTGACATCTCCGGAACCGTCGGACACCGCCATCAGGCGCCAGAGCAGCCTTGCCGGGCTCGACCATTGGGGAGATAAGATTCGACCGAGAGCGAACCGTTCAATGCGGTGAACACTACGGTGCGCACCTGCGCGAGCCTGCGTCCTGACAGGTGTGGGGATCTTGCGCAGCGCCGGCTAATCCGATTGACTACGGACCTGACACAGCAGCGTCGCGTAGGGGGGCTTGCGGATGCCTCAGCTGGAAACCTTTTCGACGGCGGAACTGCCGCAACACCAGCGCCTGGATTACTGGAACGACCTGACGGGCAGCGCCTTCACGCCGCTCGTGACGGATCCGGTGGACCGGCGCGCGTTCGTCGGCAGGCTGACACGCACGCAATTGGGCGACATCCGCCTGTCGGAGGCGCGCTCCGAGCCGGCGGTCGTGCGGCACTCGCGCCAGCACGTGGCGCGCGCCCGCGAAGCGCTCTTCATGCTGTGTCTGCAGCTCGATGGTGTCAGCTTCAACCGGCAGCAGGGACGCGAGGCGGTGCTGCGTTACGGCGACTTCCATCTGCTGGACAGCCTGCGTCCGTACGAGGTGTGCTTCCGGGAATTCAACCGCATGCTGGTGTTGAGCATTCCGCAGGATGCGCTGGCGCGGCGCCTGCCCAACCCTGAAACCCTCGTGGGCGTGCCGCTGTCGGGCAAGAGCGGTGTGTCGGGACTGCTGTCGGTGCTGTTGTGCAATTTCTGGCAACAGCGGCGCAGTGGCGATGAACGCTTTCTCTCGCCGCGCTTCTCGGAGGCGATCCTGGATCTGATCGCCAGCGCGTATGCCAGTGTCTCGCAGCGACCGGTGGATGACTCCTCGGTCGCCGTGGTGCGCCGCGAACAGATCCGCAGTTACATCGAAGCGCACCTGCACGATCCCGCCCTGACTCCAGGGCGCGTGGCCGACGCCGTGCACTTGTCGGCCCGCCGCCTGCATCAACTGTTCGAGCCCGGCGGTGAGACGGTCGGCAGCTATATCCTGAGGCGGCGGCTGGAGGAGTGTGCGCGGGCCATCTCCGACCTGACCCAGCGCAGCCGCACGGTCACGGAGATCGCATTCCTGCACGGTTTCAACAATGCCTCGCATTTCGGCCGTGTGTTCCGTGAGCGTTTCGGCCTGACCCCGAGCGATTACCGGCGCCGCGGCACCTCCTGAGCTGCAGCCCGGGACCTTCCCAAACCGCATTCGCAAACGGCTGCGGACCCGAATTCCGGCGTCACTCCCGCACGAGGCCAGCGTGTGGCGCTGCAGCGCCGGGAATGCATTGCGGCTGAGGGCGTTCGGGCCAGACGGGCCGGCACGGTGTTCCTGATTCGCTCTACACTTGCAACCGCGGCCTCTGCCGCATCTGCCTCGAGGAGCCTAGTGGGTCAGTCCGGACGGTTTACCGGCGCATGGCTGTTGTCGATCGTGGCCGTCCTGCTGGCGCCCTCCGGTGCGGGGGCACTCTCGATCGGGGGCGATGCCAGCCTCACGAGCGACTACATCTTCCGCGGGATCTCCGAAAGTGGCGGGAGCGGCGCCGCGCAGCTCGATCTGCACGTCACGACCTCGGGAGGCACCTTTGCCGGCGCATTCGCTTCCACGCTCTCGCGGGTCGACTACCGGGGCTGGGACTACGAACTGGAAACCTACCTGGGGCACCGATTTGACCTCAGCCCAAGCTGGAGTACCAGCGTCACGGCGGTGAACTACTCCTATCTGAAGGGGAACGTGCCCTTCTCGAACGACTACCAGGAGCTGTCGGTATCGGTTTCCTATCTGGACCGCTGGACACTGACCGCCTCGGCCGCACCCAACGCAGTGCGGTACATGTACCACACCCGGCTGGGTCGCTATTTCGCTTATGTCGCGGACGCCGCAGGACAGATTCCCGTCTACGGCCCGCTGTTCGCCACCGCAGGGGTGGGCTACTACTCGCTGACTGGTCCGGACCCTGGCGGCTACGTTTATGGGAATATCGGATTAGCTTTTGAATACAAAGCTTTACGCATTGACGCGGGGTACTACGCGGTGCAGGACCGGGCCGAATACCTGTTCCCCTACGGACGCGCGCGCGACCGCTTCGCCGCGACCCTGAGCTGGCATTTCTGACCCCCTGGGAAGGCGAGCCTCCCGGGGGAGCGACCCGGCGGGTCAGGCGATCGCGGGGGAGCGACCCTGCGGGAAAATCGCCGCCCATTGAACCGGGGCGTCCCTCTGCGACACTTACCCGCAAAGGAATGACAAGCGTGAGAGGTCCACACCATAGCGAGCCCACATGCTCGGCGGCAGAGCCTGGATGGCGGGGAGGGGCTTCGCCCGCCCGTGAAGCCGAGCTGATCGCGCTGATCGCGAAGGGCGACCGGCGCGCCTTCGAGGAGCTCTACCATCTTTATCACCGCCGCCTGGCGCGTTTTCTGACTCGCCTGACGCGCCGCTACGACGTTGCCGAGGAGGTGATCAACGACACCTTCTGGATCGTCTGGCGCAAGGCGGCCGATTTCCGCGGCGACTCCCAACCATCCACCTGGATACTGGGTATTGCTTACCGGCGGGCCAGAAATGCGTTCCGCGCCTCGGCACGGGCCGGTTCCATCGAGAACCTCGACGCGCATCCGCCGCCACCTACCAGCGACGAACCGATGCGCCGGGAGGAACTGCGCGACTGGCTCGTCCAGGCACTCAGTCAGCTTCCCGTGGAGCAACGTCTCGCGGTAGAGCTGTGCTACGAGCTGGGTTATTCGTGCGAGGAGATCTCTGAAATCATGGGCTGTCCCGTCAACACGGTGAAGACGCGCCTGTTCCACGCGCGTGCCAAGCTGCAAAAGCTGCTTCCCGTGCTGGGTGGAAGCGCCCCTTCCGATGAGCGAGGCAGGAAATGATTGCGTCCGATGATCGCGGTCTGCACGACGAAGTGTGGCTCCTGCTGCCCTGGCTGGCGAATGGCCGTCTCGGGGCAGCGGATCGGGAGCGCGCCGAGGACCATGTGCGTCACTGCGCTGCGTGCAAGCAGGAGCTGGCTCAGCAGGAACTGATGTGCAGTGCTTTCGCCGAACCCGATCGCGTGATCTATGCGCCGGGTCCGTCGTTCCGCAAACTGATGGAGCGCATCGATGCCGCACCTGCGGACAGGATGGATCCCACGGCCGAGGACGAAGCGGGACAGCCAGCTGCTCGCGCGGGCGACCGCGTGACCGAACTCACTACCGAACTCAGCAAGGCACCGGTGACCCGTGTCGCGGGCGCGCGCCTGGATCGCATGTCCCTGTGGCGACCGCCGGGACTCGCCTGGGCGGCAAGTTTCCTGCTCCTGTTCGCAGTGACGGGGTTGCTCACCACCCTGTATCACTGGTCCGCACCCGTTTACAGCACGCACACTGACTCCGCACCCACGACACCCGGCGTACTGCATATCGCTCTCGACCGCAGACTGACGATCGGCGACGTAGAGGAGATGATGCGGGCCGACGGTGCTCGCATTGTCGAAGGACCGGGCGATACCGGTATTGTTGGCGTGACGCCGACGCGGCCAGTCAATGGACCCGGTACGTCGGCCGGCATGAAGCAGGAGCTGCGTGCCCTGTCGGCACGGTTGCGCGCCGATCCGCGTGTCCTGTGGGTGCAGCCCCTGGCAGATAGCGATACACCGGCTGAGCCACGAGTGCCGGTGTCCCCGGATCGCTGATGCGTGCACTGGCGCAGCTGTGCGCTGTGGCCGCGGTGCTGCTGGTGGCGGCGGTGAGCTTACCCGCGCGCGCCGACGATTCGTCATCGAGATTCGATTCCGGTCACCAGTTCGTGGTGGTGACCTTCGCCAACGTACCCCATCGCCCGGCCGCCCGCGCCGGTACGACCGGCAGACGCTACGCAGGCGACAGTTACGGCGTCGCGCAGAACGCACACGATCAGGCGCGTCGCGTCGCAAGCGCGTACTCGCTGCGGCAGGTGGCCAGCTGGCCCATCAAGGAACTCTCGGTCCATTGCGTGGTGTACGAGATCACTGACTCGCGACCACTGGCCGACGTGCTCACCGCTCTGAGCAGGGACCCTCGCGTCACCCTTGCACAGCCACTGCAGGAGTTCCGTACACTGACGGCGGATTCCGCCGCGGGCTCCAGCACCTACAACGACCCGCTCTACGGCCTGCAGACCAACATGGTCAGATTGGGCATCGCGGCGGCGCACGAGCGCACTCAGGGTGCGGGTGTGCGGGTCGGCTTGATTGACACCGGAGTTGACGCGAGTCATCCCGACCTGCAGGACCGCATCGCGCGCAGCAGTTCCTTCGTCGGCGGGAACTCGCCCGCGACCGCGGCTTACCGTCACGGGACGGCCATGGCCGGCCTCATCGCGGCCGTGGCCAACAACCGGATCGGCATGGTCGGCATCGCGCCGCTGGCGCGTATCGAAGTCTTCGAAGCCTGCTGGCAGCTCGAGCCCAACAGCGATGCCGCCGCCTGCAACACGTTCACGCTGGCGCAGGCGCTGGCCGCGGCGATCGAATCGCGGGTGCCGCTGATCAACCTCAGCATCGCCGGCCCGCCCGACCCGTTGCTGGGAGCCCTGGTACAGAGCGGCCTGAAGCGCGGAGTGATCTTCGTCGGCTCGGTCTCCGCTCAAACCGGCTCCTTCCCCACCAGTGTCGAGGGCGTGATCGGCGCGGGAAGCAGCGAACAGCAGCAACCCGGCGCCTCGCTTTACGCACCGGCCACGCACGTTCTGACACTGCGCCCCGCGGCACAGTACGATTTTGAGTCCGGCACCTCGGTGGCCGCTGCCGAGGTCACCGGGATGATCGCACTGCTGTTGAGCCTGGATTCACGGCTCACGGCCGATTCGGCCGTCGCCCTGCTGAAGGGTACCGGTGCGCAGTCCGTGGCACTGGATGCGGGAGCAGCGGTGGCCAGGCTGGAAGCCGCTCGCGGCAACAGCCGCCTCGCCTCGCGCTCGTTGCGCTGATCGCGCCGGTTGCGCTGCTGGCGCTGCGAAACCCGCGCCTCAGATCCGGATGACGACCTTGCCGACGGCGCCAAGCTGCTGGTGGCGGAAGGCCTCCGCCGCCGCGTCGAATTCAAACACCTTGTCGATTACCGGCTTGATGCGATTGCCGTCCACGGCGCGGCAGAGCTCCTCGAGCATGGCGCGATTGCCGACGAAAATACCGTGCATGCTGGCCCCTTTGACCATGACCAGGCCCGGGTTGGTGTCGCCCTGGAATCCGGCGAGGAATCCGATCATGCAGATGTGACCCCCATAGGCGACTGCGCGCATCGAGCGCGCCAGGGTTCCGGCGCCGCCGACTTCTATGATGTGATCCACGCCGCGGCCGCCGGTCAGACGCAGGACCTCCTGCTCCCAGTCCGGCGTGCGGGTGTAATTGATGCCGGCCTCGGCACCCATCTGACGCCCGCGCTCCAGTTTCGCATCGCTGGAGGAAGTCATGAACACACTGGCACCCGCCGCCCGTGCGATCTGCAGCGCGAACATGGACACGCCGCCCGTGCCCATGACCAGCACGCTATGGCCCGGTTTGACGCCGCCCGTGCGCACCAGGCTGTTCCATGCGGTAACACCCGCGCACGTCAGTGTCGCCGCCTCTTCGAACGAGAGTGACGCCGGGATGGTCACTGCATCGTGCTGGTCCATGACGACGTACTGAGCCAACACACCATCGGCGGGAGCACCCAGTGCCACGAGCGGTCCGGGCGGGGGTCCTTCGATCCATCCCT
>DATKLO010000195.1:0-4217 GCA_035542375.1 Steroidobacteraceae bacterium | reverse complement strand
GCAGCGCCGGCTTTCGG
The DNA here is from genome assembly GCA_035542375.1 of Steroidobacteraceae bacterium. Lineage (GTDB taxonomy): Bacteria > Pseudomonadota > Gammaproteobacteria > Steroidobacterales > Steroidobacteraceae > 13-2-20CM-66-19. Next base: position 4,200 of record DATKLO010000195.1, on the reverse strand, counting down.
TTGATGTCGCCGCGTACCGGATCGACTGGAAGAATGTCCAGCAGTCCGTGACCGATCCGGGCTGTGGCGTCCTGTTCATCGCCAACGTGGGATCTGCGCGCAGCAAGGGTTTCGAGGCCGAGATCAGCCTGAAGCCGCTCGAGTCGCTGCGGCTGTCGGTCAGCGGCTCCTACACCGATGCGAGCTTTGTGGCGATTGCGGCCGCCTTCCAGGGTGCCAGTGCCGTGAATGCCGGTGACCAGGTGCCAGACGTGCCGAAGCAGAAATGGGCGGCCGAGGCGGAATACACGCGCCTCGTGGGCGCCTACCTCGGCTTTGCCCGATTGGACTGGACGCATCAGGGTGACGTGCCGACAGGCTTCACGTACAACGATGTGCGGCCGGCGTACAGTGAGCTGGATGTCGCTATCGGCCTGCGTCGTGACCATTGGGATGTCTCGCTCTATGGTCACAACCTGGGCAACTCGAACGGAATACTCAGCATCCAGGAGGGCACACCCTTCAGCTACGGCAACGTGTTCAGGACCCAGATATCGATCCCGCCGCGTACCGTCGGCGTGGATGTGAATCTGCATTTCTGACCGGACAGGCGACCATGGGAAGAGCACGCGCGCCATCGAGATCGGGCTATGCACAGGGCGCCGGCGCGCGCATCTGGTATCGCACCATGGGCCGGGGCGAACCCCTGGTTCTGCTTCACGGGGGTCCAGGTGCGGACCACACTGACTTTCTTCCCTATCTGGCGCCACTCGCCAAGAGATTTCGGCTCGTGCTGTTCGACCAGCGCGGCTGTGGCCGCTCCGAACGCCTGGCGGAGACCCGACGGTACCGGCTGGACCGTATGGTTGCCGATCTGGAAGCTCTGCGCCGCCATCTGGGTATCGCCCGATGGCACGTGCTCGGTCACTCCTTCGGCGGAATCCTGGCGCAGGCCTACGCGATACGTCACCCGACCCGGATCACGAGCCTCATCCTTGCAGGGACGGGTTCGAGCGGCCGATCGGTCGATGCGGATTTCCGTCGCATCCTGCAGTGTCAAACGAAGCGCACGCGCGCGCAATTGGCAACCTTCGAACGGCGCGGCATCTACCTGCCCGATGGAGGGTATGCGCCCGACTACGCAGCTCTCTCGGCACGAATCCTAGGTCCCTATATGTATGCAGGTGCCAGGCCCAAGGGACCCGCTGCGCCCATCGCGACGGATGTTCTGGGGGAGATGTGGTCCCGGCACACCGAGTTCCGCATCACAGGCAACTTGAAGGGGTTCGACTTTACGCGCCGACTGGGCCGGATCAGAGCGCCGGTGCTCATCGTCGCCGGGGATCTCGACCTGGTCTCGCCCGCGACCCTGGAACTCACGCGCTCGTCGTGTCGTAATGCGACGCTGGTGATCATCGGCCGATGCGCGCACATGATGTTTGTAGATCAGACCCGATTCTTCAACGAGTTGGTCGGCATGTTCCTGCAGCAGAACAGGGTGGCGTCCAGGCGCCAGGGAGGTTCGCGATGAGCTTCCAGCCCGAGGAGTACCGCGACCGGTGGGCTCGAGTGTGGAAAGCGATGCAGGTCAAGGGCTATGAATGGCTTCTCGTCTGGCAACGCGGGGGAGGAGCGTATGACAGGCTGGGGGATGTCTACTGGCTGACGCACTTCGTCATGAACGGTTCGGGTCAGGACCCGGCGAGCGAGGAGTTTGGGGCGCCATACACGTTCAGCGCGGTGCTGATCCGCCAGGGCGGGGAGCCGGAGCTGCACGTCGGGCTGCCCGAGGCGGAGCTGGATCTGACCGGCGTCGTGTGCGGGCGCGTGGTGAGCCACGCCCAGAATCTCTCTTTCGGGTTGGCGCAGCACCTCGCCTCGCTTGGCGTAGAAGGACGCGTCGCCCTGATTGGCGATGACCTGCTGCCTGGAATGTACGACCGACAGTTGCGGTCTGCGACACCACAGATCACGTGGTGCTCAGAGGAAACGCTGTTACTGGAGCCGCAACGAGTCAAGAGCGCGGCGGAGCTCGAGGTCTTCCGGCGCGCTGGCGCTCTGGTGACCGAGGCGCTGACCGAGCTGGTTGCGGCGTTGCGCTCCGGCACCAGCAGCGCCGAGGCCGCATCGCGGGCCGCTGCCGCAATCGTGCGAGGCGGCGGTGGCTACCACCGCATAGACACTCATCATGGTCCCGGTACCGAGCGCACCATCATCAGCCAGAGTCTTTACGGATATGACACCACTGTCCCACGGACCGGCGATCTGGCGCGCGCCTGGATTTTCGGGCCGATCCTGGATGGCTACTGGCTGGATCCCGGGCGCAGTTTCACTTGCGGGGCCCCTCCCACGGCGGCCCAGAGAGGGCTTCTGGAGGCGGCCGTGGAAGTGGTTGACGGCATCGTTCAGGCGATGAAGCCGGGCGTTACGCCGCGGCAGCTTGGGATACTCGGAGGCGAGCTTGCACGGCGACACGGCTATTTCGACTACCCGCAGTTGCGGCTGCCGCTCCTCGGCCACGGACTCAGCACGAACTTCATCCCCTACGTGATACCGCTGGGCGAGGGTGACCCCGACCCAACAGGGATACTCCAGTACGACGTGCCACTCGAGGCCGGCATGGTGATGGCGAGCGAGTTGTTCCTCACGCATCCGGGCGTTGGGACCGTAGGCTTTGAGCAAAACGCGATTGTTACTGCCGACGGTCATGAGCTGCTGACCCGGACGCCGATGCTGTACGCATGAGCATCCGAGAGCGTGCATTCGATGCACCGGAGCGTATGAGCTATGTCAATGCGCTCTTCATTATAGGAAGTCTCGGGACGCTGATTACGCCCGCAGTGCTTGACGCGTGGTCGAGGCTGAACTGGAGCGCGGGACGACTGGGGCTGATCGCCGGAATCGAACTCGCCGGGCTGGCACTGGGATCGCTCACCGGCTTGTACTGGCAACGCCGCTGGAACTGGCGCGCTGTCACGATGCCTTCTCTCATTGTCGGTATCGCGGGCAACGTGACTTGCCTGGGAACCGACAGCTTCCTGATGATCTGCGCCGCACGGGCTGCGGTCGGCATGGCCGGGGGATACCTGTGCGGGGTCTACTCCGCTTATACGGCCAACATCGCCAATCCGGTGAGGATGATCGCGATCACGACATTCGTGCAGATCGCGCTCGAGGCCCTGTTCCTCTTTTTCGCACCGAGTCTGTCCCATCTCGGCGCCGGCGGAATCTTCATGGTCATGGCACTGCTGTTTGCGGTCCTCATACCCCTGATTCAATGGGTACCGCAGCGCTGGCCCGAAGGTGGCGAACCCCAGCCCGGCACGCAGGAGCACACCCGCTCCTGGCGCGGATACCCGATCCTGCTCAGTTTCGTCCCGTTCGTCGTTGTGCAGACCGGGGTCTACACGTTCCTCGGTCAGTTCGGCGAGGCGGCCGCGAATCTCAACAGCGATGAGGCATTACGGCTGGTCGGAATCTCCGTCATCTTCAGCTCTCTCGGCTCTATTCTCGCGTACGGCGTCGATGGCCGAATCTCTCTGCGGGGCGCCATTGGCGGCTCCGTCCTCGTCATCGGTGCAACGCTTGCTGCCGCGCTCCATGCTGGCAATTCGTCAGGGGCGTTTCTCGTGAGCATCTCGCTGCTCCAGATCGCCTGGATCTTTCTCAACTGCATGCTCTACGCCGCGCTCATCCAGGCGAACAATCTGCTGGTTGCCGCGGCCAGCACCGTCTCCTGCCTGGGCGCGTCGCTGGGCACGACTGCTCTGGGGTTCATGTTTGAACGAGGAGGGCTTGCCGGGGCGCTGCAACTGGCCATCCTCTCCGTTGTGTGCACCGGCATCCTTGCGCTGCCGTTCATCAGGCACGGCCGTGTCCAGGCCGCGGGCTCTTGAGCTGGCGCAGCAGCTCGCGATCGCGGCGTTCACACCTTGTCGCGCGCCACACGCTGATCCCAGGTGCGCTCGAAGACCCGTTGTTCCCCATCGAACGCCTGCAGGGTTGCGGTGATCGTAAACTCCCTGGGTTGTGCGGTGATCGTTGCCGTGCCAACGGCGCGGGGCTGCATGTCGCCGCGCTTCCAGCCGAAAGTTGTGGTGTACTCCATCAGTGCGCCGCTGGGGTCGGCGTCGTTGATCACGCAGCGCATTTCCAGGTTGGTAACCACGTTCGTACCGGTCTCATCCTGGCGAATCTCGCCGGTTGCGACACGGTGTCGAA
>DATKLO010000194.1:0-7510 GCA_035542375.1 Steroidobacteraceae bacterium | reverse complement strand
CACAGCTGCATGCACCGCGCCGGATATCACCAGAAAGGCGAACGTCAGTATTTTCCGATTCATTCCGGGCCGCATGGAAGGTGGGTTACCCACCAGTATTGGAAGATATAGCGTACGTTGCGGATCCAGGCCAGCAGAGCTTTCAACATGCCTGGATTGAGTTGTTGCGCGCCTCGTGACAACGGATACTGGCGACACCCCTGCGCTCATGAACCAATCGATGCCACTGAGTGTATTTGCCATCGTCCTCGGAGCCGCCCTTCTGCATGCCACGTGGAATGCGATCGTCAAGGCGGCCCCGGACAAGCTGCTGACAACCGTTCTGGTCACGAGTATCGCTGCCGCGATCGCCGTCGCCGTTTTGCCACTCCTGGGGAGGCCGAACCCGGACAGCTGGTCGTATGCAGCATTCTCAGCAGTCCTCCAGGTGACCTATTTCCTCCTGGTTGCCCGCGCCTATGAGATTGCCGACCTGAGCCAGACTTACCCGCTGATGCGGGGAGCAGCCCCTCTGATCGTGGCGCTGGTCACGGCTTTTCAGGCCAATGAACCGCTCTCGATGATGGCCTGGACCGGAATCCTTGCGATCTGTCTTGGCATCTTCAGCATGGCTCTCGGAAGTCCGGTGCGTAACCGCGCCGGTATCTATCTGTCCCTGCTCAATGCCGTCGTCATTGCCGGGTACACCGTGGTCGACGGAATTGGTGTACGTCGGTCAGGGGCGCCAGCAGCGTACACACTCCTCGTCTTTCTTTTTACGGGCCTGCCTCTCGCCGCCTGGGCGATTGCGGCGAAACATCGCTCGTTCTTACCGTACGTTGCTCGCTACTGGCATCTGGGTCTTGTCGGCGGGATTGGTACAACCGCATCCTACGGACTGGCCCTGTGGGCCATGACGAAGGCCCCGGTTCCTGTCATCGCCGCGCTTCGCGAGACTTCCATTCTCTTCGGCACTCTGATCGCGTGGCTATTCCTGGGCGAGCGCATCGGTCGCAGGAGAGCGTTTGCCGTCTGCATCATTGCGGGTGGCGCTGCGCTGCTACGCCTCGCATAGAGTGCACGCGTCATCGCGGACCGAATCCGGCGCGGCGTCCTGAGCTCGAGGGACGGTCGGACGGGCATGCGCTTTCGCGAGCCCGGATGGCCCTCCCTTGAGATCGAGGCGCAAGCGCTGATCGACCGGATGAGAGGATCATGAGCGCGGGCGGGCCGGACCGCCAGGGTGGCTCGGCCGGATCACCAGCGCATGTGGAAGGAATCGAGGGTGTCGCGACCCCGCAGCTGGATTTCGCCCCGCTGGTAGTCGACCACGAACGTGTCGAGCAGGGCGAGCATGTCCATGCCCAGCACGATGGCAGGCTCGTGCTCCAGTTCCCAGAGATGGAACACGTAGAAATTGCCGAACACCACGCTCAGATTGGAGATCTGCAGGTCGCCCACGCGGATGTCGAGGATGGGGCGGTGCTCGCCCTCCTGCCGCTCGAGAGTCTCCCCGATCACCTCGGTCATGTGCTGGGCGGGATTGCGCGGGACGGACAGATGCAGGGCGTTGCGCAGAGCCGCGTTACCCAGGGTCCGCTCACTGCCGGTGTCGACGACCACTTTGACAGGTACGCCGTTGACGCGACCGTCGACGACCATCAGCCGGCCGAACTTGACGCGCACCGCCTGCCGCTCAGCGCCGATGATGGGACGCGACTGGCGCGAATTGCGGATCTCCACCTTGTGATCCATGAAGTTGACCAGCACCCGCTCGCCCTCGAGGCCATCCACTCCGAGGATGCCGTCAATGTCGGCGGTCAGGGCATCGGCAACCGGCAGCTGTTGCCCGGCGATGGTGATGTCACCAACCGCCACTTCGTTCACAGTCACCGCCGGTACCATCGCGGAGCCGGTCACACCGTTGAGGCGGATCGTGTCGGGGTCGAGCTGGATGCCGAGCTTCTCCACCAATCGCGGAGTCAGCATGGTCCGGTTGGCGCCCGTATCGAGCATGAACCGGAACGGGCCCTGTCCGTTCACCTTGACCGGAATCATGATCCGGCCCGCCCGATCCGATCGGCTGGTGGCTTCGAAGTCCGGGCGTAACACCGGCTCCGGCGCCGAAGTACTGGCGGCGGTCGGCAGAACGGGGGCCATGCGCGGACTGAGCGTCTGTTGCTCGATCGCAGCCGGCTCGGTCACACCGGTCGGCGCTGTGCGGGAAGGCTGCTCCGCGCGGGAGGCATCGTCCGCGCGGACAGCTTCCGTGGTAGCGATTTCTTCCGTACGGGCAGGCGCATTCGCCCCCGCCCGCGCAGCGGCGCAGGCCAGGAGAAGCAGCGCAAGCGAACTAGCGCTGCGAGAGAGCGTGGAACGGATCCAGACGCTCTGGACGCGAGACTGTCTTGTCATCTCCGGTTGCCGATTGCTCGCGACTGTCGAGATACAACTCCGACTCGCGGAAATCCACGATGAGCGCGCGCAGCGTGCCCAGTACGTCCATGCCCACGATGATCGCCGGCTCATCGCGCAGGTTCCACACATCAAAGATATGGAAGTCGCCGAACACGATCGCCGTATTGGAAATGGTCGCCGTCTTGAACAGGATGGGCGGCGCGTTCTGCACTAGGCCATCCGAGGTATCGGTGGTCGCTCCGTAGACGGTGGTAACCCGGGGCGCGGGGTCGTGCGCCCGCCGCGCCCGCAGCGCGGCCTGCAAAGCGGGATTGCCGAGAGTGCGCTCGGAACCCGTATCGATGATCGCCTTCACCCGCACACCACCGATCTTCGCGGGAATGGCCATCAGGCCTCCCTCGAGCCTCATCGCCGCGATCGTCAGGAAACCGGGCGGTGCCCCCTGCCGATGTGAGCGCAGGATGGCCACGCGGTCGTGCTGGAAGTCGATCAGCAATCGTTCGGCATTCAGCCCGGCCACTCCCAACACGCCGTCGGCGCAGTCCATCGGCGGTGCGCAGACGACCGGAAAGTCGCTGTCGCGGACGACGAGGTCACCCGCCTGCATGGAGTCGACCGGCACGGTAGGAACTTCGCCGGTGCCGGTGATGCCGTTGACCGTCACGCTGCGCTCGGCGGCCGGAGTGAGACTGAGTTCGGTGGCGAGTTGCGGCGAGATCGTGGAACGCGTGGCTCCCGTGTCGACAATAAAAAGGTACGGCCCACGCCCGTTGATCATCACCGGCGCCACCACCCGACCGATCTGGTCCAGGCGGGTGGGCGCGGCGTAAAGGGCTTTCTCCGCGCCAGCCTTGAGCCCCATTGCGCCGCCAGCAGGAACGCGGTCGGAAGAGACTTCAGTCCGGGGAAGCGCCGGGGCTGAGGGAAGCGCCGGGGCTGAGGGAAGCGCCGAGGGCGAGACGAGCGCCGGGGATGGAGAGAGCATCGGAGCCGGGGGAGCCGGAGAAGCCGCGACCGGCGACGCGCTCAGGTAAACCCCTAGAGAGGCGAGCAGCCCCCGGACGGCCCCGAGACGCAGCGGCCGCCGGCCACCCACACCGACCAGGGCACTGCTGTCCGGAGACAGACGGCTTTCCGGGTCCGCGCCCACACCCAGCCCCTCTTCACATTCAACCGTATCGAGCCTACGCCAACCCGTTGAGCACAGCGAGGATCTGGGTCGAAACGACGACTTTCGGGGACGAAATACGCCAGTCCCGGCGCACACCCGGGCCCATTTTTGCGCAACGGCAACATGATATATGATCGTTGCGTCGCTACCACATGGATAGGCGACACCTGCACCGATCTGGGGCGGGGGCCAACCGCCTGGGACGAGCCCCTGCTTTCCGGGGCCGGAATGCCACTCTGGAGTGGGAAAAGGGCTTGGATACCTTCACCGCAGCTTGTCAAGTTCTGCATCGCTCTGTTGTTTTTTCTGCAAAAAAATCTAGGAACCTCGTGGCGTCGCTGCTAGCATCCACCTCACGCACCAGGGCTGTTCCTCTGAAGGACCGGCTCGGATAGCAAACAACAGGGAGACGCCGCCCCGCTCCGGAGATGGACGGGACGGCGACCCTTTTCCAGAACGGAGCCAACCGTCTCGAGGAGGATGTCGATGATCCGTAACCCAGATGTCGCACGTGCAGTGCGCTACGCGCTCGTTGGGGGCGCGGCCGCGGCAACGAGCGTGATTAGCCTTCCGGCGCCGGCACAGGAGAAAGCAGCTGCCGAAGCTGAAGCGCCAGAAACAGTCGTCGTCACCGGTACGCGCATCCGGCGAACGGTGGATGAGGCGACTGCCAGCCCCATCACCGTGATCGATTCCAATACGATCGCCCAGTCCGGTTATCAGACCGCTGGCGAGCTGCTGCAGCAGCTGCCCGGTATTTCCGGCGCCGCTACCAACCCGGCCGTGAACAACGGCGGTGGTTTCGGTGAATCCAACGTCGAACTGCGCGGCCTCGACGCGAAGCGTACCCTGGTCCTGCTGGATGGCCGTCGTATCGGCGTCGTTGGCGGACCCGGTTCGAGCGGCGCGGTGGACATCAACCAGATCCCCGTCAACATCATCGACCACGTGGACGTGCTGAAGGAAGGCGCGGGCGCGATTTACGGTTCCGACGCTATCGCTTGTGTCGTCAACTTCGTCACGCGCAAGGGCATTCACGACCTCGAGATCACCGGCGAGTTCGGTGAGACGGCCAAGAGCGACGGTCAGCATCACTCGATCGGCCTTCTCTGGGGAGGAAGCACCGAGAAGTTCGACTTCGTCATCTCGGGCAGCTACACGAAGCAGAAGGCGGTCTACGCTGGTGCCCGTGACTTCTCGAAGAACGCGCTGTACCTCTATAGCGGTTCCTCGGGACGCTTCATCACGGCGGCGGGTTCGAGCCGTGTGCCCAGCGGCCGCGCCAGCCTGCCCAAGGGCTACCCGCTGCGTACCCAACTCGGCTGCACGAACGTGACGCGCACTGCTGGCACGGACGGCACCTCGCTTGCGGATTACGAGTGTCTGCATGGCAGCTACAACTACCAGCCGTTCAACCTCCTGATGACTCCGCAGGAGCGTGGCGCCATCTTCGCGTCCTCGACCTATCACATCACCGATGATCTCGAGGCGTACGCGACGGTACTCGACAACAAGACCCATTCGGGCTTCGAGATCGCGCCGCTGCCCTTCGACGCCACCGCGGACAACGTGGTCATCTCGAAGGACAACTTCTACAACCCGTTCGGCATCGACTTCGGCGGACTGGACACGCTCAACTCGAACTACCGCACGCGCTTCGTGACCCTTGGCGACCGCTTCAGCAAATCGGACGCCGACAACAAGCTGATCAACCTGGGTGTGCGCGGCAAGCTGCCTGTCCAGGACTGGCAGTGGGACGCGAATATCGGCTACAACCGCGAAGACCAGTCGCAGCAGGTGTTCGGCTACGTCTACTTCCCCGGTCTGGCCGCGGAAGTCGGTCCGTCGTACGTCGATGGTGCGGGCAACCCGCAGTGCGGCACGGACGCGGCGCATCAGATCGCAGGTTGCACGCCCATCAACTTCTTCGACCTGGATTCACCGCAGACAATCGCCCAGCTCAAGGCACTGAACACGAGCTACCACACGGACAACACGTTCGTGTACAAGACCGCGAGCCTGGACTTCAACGGTACGGTCGTGACGCTGCCGGCCGGCGACCTGCGTGCCGCAGTCGGGTTCCAGTACCAGGACCAGAAGGCCGACTACAGCAGCGACTACCTGGTGCATGGCGAACCGCCGCTCTACATCAGCTGCCTCATCTCGGAAGAGGCCTGCACGGGCGATTCGAGGGGTGGCTACAACTCGAAGGAAGGCTACCTGGAAGCCCTGGTCCCGGTCCTGAAGGACATGCCGGGCGTGAAGTCTCTGAACCTCGACCTCGGCGTGCGCTTCTCGAACTACTCACTGTTCGGCAGCACCACCAAGTCGCAGATCAAGCTCGAGTACAAGCCGACCTCGGACCTGCTGCTGCGTGGCACGTTCGCGCAGGTGTTCCGCGCCCCGACGCTGATCGACCTGTATGCGGCGCCGCTGAACACGAGCTCCACCTACGCCGACCCCTGCTACGGAACGGACGCGGCCGCGGTGGCCGCCAACCCGAACCTGGCCAAGGCCTGCAACGGCGCTTACCAGCTCGGCGGCACGTATGCGTACAACGGCACCAGCCAGGTCACCGGCCTGATCCTGTCCAACCCGGACCTCAAGCCGGAAACGGGTCATGTCTGGACGAGCGGCTTCGTGCTGCAGGTTCCGTACGTCGAGAACCTGTCATTCACGGCTGACTACTGGAACTACGACATCAAGAACATCATCACGGCTCTCGACCCCAACTACTCCAGCCGGCAGTGCGTGGCCACGGGTGCGGACCAGTTCTGCAGCCTGATCCACCGCTTCCTGGTGGGTAACAACCAGGGCGAGATCGAGGTGTTCGACCAGCCCACGGTGAACCTCGGTGAGCTGAAGACCGACGGCGCGGACTTCGAGGCCAATTACCGCCTCGCCGGAACGCCTATCGGCTCCTTCCGCTTCAACGCGGCGGCTACCTGGCTGAACAAGTATCTGAGCATCCCGATCGCGGGTGAAGCGCCGCAGGAAGTGGCGGGCACCTTCGACCGCCAGTTCGGCAACTATGCCAAGTGGCGCGGCCTCACCTCGGTGGGCTGGGAGATGGGTCCGCTGGATGGCCTGATCCAGTGGCAGTACATCGGTCACGAGGTCGTGCACGACCCCGCCACCCAGAGCCCGGCCGCTTTCGGCAGGCCCCAGACCGACTGGAGCGTGGGCAGCGTCAGCTACATCCACATGACGCTGGGCTACACGATCAAGCAGACCAACACCAAGATCCAGGCTGGTGTACAGAACCTGCTCGACAAGCAGCCGCCACTGATCACGCTCAACACGTCACTCAACGCCGACACGGACGTGTCGACGTATGACACGTTGGGCCGACGGTGGTTCATCGGCTTCACGCAGAAGTTCTAAAGCCGGCGGGTATCCGCCGTGCAAGGCCGCGTGGGTTCGCCCACGCGGCCTTTTCTCTTTGAAGGGCACCGTAATTAACAGTAGTCTGGATTCATGACCCTGTCCGCCGACGACCTGGGCGCCCTGCTGGGCGTCGCCTACAACGCTGTGGAGAGCGGCAACCTGGAAGTGGCCGAAGCCAATTGCCGGGACATCCTGCGTGAGCAGCCGCGGCACACGGAGGCCCTGGCGCTCTTCGGCTACCTGCAGCTGACCCAGGGCCGCTTCGGCGAAGCCCTGCCGACGTTCGAGCAGTTGTGCCAGCTCGAGCCGCAGCAGCCTTCGCACTGGCTCAATCTGGGCAACGCGTTGCGGGGCACGGGCGAGCCGGACAAGGCACTGCAGGCGCTGGCCCGCGCCGCGCAGCTCGGCGAGGCGTCCGTCAATTTTCAGTTCAACCTGGGACTGACTCACATGGCGCGCGGCGACTTCGAAGCCGCGCGCGCGGTGCTGGGGAATGCACTCAAGCAGGCTCCCGAAGATGCGGAGATCCGCCACCGCTACATCATGAGCTGCTAC
>DATKLO010000193.1:0-3785 GCA_035542375.1 Steroidobacteraceae bacterium | reverse complement strand
TGCCATCTCACCGGTGACGCTCTACACCGAAGTCCTGCTCGATAACGAACCGGACCTGGGCGAGCGGACTCGCGACTACCTCAGAATCATCCAGCGGGCAGTCGGCGATGTGGCCGAGACCGTGGCCCGGATGCGCGAGTTCTACCGCGAGCGCGATGCGCAGTCCTTCTTCCTGCCCGTGCAGCTGAACCGGATCGTTGAACAGGTCATGGACCTGACCCGCGCCCGCTGGTCTGACATGGCGCAGCGCAAGGGGACGCTGATCGAGGTGAAGACCGAACTCGCCGCGGACGTTCCGGACGTTCTGGGAATCGAGAGCGAGTTGCGGGAGGCGCTCACCAACCTCGTCATCAACGCCATCGATGCAATGCCTTCCGGTGGCACGCTGACCGTCAGAACCTCGGCGATGACGGGCTCCTTGCGGCGTGGCGGTGCAAGCGAACCGGTCCAGTCCGTGCTCGAAGTGATCGACACCGGTGTGGGCATGGACGATGCGACCCGGCGCCGCTGCCTGGAGCCGTTCTTCACGACGAAAGGGGAGCAGGGGACGGGACTGGGTCTTGCCATGGTTTATGGCACGATACAGCGCCATGGCGCGGAGATGGAAATCGAGAGCGCGCCGGGACGCGGTACCACTGTGAGGTTGAGGTTTACGCCACCGCGCATGGAAGTGCCAGTGGCGCGGGTCGCCGCGAACACCATGGCGCGACCGCAGAAGCTGCGGATTCTGCTGATCGACGACGATCCGGTGCTGCTGAAGTCCCTGCGGGACGTACTGGAAGTCGATGGACATACCGTGACGTCGGCCAACGGGGGACAGGCCGGCGTGGATGCATTCGTGGCGGTGCGCGGCACCGCGAACGAATTCTCGGTGGTCATCACCGATCTCGGCATGCCACAGATGGACGGCCGGCGCGTGGCCGCGGCGATCAAGGCTGCATCTGCTGCGACTCCGGTCATTCTCCTCACCGGCTGGGGTCAGCGGCTCATTGCCGAATCCGACGTACCACCCCACGTAGACCGTGTGTTGAGCAAACCCCCGAAGCTGACCGCCCTGCGCGCCGCGCTGGCGGAGCTCACTTTCAACTCAGGCCGCGGCTGATCAGGCACTCCTGCACCGCACGCTCGGCCTGATCGATCGCGACGTTGGTGAAGGCCGCCGCACCCGAATCGGCGTTCGCGATCGCGATGCGACCGAAGGGCCGTCGCCCGATGACATGCGGTCGCTCCGAGTCCGGGATATCCGGGTCTCCCAGAGTGTCGTAGGTGTACGCATAGCCGTGAGGCCAGCGGTTCACCGTAATCGCCAGGATGTCCCGGCGTGCATCGAAACCTGCCGGTCCGAGCATGCGGGTGAGCTGCTGCCGTGTCTGCAGCTCGATGGTCTCGAAGGGTGTGGCCAGCATCTCGGCACGACCCAGGCGGTTCTGCTCGCGGCGCGGCAGGCCCGGCTTGTTGGGATTGCGGACGAGTTGTACGACCGCCGGTTCGGCCGGGTCGCTGACGCTCTCGTAGCCACCGATGGACAGCGGTGCATCGAGCATGAGTTCGGTGTGGTAGCCATTGGGCGCGTGGATGGCATTCACGCCCAGGCGGTGCAGGGATTGCCAGTTGCGCAGCAGCACGTTGGTCACCTGCATGGGCACCTTCGACGCATAGCGCAGCGCCTGCTTCTGCTCCGCGGGCAGGGTTGGCACCATGAACGGGATGATGTTGTTGAAGCACGCGAGAATCACGTTCGCGGCAGTCACCTCGCGGCGCGTGCCGTTGTTGACGTAAACGACTCGCACTGCGCGCTCGGTGCCGGCATCCGGGCTGGTCAGATGTTCAACGCGCACGACCACGCTGTTGAGCCGAATCCGCGTGGGATTGGCGGCCACATCCAGGTTGGCGTACGTCGCGGGGGCGAGAATGATGGACTCCCCATCCGGGGTGCCCGGAAATACGCCGGGCACGAGGCGGCTGACCAACAGCCGGGCGATGCTGGCGTTGCCGTCCGGGAAGTGGAAGTAATCCGAATCGAACTGCGGCTCCGGCTCGATGTTCATGCCGGCGAAGCCCGGGGAGCCCGTGCGCCAGGCCACGTAGGCAGGGCAGGTGTCCACGCGTTTGTTGTTGCGGTAACCCCAGCCGAGGCCGAGGAAGTACGGCAGGCTTGCCGGCAGCAGCCGCGCGTGGCGCAGCAGGAAGTCCTGGTAGCTCATGGCCTTGAGCGCCTGCGCCTTGCGGCTCGGATCGAGGTCCGGCAGGTAGTCGGTCCTGGTGGTGTACAGGCGGATCAGATCGGCGCGCACGTCCGCCGACAGCGGAGCGGCCGCGAAGAACTCCGGCCAGGGTCGCTCGCCGGCCCCCGCGACGACCTTGTCGCCGCGGAAATGTTCGCGATCGAAGAACACACCGGGCGTCAGTCCGCGCACGCGCTCCGGTCGCAGGTAACGCGAGTAGCTCTTCGGGTCCACACCCAGTTCGCCCAGCAGCGCTTTCGCCGTGTAGCTGTAGGGGAACGGGGTTTCGATGCTCATCGTGCCGCCGAACGACAGGTAGACGCGGTCTTCGTGGCGGAACTCGTTGCGCTTGGCGTGCCCGCCGAAGTCATCGTGATTGTCGAGGACCAGGACATGGCTCGCCTCGCCCCGCGCCTTGCGATGGAACCAGGCGGCCGACAGACCAGAGATGCCGCCGCCCACCACCACGAGGTCGTAGTGCTCGCCGGTGGGTTCGGCGGTGACTGGACCGTCGAAACCTCCATCGCGAACCTGGTGTGCGACTTCGAAGGAGCCTGGATACTGGCCACGCAACCCGCTGCGCAGGGGCGGATACGGCTCGGCGGGTGTTCCCAGGTCTGCGCCACCCGCGTGAGTCGCCGCCTGCGCGGCCCCGGCGGAACTTCCGGCAGCGGATCCCGCGGTGCCGGCCGCGGCACTTCCGAGAAGCGCCGTGCCAATGGCCACACCCCCTATGAAGTCGCGCCGGGTGATGGGTTGAGTCAGTCCCAGATCGTTCTTACCGTCTTTCACGGTTTGTTTCTCGTAGCCGGAGCGCGCGCTGCGCCGCAGCCGATCTTAACAGAGCGCGGCTTGCTTCCGGACTGTCACGCAGGGCGGGTAAAATGCAGATATGACTCGCGCGCTCCTCTCCGGTCTGAGTCTGCTGATCTGCGCGGGCGCCGTCGCGCAGCAGCCGGCGGCGCAGTCCACCGCCGCACAAGCCGCCACCGCACAAGCCGACCCGCAGGAGTCCGGGCCGAAGGACCGCCAGGGACTGGAGACGGTGACCGTCGAGGCCGAACGCGAAAAGCTGCAGAAGCAGATACGCGCCTTCGTCGGCGCCATTGCCGCGGCACCATTCGACGATTCGATCAAGCGCTGGCGCGAGCCGATCTGCCCGTTGGTGGCCGGGCTGACGCGCAGCCACGGCGAGTTCATTCTGGAGAGTGTCTCGCGCATCGCGCGCGCAGCCGGTGCGCCCCTGGCGCCGGAAAAATGCCGTGGCAATCTCTACGTGATAGTGACGGCGGCGCCCGAGGACCTGCTCAGAGCCTGGGGCGAACGCGATATCGATCTCTTCGGGGACGCCGGCTCCCACCAGGTTCGCAAGTTCATCAGCACCGAGAATGCGGTGCGGGTCTGGTACAACGCGCGGCTGCGAGCGGCGGATGGCTCGCCCCTGAGCGAGTTCGGTGGGGTATCCGGTGGCATACCCGAAAACACGCATGCGCTGGGGTTTCGCCTCGCCTTCGACGACGTGCGCGAACTGACCTCAGTGATGGTGATCGTGGATTCACG
>DATKLO010000192.1:0-3412 GCA_035542375.1 Steroidobacteraceae bacterium | reverse complement strand
GATCGAGCCGCGCACCGGCCTGGGTGAGCCGCTTCGAGACCTTCTCCTGCGCGGCCGCGAGTCTCTGCCGCAGACGCTCGAGGTGCGTGCGGTGGCGGCCGGCGGTCAGGATCGACAGGACGAGTTGTTCAGCGAGTTCGGATGATGACAGGGAGGCGATGGTCTTCGCGCGCAACAGGGGCTGCACCCACTCATCCCGCGCCACGACATACCCCACTCGCAGGTTGGGGGCGATGGCCTTCGAGAAGCTGCCGACATACAGCACCCGGCGCAGTCCGTCGAGGGAAGCCAGGTTCGGGGTGCGCACCGGAGCCAGATCCGAGGAGATGTCATCCTCCACGATGTTGAATCCGTAACGGTCGGCGGACGACAGCACGGCGTGGGCAACCGCAGGTGAGGTCGTCGTGCCGGTCGGATTCTGCAGAGTGGTGTTGGTGAAGAACACTCGCGGCCGCGATGTGAGTGCCGCGGCGTTCAACGCTTCGATATCCGGTCCATCGTCGGTCCGCGGGATGCCCACTGGCCTGACCCCATGCGAGCGCAGCATCTCCAGCAGGTACGGGTAACACGGGTCATCGACGAGCACGGCGTCGCCGGGTCGGGTCAATATCCGGATGCACAGCTCCAGTCCCTGACTCGCTCCTTCCATGAGGACGACCTGATCCTCCGTGCAACTGATACCACGCTGAAGGAGATAACCCACCATATGGCGGCGAAGCGGCCGCAGCCCGTGCGGGCTGCCATATCGACCCGAATACGCATTCGGGCGTTGCGCCACGCGAGTCAGGGCAGAACGCACGCCATCCGCGAATAACCAGTCGGGAGGCAACCAGCCGCAGCCCGCGTCGACGCGCACGTGTCGCGGGTCATATTCCCGCCGCAGCAGCCAGATCGAATCCGCAGGCGGTTCCGGGCCCGCTGGCACGCGCGAGCGCAGCGACTCGGCACTGCGGGCCACGAAATAACCGCTGCCCCGGCGCGCCTCGACGAGACCTTCGGCAACCAGCACGTCGTAAACACGGGCCGCGGTGAAAGGGCTGACTTCACTGGAGCGCGCAAGAGCACGCACCGAGGGCATGCGTGAGCCAGGGCCCAGTGTGCCGGCCGCGATTCTGCGGCGCAGACCGGCCGCAAGGGCGGCCGCGCGTGATCCGGTCTCGGGGACGTCAGGATTCGACATGAGGCCAACTGTACTGGCAATCAAGCCGATACAGTTAGTAATTTGATCGTTTTGGGTGTAACGTCGGCGTAACGCTTCGGCGTTGTACGCCCATCATGATGCGCCACTCTATCGGACCCTCCACGCTTCCCCGCCCGGCGCAATGGCCCGGCGCCCGCGCCGTGCTGGATGGTCCCGCCATTTCGGTCTCCGGCCGGCAGATCTTGCTCGGCACGCCGCACACCGGCTGACGTCCCGTCCGGGCGCACACCGTCGCGCCCACGGCGGCAAGATAACACGACTCCGTCGTGACAAGAGCAGCAGCAACGCGGCCACTATGCATCATGCCAACACCTGTTTCAGACATTGAAAGCTTCACGCGAGCCCACCCGGATACCCAATTCATCGACGTCCTGCTTCCGGACCTGTTGTCCACGCCGCGCGGCAAGCGGCTGAAGATCGACGCGCTCGCTTCCGTCTACGCCGGCGCCTTCCGTCTGCCGGGCTCCATCTTTGCGATGGACGCCCTGGGCAACACCATCGAGGCGACCGGCCTTGGCTTCGACGATGGCGACGCCGATCGCTCCTGCATCCCGGTCAGCGACTCTCTGGTGACGTCCCCCTGGATGGATGAAGGCGTGGCGCAGATCCAGGTCAGCATGGCCGATCATGACGGCCAGCCCTTCTTTGGCGACCCGCGCCATGTGCTCGGCGGCGTCGTCAGCCGGTTCACCCGGATCGGGTTGCGGCCGGTGATCGCCCTGGAGGTCGAGTTCTACGTGGTGGACACGCGCCGTACACGCCAGGGCGGTATTCAGCCGGCGGCCACGCCGGGCAAGTCGGTGCGGCGCTCGGGCAAGCAGATCAACTCGATGGCGCGCATCGAGGAGATGTCGGCCATCCTCGCCGAGATCAGCCGCATCTGCGAAATCCAGAATGTGCCCGCGACCAGCATGCTGGCGGAAAGCGGCCCGGGTCAGTATGAAGTCAACCTGCGCCATGTCGATGACCCGTGTCTCGCGTGCGATCACGTCATCCGCCTGAAACGCATCGTGCGAGGCGTGTTTCTCAAGCACGGGCTGAGCGCCACGTTCATGGCGAAACCCTATGCGGATGAACCCGGTAGCGGTACCCACATCCATGTGAGTCTGCTGCGGGAGGACGGCACCAACCTGTTCGCCTCCAGCGGCAAGGAGCCGAATCAGGCGCTGCGCCATGCGATAGGGGGACTTGCCGCGACCATGAGCGAATCCATGCTCGTGTTCGCACCGACCGCGAATTCGTTCAAGCGCTTCCGCCCGGAGTGTTACGTGCCGCTGGGCCCCACCTGGGGACTCAACAATCGGGGTGTCGCCCTGCGCATTCCCGCTGACACACCGGAGAACCAGCGCGTGGAACACCGGGTGGCAGGCGCGGACGTCAATCCGTATTTGCTGGCGGCGACCGTGCTGGCCGGCATCCACCGGGGCATCGAGCAGAAGATCCAGCCCGGCAAGCCGGTGAGCGGCAATCCCTATCGCCAGGGCGCGAGCGCGCCGGCGGATCTGCTGCCGACCCACTGGCATGAGGCCGCGCTGGCCTTCGAGCGCAGTGAGTTCCTCCAGGAATACCTGGGCGCCGGCTTCCAGCGCCTGTTCGTCACGACGCGCCGCGCGGAACTGCAATCCTTCGACCATCAGGTCACTCCGCTGGAGTACGACTGGTACCTGACGGCCGGCTGAGAGAGAAGAGAAGACATGTCACAGACCCACCTGATCGAGCCCCGCAGCACGCGCGACTGGCAGGCCGCCGATTCGCGCCACTACCTGCATCCCTTCACGGATTTCAAGCAGCTCGCGGCCCATGGCGCGCGCATCATCACGCGCGCGGAAGGTGTCTACCTCTACGACTCGGACGGCCAGCGCATCCTGGACGGCATGGCCGGCCTGTGGTGCGTCAACGTCGGCTACGGCAGGCGTGAGCTTGCGGAGGCCGCGTACCGGCAGATGCTCGAGCTGCCTTACTACAACAGCTTCTTCAAGAGCGCCCATCCGCCGGCCATCGAGCTGGCGGGGTTGCTGGCCGATCTGACACCGCCGCAGTTCAAGCGCGTGTTCTATTCGGGCTCCGGCTCCGAGGCCAACGACACCATCGTGAGGATGGTGCGCCGTTACTGGGACGTTCGTGGCGAGCCCTCACGGCAGATCATCATCAGCCGTGAGAACGCCTATCACGGCAGCACCATGGCGGGAGCCAGCCTGGGTGGCATGAAAC
>DATKLO010000191.1:0-16512 GCA_035542375.1 Steroidobacteraceae bacterium | reverse complement strand
GCGTGACTCTCGACGAAGGCCAGACGCTGGGTGCGCAGGATGTGGATGATCAGTGTCTGGGAGAGCACGGACTCCACGAACCAGCCGGTCTGGAACAGGGAGGCACCCGCCGGGGTGCGCGCACCGAAGACGAAATACATGATGAAGTACGTGGCGTAGTCGAAGATGGAGCTGATCGGCCCGATGAACAGCATGTAGCGGCTGATGTCGGTGATCTGCCAGCGGCGCGGGCGAGTCAGGAATTCCGGATCGACGTGATCGGTGGGAATGGCGGTCTGCGAGATGTCATACAGCAGGTTGTTGGTCAGCACCTGGATCGGCGCCATGGGCAGGAACGGCAGCCAGGCGCTCGCGCCGAGCACGCTGAACATGTTGCCGAAGTTGGAGCTGGCTCCCATGCGGATGTACTTGATGACGTTGGCAAAGACCTTGCGTCCCTCCAGTACGCCCTGATCCAGCACCAGCAGACTCTTGTCGAGCAGGATGATGTCGGCTGACTCCTTGGCGATATCGACCGCCGAGTCCACCGAGATGCCCACATCCGCCGACTTCAGCGCCGGGCCGTCGTTGATGCCGTCGCCCAGGAAGCCGACCACATGGCGGTTGGCCTGCAGGGCCTTGATCACCTGGGCCTTCTGCATCGGCGCCAGCTTCGCGAAGACCTGCGCCTCCTCGACCGCCGCGGCGAGCTGCGCGGGCGAGAAGCCGGCCAGCTCGGCACCGAGCACGATGCGCTGCACCGGCAGTCCCACCTCGCGACAGATCTTGCCCGTGATGACTTCATTGTCACCCGTCAACACCTTGACTCTGACTCCGTGCGCTCGCAGCGCCTCGAGGGCCGCCGCGGCACTGTCCTTGGGTGGATCCAGGAAGGCGATGTAGCCCACGAGGGTCATTTGCCGCTCATCCAGCAAGCCGCAGCTCTCCTGTGCGGCAGGCAGACTGCGTATGGCCACGGCGATGACGCGGAAGCCATCGGAGTTGAGTTGATTCGCCGTGGAGCGCAGCTGTGTCAGATGTTGCGAATCCAGAGGAAACGGACTGCCGTCCGCCAGACCTTCACTGCAGACGGCATAGACCTCCTCGACGGCTCCCTTGCAGATGAGCAGCCTGTGCCCGTTCCCTTCCACGGCGACCGACATGCGCCTGCGCTCGAAGTCGAACGGCACCTCGTCCACCTTGCGGTAGCTGTCGGCGCGATCGGCCAGCTTGCGCACATCCGGGTGCTCCAGAACCGCCACGTCCAGCAGGTTGTGCAGGCCCGACTGATAACGGCTGTTGAGCCAGGCGTACTCGAGAACCTGCAGGCTGTCGTTGCCGAGCAGATCCACGTGCTTCTCCAGCAGTACCCGGTCCTGCGTGAGCGTGCCGGTCTTGTCGGTGCACAGCACATCCATGGCGCCAAAATCCTGGATGGAATTCAGGCGCTTGACGATCACGCGGCGTGCCGCCATGGCCATGGCGCCCTTGGCGAGATTAACCGTGACGATCATGGGAAGCATCTCGGGCGTCAGGCCAACCGCCACGGCGGCGGAGAACAGCAGGGCCTGCAGCCAGTCACCCTTGGTGAATCCATTGATGAGGAACACCACCGGCGCCATGACCGCGATGAAGCGGATCATCAGCCAGGCGAAGCGCGCTATGCCCCGGTCGAAACTGGTCGCGGCGCGTTGACCGGCGATCGCCGCCGCGACGCCGCCGAAGTAGGCATTCTCCCCGGTCAGCGCGACAACGGCCGTGGCCGTTCCGGACAGCACCGTCGTGCCCATGAAGCAGATGTTGGACAGCGCCGCGATCTCCGTCGCGGCAGTGTCGATGACCTGCGCGTGCTTCTCGGCCGGCAGAGCCTCACCGGTCAGCGTGGACTGATTGATGAACAGATCCTTCGCCGTCAGCAGACGCAGGTCGGCCGGTATCAGGTCCCCTGCGCTCAACTTGACGATGTCGCCCGGAACCAGCTCACGCAGCGCGATCTCGCGGGGAAGATCGGCCGGCCGCGCCGGATCAGCGGCGCCCAGCGGATCGGACGGCGGCGATTCGCGCACGACCGTAGCCGTGGTGTGGACCATCGCGCGCAAAGCTTCCGCTGCCCGGCCCGAGCGCCGTTCCTGCAGCAGCGACAGGGACAGACTCAGGATCACCATCACGAGGATCATCGTGGGGGCTTCACGATCGCCGGTCACGATCGACAGCGTGGCCAGGCTCAGCAGCAGGACATTCAGAGGATCGCGAAGGCGCGTCAGTATCTGTCGCAGCAGCGAGAGGCGCTGCTGGTGCGCGACGGCATTGATGCCGTACTGCTTGCGGCGGGCCGCCACTTCGACCGGGCTCAACCCCCGGAGGGACGTCTTCAGCTCCCGCAGCACCTGATCGGGAGGCGCCAGTGC
The DNA here is from genome assembly GCA_035542375.1 of Steroidobacteraceae bacterium. GTDB lineage: Bacteria > Pseudomonadota > Gammaproteobacteria > Steroidobacterales > Steroidobacteraceae > 13-2-20CM-66-19. The sequence continues at coordinate 14,125 of DATKLO010000191.1, read as the reverse complement.
CAGCGCCACCAGCAATGGCGGCAACCGGTCGGCCCCGGAGGCACGTTGTCTATCCGCCACGCGAATGGCATTCGCGGTCAGTAACCTGCACCCGACTATCGACTGCGCGTACGCCCGTAACGCCTCGTACCCGACGCTCCAGAGCCGTGCGGGATTCGGCGGATCCTATCCGCCCCGACAGGATCACGATCCTGTCGTGAACTACTGCCTGGACCTCGGCGCAGTCCGGCGCATGCAGCATCGCCGCCACGCCCCGGGCGATCTCGGGGTCAGTGCCTGTGTCGCAATCGGGGGCTTTCAACACAAGATCCTCCGCGATCACGACGACGCCGTGTATGTCCCGGACTATCTTCTCCGCCAGACGCTTCTCGGTGAAGTTCCGGACGTACCCCCCCAACTCCACCACGTCGCCCTTGACCTTGATCAGGATATCCCTCGCGTCCAGGTCGGGATGCCGCTGGAAGGCTTCCGCAATCTGCCGTTGGAGCTCTTCATCTGCGTTCGTGTTGGTCACGTATGCTCTCTTCGAGGCCGACTGGGACCTCCATTGCGCCAGTATGCGATCGGTGAGTTGGGCGCCTAACCCGTACAAGACGAACTCTTCTAGGTAATTTCCCCTATGCCCTCCGGCACGGCAATGGCCGCAGCATGCAGCTGCATCGGAAACCTGGAGAGATGCCATGGCTGCCATACGCCGAATCCTCGTTGCTGTGAAAGATCCGGACGCCAGGTCCTCGCCCGCGCTGGCCAAGGGCGCGCAGCTCGCCCGCGCTCTCGATGCGGACCTGGAGCTCTTCCATGGGATCGCGACTCCGCTTTACGTGGATCCTTACTCTGCCGATGAGCGGCTGCCGGATACGGAGCATGCCATGCGTGCCCGACGGTTGCGCCGGATGGAATCGATCGCCGCCAGGCTGCGCAAGACGGGCCTGCGCGTGCGTGCCTCGGTAACCTGGGATTTCCCGATTTACGAGGCCATCGTCCGGTGTGCCAACCGGCAGCGCGCGGACCTGATCGTGGCCGAGCGCCATGCGGGCCGACACATCCTGCCCGGCATGTTGCAGCTGACGGACTGGGAGTTGCTGCGCATCAGTCCAGTGCCGGTTCTGCTGGTCAAGAAACCGCGGCCCTATGATCGGCCGGCCGTGCTGGCCGCGGTGGATCCGGCGCACGCGCTGGCCAAGCCGGCGCTGCTGGACAAGCAGATCCTCGATCTCGCCAGTACCGTCGCCCGGGCATTGCGTGGTCCGCTGCACGCCGTGCATGCATTTGCACCCTTTCCCGCCGATGCGGGCGATGGTCATCTGCTGTCGAGCCGGACAGTGCAGGCGGTCATTACGCAGCGCAAGCGAACCGCACAGCGGATGCTGGCGCGCGAGCTGCGAGCATTCGACGTGCCCGCCGCCCGCCGCCATCTGGTAGGGCGCCATCCCATCGATGCCATCGAACAGACCGCCCGCTCAATCGGCAGTGACATGGTGGTCATGGGTGCCATCTCGCGCTCCGGGCTGAAGCGTTTCATCTTCGGCAACACGGCCGAGGCGCTGCTGGATTCGCTGCCGTGCGACCTGCTGATCGTCAAACCTCGGGGCATCGCGCCGCGCATTCAGGCGGCAAGTCGCGGTGTCCGGTTTCTCATGACACCGCAGTTGCCTGCCATGTGAAACCCGCCCCGCCAGGGGGTGATCACAGGAGCATTCCCGTGCTACCAGCCAGGTTCTCCTCCACGGGCGCCGTGGCGGTCATTCTGCTCGGCATCTCTCTGGGCTCGACTAGCGGGGCCGGCAGCCCCGGCGCGGGTCGCGCATATGGTGAGCACATCGCCCGTCTGGCCTGTTCGGCCTGCCATGTCGTGGCACGGGATCAGGAGTTTCCACCGATACTGAACTGGCCCACTCCGAGTTTTTTCGATATCGCCAACACGCCGCAGGTATCCCGCCAGACCCTCCAGCGGTTCATTGCCAGGACTCACTGGGATGGCCGGAAGCTGCCCATGACCATGCCCAATCCGCAATTGACGCAGGAGCAAGCGCAGGCCGTCGCGCAGTACATTCTCAGCCTCCGCGGCCAGGTCCTCACGCGCTGACGGGACCCACGTCTGGAATGGTCACCCCTCGACTGCGCGCCAGTCAACACTTTGCATAGCCGACTGTCTGCGCGAACGTCACGAACTGCCCTTCCGGCAGCTTGAGCAGACCATCGAGCTTCGGATAGTCAACGGCGCCCCGAAATACCGAGCCAAGTCCCTCCGAGGCGCAGAACAAATAGACATTCTGACCGATGAAGGCCGCATCCACCGAGGCGTACAGACGACGCTGTTCCGCCGTAAGGTCGTGCATGCGCTCGCCGTGAGCGACATAAACGAGATTCAGCGGAGCCCTCGCGACGAACTCCTGGAGACCGGTCTGCGCACGGATATCATCGGGCAAACGCCTCTGCAGGACATGCGCCTGAGGCTCGTACAGCCAGGCACCGTCGGCTCTGATCACATACACATCGATGACCATGACATGTCGCCAGTACGGCGCAGTCCGATCGCCATCAGGGCGATTGACGCCGAAAGCAGCCCACAGAAGGTCCGACAGCAGCTGCTCCCCGAGCGCCTGCTGCGAGTATTCGCGAGTGGAATGCCGCCTGCCGAGCGCTTCAAACAGGGGCATCCCGCCAGTCTTGCGCGGCACGGGAAGCCAGAGCGTTTCGCCATCGACAATCGGGTCCGCGGTCACCCGGGACGTAAGGTCTGCACTCATCGTCCGCCTCCAACTCCTGATCTGTTCCGGGCTGCCGCCTCGTATCGGCAGCTCAGAGACCGAGACTCTCATGCAAACCGGCATCTGGTCCGCTCGGGGCGTGACCGACGTCAAGAACGAGCTTGCGGTGCGCAACTGAAGCACGGGGCGCCGACGTGAAGGCGCCGCCCCATTGCCCCCAAAGATCGCCCGACAGGATTGGGAGGTCCATCATTCGGCGACACTCCTATGGAACACGTGGCGCTGTCTTGTCCCGGCAATTCCTGCCTTGTACTATGATTGACCGTTTCGGCGCATCATCAGCAAACGGGGCTCTCCGCAAGCCGCACCCATGCGTTCGACCCCGCCCGAACTGGCCCGCAGCGCTCTTGATGCTGCCCCGGACGCCATCATTATCATCGATTCTGGCGGGATCATTCGCTTTGCCAACCGCCAGGTCTCGGCACTCTTTGGACACGAGCATGACGAGATCATCGGTTGGAGCATCGAGGCGTTGATGCCCGATCGCTTTCGCGAGCTCCATGTCGGTCATCGACAAAGTTACATGCACAACTTCCGCGTGCGGCCGATGGGGGTCGGACTCGATCTGTTTGCAAGGCGCAAGGACGGCAGCGAGTTCCCAGTCGAAATCAGCCTGAGTCCGATCGAAGATGGCGATAGCGTGCTGGTCGTGGCCGCCATCCGCGACTGCACCGAACGCACCCGGGCCAAAGCCGAGCTCATCGCGGCAAGGCAAGCCGCGGAACGGGCACGCGCCGCAGCGGATGAATCCCGCGAATTCGCCGAGCGCGCCAATCAGGGCAAGAGCCGTTTTCTGGCAACCGCCAGCCATGATCTGCGGCAGCCGCTGCAGAGCCTCGCCCTGCTCAATGGCAGTCTGCGCCGGCTCGTGTCAGATCCCGAGGCCCTCGAAGCGCTGTCGCAGCAGGATCTTGCGATCGGTGCCATGACCCGGCTCCTGAATGCCTTGCTGGATATCAGCAAACTCGAATCCGGGGCGATCAACCCGGAAGTGACGGATTTCAGCGTGGCCGGCATCTTCGAAGAGCTGCGCCACGAGTTCACCGGCATCGCTGCCCGAAAGGGGCTCGAACTGCAAATCGAGCCCAGTTGCTGCAGCGCGCACAGCGATCCCTCGCTCATCGAGCAGATTCTACGTAATCTCGTCTCGAATGCGATCAAGTACACTCCCAAGGGTTACGTGCGGCTGCGCAGCCTGCCCGAACAGACGGGCTCGATCCGGCTGGAAGTCATGGATACGGGCATCGGCATTGCGGAGGATGCCCTCCCCTTCATTTACGACGAGTTCTATCAGGTGGGTGTGCCCGCCAACAGCACGAGAGATGGATACGGTCTGGGACTCAGCATCGTGCAGCGTCTGGTCAAGCTGCTGAAACTGCGACTCGATGTACACTCGGAAATCGGCAAAGGCTCCGTGTTCGCACTGACGCTGCCGGGGAGCTCTGCCGCTGCCAGATCGCAACAGACGGTTGCGGGCAATCAGCCAGCCGCTCCCGCCCGACAGAGCAGCCAGGTCCATGTGCTCCTCCTGGACGACGATCGGGCAGTCCTCAATGCAACTCGCATGCTGTTCAAGGTCGAAGGGTATCGCGTCACGGCCGTCTCGAGCCTCAGTGAAGCCGTCGCAGCGGTCCGGGCGGACCCCTCAGTGGATCTGCTGGTGACCGACTTCCATCTGGGAAAAGGGGAGACCGGCATGCAAGTCATATCGGCCTTGCGGGAAATCCTGGGCAAGCCCGTCAAGACCGTGCTGCTCACCGGTGATACCTCCACGGCAATGCGCTCGCTGTCGCTGGACAGCACGACGCGTATTGCCAGCAAACCGGTCCACGCCGAAGAACTCCTGAAACTCAGTAACGCACTGCTGCGCGATACGGCGCAATGTTGACCAACCTTGTGTGCGCGATGCACTCAATCACCGAAGAGTGACTGCCACAGAACCGTGGCGTGACCGCCTCTTCGACGACGCTTCGCACCCACCTTCATGAGCGCGGCCTCGGCGTCCTGAGCTGAGGCATCCCGCGATTCTGACCCCGACAAACCCCGGGAGACCTGCTCCGGTAGCTTGCGCTTGACCAGCACGAAGTCGCACCCGAGCTTCTCCACCAGCTGATTGGTCAGTGTGCCCACGAGAGCGGCGAAACCTCGCCGATGAGTCAATGCCCCCAGCAGGATGACATCATAGTCACGTGGCGCGATGAGCTCGGCCAGCGTCACATGCGGGTCCCCCGCAACGACATGCGTCCGGGCCTCGCCGAGATGATGCTCGCTGGCCAGGCTCGCCAGTGCCCGCGCATGTCGCCGCCGAATTGCCTGGTCCTCGGCTGGATCGCTGAAAATCAGATCCAGTGATGCTTTGCAGCCCAGGGCAAGATATCTGGAGGTGTGCACTATCGTCTCGGCGACTCGCTCGCCTGCGGAGTCGCCCATGTCCACCAGGGCAGCAAACCGCGGCGGCTGGTGCCACATGCGCTCTCGAACCAGCATCAGCGCCACCGGACAGGTGCGCATCAGCTGCCAGTCATTCGTGTCAAAAGCCAGACCGCGCAATGGATGTGCGCCGGAAGGACTCTTCATGACCAGGTCGGCATTGCACTCCAGGGCTTTCCTGTTGATGACATCGCACAGCGGGCCGTCGCAAGTTGCTTCCACGGCAATGTGAATGCCGCTCGGCCGTGCGCCGGCACGCAAGGACTCCAGATACGCCTGCCTGTCAGTGACCCCTGCGTTCCAGGCCTGCTCGGCTTCCCCCGGATCGCACGAATGCCGCAAAGAGTGCGCCAGCTGCGCGTCACACGAAAAAAGATGGATCTGTGCCCCGATTCGCCGGGCGAGCATGACCGCCTTCTCCAGCAGAGCCCGATCGGCGCGATTGCCGCCTGCGACCACCAATATCGAGATCAGCCTGTGCATGGCAATCCCCCGAGCCCTGATGCTGCATGTATCGTGACCGGTTCGATCACTTCTGCACATCGCAGCACTACGCAATCGACTTCGGAAGATACCTATCAGCGCACCCGGATCCCGGATGGGGGACATGCGGGCTCGTGACGTTGTCTCGGCGGGCCCGGCTTCAGCGACCCGGGCTCGCGGGCTGAGGCAGATCCCGCGCTCCAAACTTGACGAGCATGAAGTCGCAATCGAGCAGATCCACTAGCTTCGCCGTGAGGGTTCCAACCAGTGGCGCCAGCGCATCCCGGTGAGTCAGCGTTCCCACAACCAGGATGTCGTAGTCCTCGCTCGCCGCCAGGGTCCCAAGCTCCTGCTCTGGCTCTCCAGGGATCAGGTGCACCTGCTCGTCACGCAGGTGTGAATCATGGGCCAACGCCTCGAGAGCGAGCTTGCGACGCTGGCTTCCTGCCGAATCGGGGCTTTCACGCTCGACATACAGGAGTTCCACGTCCGTGTCGTACGCATGCGCCAGTGCGCTGGCGGTTTGGACTATCAGTCTCGCGAGACCTACGGTCTCCTGCTCGGACACGTCCACCGCCGCGGCCACACGCGGAATGGGGCGCCATGTCCTGCCGCGCGTCAGCAGCAGTGTCGCCGGACAGGCCCTCATCAGATGCCAGTCATTGAAATCAAGCATCCTGCTGCCAGTCGCATCGGAACCGCCACCGGATTTGACTACGAGCAGCGGCTCACACGTGCGCGCCTTGCGGACTATTGCCTCGCACAGCGGACTTTCGCAGGCCGCATCGATCGAGATCGGAACGTTCATCGCGTGTGCGGAACCCTTGAGGCGGGAGAGGTATTCGAGCGCTTCCGCGATGCAAGCCTTTCTCACATTCTCGACGCCTTCTTGCTGGTACGCCTGTCGCAGGGCGTAGGCACGCTCCGCATCGCAAAGGAAGAGCTCGAGACCGGCTCCGAATGACCGTGCAAGCTGCAAAGCCTTGACGAGCAGCGCGGAATCCCCAGGGCCGCGTTCCGCGACAACGAGGATCGAACCGCCCTCATTCACGGTTGGGAACACATGAGCCCCTTGGCGATCGTGTCCAGCAGCTGGACCGCAGCCTTTGCCAGCGCGATGGCCACGTGTCGATGGTAAGCGGCAGTCTTCATCAGGCTGTTCCTTGGTGGCCTCCGCCGAATCAGTATGAGCAGCCCCGAGGGCATCCGCATCCGTACTGGTGCGTATGAGGATAAATGACCGACGCGACCGCGGTCAGGTGCTGCGCCGAACCAGCCAGCACACGCCGCCCTCGTCGATTCCGGCGGCGTTCCCCTCATCGCTGTCCAGATGGCACTCGAGCCGGAAGTTCTCGGCGACGCGTACCACCACGTCGTCGAAGATCGTGCGCCTGCTGCCGTCCCTGATGGCCACTTGCACGACCTGGTGGTCACGAACTCCGAGCCGCTCGGCATCGGCGGGGCTCATGTGGATGTGGCGCAGCGCGCGCAGCACGCCGCGATCGAGATAGATTCGCCCGGCGGGACCTTCGAGCAGGATTCCGGGCGTGTCGCCTGCGTCCCCGGACAACCTCACGGGTGCATCGAGTCCAAGCGCGATCGCATCGGTGCGCGAAATCTCGACCTGATCCTCGGATCGCGGCGGTCCCAGCACCTTCACGTGTCCGAGCCGGCCCTGAGGACCAACCAGCGCCACGGTCTCCTCGCAGGCGAACTGTCCGGGCTGCCCGAGAGGTCTCTCGGGGTGCAGGTGATGATCCCTGCCGAACAGCGCATTGATGGTCCGCTGGCACAGATGCACGTGCCGCGCGGAGATCCGAACGGGGATGGGCATGTCTGCCCCGGTTGTTTCCATCATTGCTCCCGAAGAGCCGCAGCGCAGCGTATGAGTGTTGAAAGACTAGCGCGCATCAAGGGTACTCGCCCTCCTCAGAGCGGTGCCGCAGCGGCAGTGGCGCCGGTCTGAGACTGCTCCCCTCCCGGCCTGATTGCCGAAGGTCGCCCTTCACCAGGATGAAGTCGGTCTGCAGAACCTCCACGAGCCTGCTGGTCAGTGTTCCGGCCAGCGCGGCCAGTCCAGCCTTGTGGGTCAAGCCGCCCAGAATGATCGCATCGTACTGGCGGTGCGCCGCAAAGGCAGGCAGCGTCTGCTCGGGTGCGCCATCGAGCAGGTGAAGGTGACCGGGCTGAATGTGGTGCTCCCGTGACAGTCGCTGGAGGTCACCCGCATGCGCGGATCTCGTCCCGGTGTCGCTGCTGGTCTCGCTGTAGATCACATCCAGTTCCCCGCGACAAGCCAGCGAGAGGTAGTCGGATGTGTGGAGGACCGTATCGGCCATCCGCAGGGTCGGATCGGCGGAAATATCGACCATGGCCGCGAATTGCGGCACCGCTCGCCAGGGGCGCCCGCTTACCAGCATCAGCGACACCGGCGACTGACGCAGGAGTTGCCAGTCGTTGGCATCGAATGTCAAGCGGCGCAAGGGGTGAGAGCCCGAGGGTGACTTCATGATCAGATCAACCGGGGTCTCGGCCAATTTGGCGGCCACGCCATCATAAAGGGGATAGCGGCAGGCTGCGTCCACGCTGATCTGCAGATCTGGAGCGGAGACCGACTGGCGCAGCTTCCGGAGGTAGGCGAGATGCTCCGTCAGACTGATTTCGCAGGCCCTTTCGGCCACTTCGGTCGGATAAGCATGGCTCAGCGTCCGGGCGAGGGCCGCATCGCACGAGAACAGGTGGATTTCAGCCTGGGCGCTGCGCGCGAGGAATACGGCCTTTTCCAGCAACGGACGATCAACCGCGGTCCGGCTGCACAGCACCAGTATGGAACCCAGCTTATCCATGTCCTGCTCCGCAAGCTTCGGCACAGGGATGCTGTCAGTGCGGCAACGGTGGCAGAATCCGCGTCAGTGCCTAGGTGGATGTGGAATGTACTTACAGATCGCCGTCGCGCCAGGTTCGACAATAGCGTCCTGTATGGACTCGTGAAGCAGTGCCAGTGTTCCAGAACGCATCCGCGCAAGAGTTTCAGGCGCTGCTGGATGCAGCCGTCGATGCCATCGTCGTAATCGACCATGCTGGGGTGATCCAGAGCTTCAACCATTCGGCGGAACGACTGTTCGGCTATCCGGCGGCGGAGGTAATCGGCCAGAGCGTCGGACTGCTCATGAACGACGAAGACCGCGAGACCCATGACGCGCATCTGCGGCGGTACATCGCCACGCGGATTCCGCATGTCATCGGTACGGGGCGGGAAGTGCGGGGAAGACGCCGCAACGGCCATGAGTTCCCCGTATTCCTGTCGGTCGGCGCGACCGGCTCCGACCCGCCTCGGTTCGTAGGATTCCTTCGCGACATCAGCGCGAATCGGCAAGCCGAGATCGATGCGCGTCGACTGCAGGACCGATTGATGCACGTTTCACGACTGGCCACGATCGGCGAGATGGCGTCGGGGATCGCTCACGAACTGAACCAACCCCTCGCAGCCATGGCGACCTATGCCCAGGCCTGCAGACGCCTGCTGGATGCCGCGCAGCCGGAGATCGATGAAGTTCAGGCGGCACTTGCGGAGATCGCGGACCAGGCGGTTCGTGCAGGCGACATCATCAAGAAGATGCGGGCGTTGGCACGGACCGGGGAATCGAAACCGTTGCCGACAGATCTCAACAGCGTGATCGAGGAGCTGACCGATCTCATCCGCAGCGACGCGCGGGCCCATGGCGTCGAATACCGCCGTGAGCTGGCGCCAGACCTTCCGCCGGTGCTCGTGGACCGCGCGCAGATCCAACAGGTGGTTCTCAATCTGGTGCGTAACGCGCTGGAAGCCTTTTCCCTCGCGCAATTGGACGCCGCGCAGGTCGTCATCGCGACGCAGCGCACAGAGAGCGGCGACGTGGAGGTCTCCGTGAGGGATAATGGTCCAGGTGTCGATCCGCGTGTGCTCGACAGGCTCTTCGAGCCATTCTGCTCAACGAAGGCGACGGGAACGGGATTGGGTCTGCCGATGAGTCGCACCATCGTCGGCACGCACGGTGGCACGCTGGATTACCGCCCAGCGGTTCCCCGGGGCACCTGCTTCATCGTGAGTTTGCCGGCCATGCGGGACTGATGGATCATGAAAGAACGTAGCCCCATCGTATTCGTCCTGGACGACGACGATGCCGTGCGCAGCTCGCTCCGGTTGCTGCTCAAGTCTGTCGGCCTGGCCGCGACCGCCCTGCCCACGGCCCAGGAATTCCTCTCCGTCTACAACCCGCACCAGCCCGGATGCCTGATCCTGGACGTGCGCATGCCCGGAATGAGCGGGATCGAGCTCCAGCAGCAATTGAATCTGCGTGGCGCCATGATTCCTGTGATTTTCATCACCGGGCATGGCGATGTGCCCATGGCGGTGGATGCAATGCGCCACGGAGCATTCGATTTCCTTCAGAAGCCCTTCCGCGACCAGGATCTGCTCGATCGCATCCAGAGAGCTCTCGCCAGGGACAGTGCCAATCGCGCCGAATTGCGCGGGCGCAGCGAACTGCGTCGCCGCCTCGACTCACTGACGCCCCGCGAGAAGGAAGTGCTGGATCTGGTGGCCGAAGGCAAGTCGAACAAGGTGGTCGCCGCCGATCTGGGGGTCAGCCAGCGTACAGTGGAGATTCACCGGGGACGTGTCATGGAAAAGATGCACGCCGGCTCACTCGCCCAGCTCGTCCGCATGGTCATGGATCTGAGGGAACCTGAGCCACCTCAGCCGTAGCCGGCGGCAAAGGCGGCGACAGCCGCGACAGGTAATCGGAAAGACCGACGATGTCCGCGCGTTCCAGACGCGCGAATAGCCGCACATGGGACCGCGAGAAATTGGGGCGGCGCCCATCCACGGCATCGTAGATCTGACGCAGCAGATAACCGTAGTGTTGTCCCGCAATCCGGGGAATCATCCGGGTCGCATCGCCGCCCGCAGACGTGCCGTGGCAAGAACTGCAACGCCGCGCGTAGATTTCCGTCCCCCGCTGCAGCAGCTCACCATCGCCCACGCCGGCTTGCACCGACACGGACAGGTGGCTGGCATAGCTCGCCACGTCGGCAATCGCTTGTGGATCCGGCAAGTGGTGATTGTCGGCGAAGTGCTCCATGCGAATGTCCCACCGGCGATCGTGTCGGTAATCTACGAGTTCCTTGGCCAGCACTGACATGTGCTGGCCGCCGATCCGTGGGACCCCTCCATCGAGCGTACCGCCGCCAGAGGGGCCATGACAGACTGCGCAGTTGCGGAACAGTTCGGCGCCGCGCACCGGGTCTGGAACCGCGCGCAGTGCCTGTGCGAGTTCCTCCTGATCGGTTGCCATAGCCCCCACCATATACGGAGCGAGCAGAAGGCATATGCCCGCAACGACAGCGATCACGACCTTCACCGACACGATTTCATCTCCACGATACACGTATCAGAGTAAGTTTCCGCAGTCCCGACGCGCCGGGCAATACGCAATTAACACGATGCGCCTGCGGATCGGGCCCGTCAGCCTTGGTGAATGGCAACCAGACGCGACATTCGGCGCATCCTGGTCGCGATCCGCGATCTCGACCGTGCTCCGCGACATGAGCTGCGCAAGGCCGCCGAGCTGGCCCGCGCCTTCAATGCCCGCATCGAACTTTTCCATGCCGCTGAGATAGCGTTGCGCGGCCACGTACTGGCTCGCGACCGGGCCGATCATCTGCGCTCCCACGCTCAGGCTCAGATCGAACGCGGAACTCGCCGGCTGAAGCAGTTCTCCAGGCTTTCAGCACTGCGCGGGGTGGCAGTCACCGTGCATGTCAACAGCGACTTTCCGCCCCATGAGGCGATCGTGCGACGTGCGCTGCACACGGACGCGCATCTGGTCATCGCAGGCACCGGAACGCGGGGTCCGTTCGGGCGCCTTGTCCCGACGGGATCCGATTGGGAGTTGATTCGCGAGTGCCCTTCCCTACTGCTGCTGGTGAAATCCGCGCGACCGTACTCCGGATCCACGATGCTCGTCGCGGTGGATCCGTTCCACGCGCACGCCAAGCCCTCGGACCTCGACACGAAGCTCTTGGTGCAGGGCGGCGCGATCGCCCACCGCATGTCGGCGTCACTGCACGTTTTCCACGCCTACGTCCCGCTCATCGAGATGGCGCCGGGTCCAGCCGGTCCTGTGGTGGCTTTTGACCTGCCACCCGAAGCACAGGCCGCATACACGGATCTCGTCGGCCACACTGTCCTGAAGCTGGCCGCCCGTGCCGGTGTGCCGGCAGCGGCTTGTCACGTCCAGATGGGACCGGTGGCAGGTGAGCTGTGCGCTCTGGCGAAATCGCTGCGGGCCAGCCTGGTCATCCTGGGCGCCGTGTCGCGTTCGGGACTGCGGCGGCTGTTCATCGGCGCCACGGCGGAGCGTGTGCTGGATGCCCTGACGTGCGACGTGTTGGTGGTGAAACCGCGTGATTTCACCTGCAGCGTGGGCCGGCGATCGCGCGCCATTCCGTTACGATGATCCCGACGGATGCATTGCATGGCCTGAAGCAGACAGCCATGCGACTGGCACGGGCAGGAGCGCCGCTGGCTGCCGAATCCGGGCCTGCCCCAGTCCCGGGTGAGCAGGACGTGTTGCTGGAGGTCCTGGCGTGCGGCGTGTGCCGCACCGACCTGCATCTGGTTGACGGAGATCTTCCCGACATCCCCTATCCCATCACTCCGGGGCACGAGGTCGTCGGAAGAGTGATTCAGGCAGGCAGCGCGGTTGCCGATGTTCGTCCCGGGGACCGGCTCGGTGTACCCTGGCTGGCTCATACATGCGGAGCCTGCTCCTACTGCCTCGAAGGCCGGGAGAACCTTTGTGACCACGCGCAGTTCACCGGGTACACCCTGAATGGTGGTTACGCACGCTATATCCTGGCCGACGCCCGTTTTTGCCTGCGGATCCCGGACCGATACGAAGACGGCGAGGCTGCGCCCCTGTTGTGCGCGGGACTCATCGGTTATCGGGCCTATCGCATGGCGGGTACCGCAGCCAGGCTCGGCCTGTACGGCTTCGGCGCCGCCGCCCATCTGCTTGCACAAATCGCCAAGGCGGAAGGTCGCGAGGTGTTCGCCTTCACCCGACCGGGTGATGAGACCGCCCGGAAATTTGCCCGCGATCTCGGGGTCGACTGGGCCGGAGGCTCGGACGAGGCGCCACCGCACGAACTCGATTGCGCCATTCTTTTTGCCCCGGACGGCGGACTCGTGCCCCGCGCGCTGTCCACGGTGCGCAAGGGAGGGCAGGTGGTGTGCGCCGGAATCCACATGAGTGACGTACCCGGCTTTCCCTACAGCTACCTGTGGGGAGAAAGGTCGATCCGCTCGGTCGCAAACCTGACACGCGAGGACGGCCGGTTGTTCATGGATCTCGCCGCGCGGCTGGCTCTGCGGCCGCGGGTTCAGCTGTTCGAACTGAGTCGCGCCAATGAGGCGCTCGACTGCCTGCGCCGCGGCAGGCTGACAGGCGCCGCAGTTCTGTGCCCTTCAGGCAGTTGATATGGGCCTGCGCCATCGACCGCCATCGACCGTGCTTGCCGTTACAAGTGGTTACGGGCTATCGGGCCGCGCCGTGTGCTCGAGCCTGCGGCCCTTGCGGATCGCTCCTGCGACATCGGCGAGCATTCGAGCCATCTCGTCCAGGACATCGTCGAGCGACAGAATCCCAACCAGCTCGTTCCTGAGGCCGACCACCGGGACTCTCCGAACGCCGGCTTCGCGCATCTGATAGAGCACGGAATCGAGCGAACTCGCCTCGGCGACCAGGAGGGGATTCCTGGTCATGACATCCGCTACGCGCAGCGAGCCGATATCCGCTGCCCGAGCGATCACGGCAGTCACGATGTCACGGTCCGTCAGTACTCCCGCAACGCGCAGACCATCATCCCTCTCGCCCTCTTGCGCAACGACCAGCAGGCCGACATGGTGCTGGCGCATCAGATGCGCGGCCTGTATGAGAGTCTCACCCGGTCCGATGGTCACGACTTCGCGGGAGCAGAGATTTCCGGCGTGCATCAGCGAACTCCGGCAGCCAGGCTGCGTATATATCCAAAGACACGAGTGTCGCGGCGCCTGCGCAGCTTCACAATGAGCAATTTCCGCTGCGGGGATAAGTGAAATCCAGGGGCGTCACGGACTTGCATAAGTAGAATTGCTCATTCCTGATCCTGCCCGAGCGCGGCAGCATTGCGCCATGGGAAGTCTCCACAGCCGGTCGCCCGGTGATTCCGAATCCGAAGTGGTCCTCCTCGTAGCCAATGTCGACTCCGCCCTGCGGGAGCTGGTGGCCGCGCGCTCGAGCACGGATGCCGCCCGATTCACGCAGGTTCTCGATCTGGCTCTGCACACCTACGGTTCGGTGAAGCATCTGCTGCCGAAACTGAGTCTGAACGTCGAGCAGCGGCGCCTGGTTGAACTC
>DATKLO010000190.1:0-16216 GCA_035542375.1 Steroidobacteraceae bacterium | reverse complement strand
GCCTGGTTGTTGGTATCCGCGGAGTCCGGGATCAGCTGCTGCTGCATTGCCTCCATCTGGGCATCGCTGAACGTGTACGTCTTGAGATCGGCCAGGCTCCACCAGGCCTCGCCGCAGGCAGGATCGAGGCGCAGGCAATCGTGATACGCCTGTTCGCTCTGCTCGCGCCGCCCGAGGGTCTTGTGGATGTGCCCGATGGACAGCCGCAGCTTCGGCTGCGACGGGTTCAATCGGGCGGCTTCCTCGTAGGCCGCGAGCGCCTCTTCCTGGCGCAACATGCGCACGCACACGGTGCCGAGCGCTACCCAGTTCTGCGGGTTTTCGGGCTCGACCTGCAGCAACGATCGGGCTTCGGCCTCCGCCTCGGGCAACCGGCCTGCCGCCAGCAGTGTGTGTACGAGACCGCGTCGCGCCAGCGGCGCGTGCGCTGTCTGGTTGAGCGCATGCCGCAGCAATCGCTCCGAATCCTGAGTGTTGCCCGCGCCAAGCGCGAGCGCGGCGAGGCCACACAGGGCTCCGACATGCGTGGCGTCGGCTTTGAGGATGTCCCGGAAGATGTCCTCGGCGGTCCGGGAGTTGCCGGCGACGAGCGCCTCGGTGGCGGCATCGATCCGGGCGCGATGCGGATCCAGCAATCTCGCCTGTTCGAAGGCATATCTCGCGTCCGCAAATTTCTGCAGATCGAACAGCACGTCCCCGTAGGCGAGCCAGGCGACATCGAGCGCGGGCGCATCCTTGATCACAGTGCGCAGTCTCTCGCGCGCCGTCTCCAGACGACCGTCCTGGCGATAGGCGCGCGCCAGATCGACCTGCGCGAGAAAGAAACGCGGCGCCAAGGCTACCGTGCGTTCGAGAGTTTCAATGGAGGGTCCGAGCTTGCGTTGCGCCAGCAGCGCCAGTCCGAGGAGACGCAGGCTGTTCACTTCGCCCGGGGCCGCTTCCTGGATGGAGCGCAGCTGTTTCTCCGCGGTTTCGGCGCGCCCCAGTCGCAGGGACAGCAGGGCCTGCTGATACGCCGTGCGAAGTCCGGCTTGCGACGGTTTGTCCACGGGTACTTCGCCCGACCTCAGCGCAGATAGGAAGCGCCGTTGACGTCGAGTACGGCGCCAGTGAGGCTCGCGGGGGCATCCAGCGCGCAGAACGTCACGACCTGCGCGATTTCCTCCGGAGTCGCCACGCGCCCCAGTGGCTGATCGGCGAGGACCGCAGGGTCCTGTACCGACAGTGCGACCCGCTCCGTGGCGACCCAACCCGGGGCCACGACAAACGAGTAGACGCCCTTGCCGGCGAGTACCTTGGCGAGTGACTGGCTGAACGCGTTCAGGCCAGCCTTGCTGGCGGCATAGGCAGGTGCCGTCAGTTCGCCCCGATGAGCGGCACGGGAGGAGATGTTGACGATCCGCCCGCCACCCTGCTCCACCATGGCGCGCGCGGCGAGGTAGGACAAGTGCGCGGGGCCGAGCAGGTTGACGCCGAGAGTACGGTCCCACGCATCTACCCAGTCGTTGAAGTTGGTTTTCAGCGGTGGGTGGTCCGGAAAGATGCCGGCGTTGTTGATGACAGCATCGATTCGACCCGGAGCGGACGCGTCGCGCCAGAGTCGTTCGATGGCCGAAGGATCGGCCAGATCACCCTGCACAATGTAGTGGCGACCCGCACCGATGGCCTGCCGGGTCGCCTCGGCGGCGACCCGGTCGGATGAATAATGCAGGGCGAGCGTGACGCCGCGCGCGGCCAGCGTTTTGCAGATGGCGGAGCCGATGCCGCCGGAGGCCCCGGTCACGAGTATGTTCATCATGCCGGCAGATTACCGCGCCGGCGCGGTGGATGGCGAACCAGCCGTGTCTGCGCGGCTGAGACCTCGTCCCGCCCCTTCCAGCTCAGGGACTCGCCTGGGCGCCATCGGTCCGGTAGCGCGCAAACCAGGCCAGGATGGCGTTCATCTGCTGGGCGGTCTGCGAAGGCCTGAACACGATATGTGAAGCGCCCGGAAACTTCACGAGCGCGGAAGGCACATTGCGCAGCTGCAGTGCCTGGTAGAACTGCTCCGCTTCACCCACCGTGGTGCGCAGATCCTGATCCCCCACGAGTACGACGGTGGGTGTGGTCACGTTGCCCACGTGAGACAGCGAGGAATGACTCCAATAGCTCTGCTGGTCTTCCCAGGGGAACTTGTCGAACCAGTACCGGGCCGCGTACGAATACATGTCCGAGGTCAGCATCCAGCTCGTCCAGTTGATGACGGGCGCGCGCACCGCTGCGGCGCGGAACCGGTGTGTCATACCCACCGTCCAGGACGACAGCACGCCTCCACCCGACTGGCCCGTCACGAACAGGTTGTTCGCGTCCACGTCGCCACGCGCGATCGCCGCATCGACCGCGCTCATCAGATCGTCGTAGTCGTGACTCGGATAGTCGTTGTGGATGAGATTGGCGAAGGCTTCGCCATAGGACGTCGAACCGCGCGGATTGGCATACACCACGATGTAGCCGGCGGCTGCCAGGAGCTGATGCTCCAGCCCGAACACCGGGCCGTAAGACAGGTAAGGACCGCCGTGGATCTCCAGAATCAACGGATACTTCCTGCCTTGCGCGTAATGCGGGGGCAGCAGCTCCCACGCGCCGATGGCCCGCTTGTCGAACGCTGAGGTGACTGGCAACTCGCGTATCTGCGCCAGCTGCAGGTGACTCAACAGGCCCTCGTTGAGATGGGTGATCTGGCGCACCTTGCCTTCGTGGGTCACGAACAGTTCCGGCGGCCTGACATCGCCCGCGCCCGTATAGGCCACGGCGTTGTTGGCCGCAACGCTGAACTGGCCGCCGGAATAGGGCAGATCCACGAATGTACCGTCGGCGAGCTGCTCCGCCACCGGAGTCATCCTGCCATCCAGTGACATCTGCGCGACCTTGGCAATGCCGCGATCGACGTAGAGGAAGAACATACTGCGACTGTCGGCTGACCACTGCGTGTTCAGTACGGACAGGTCGAGCGACCCCCCGAGCACGCGCGCATCGTGGCCATCGGCACTCATGATGTGGATGCGCTCGTTCTCCACCGGGACCCGCTTGTCCGTGTTGGACAGCCACGCGATGTGCGTGCCGTCGGGCGAGAGAAGCGGCTCACGGTTCGGAGCCGAATGCTCGGTGAGCGCCGTATAGGCGCCATCCGCCACGTTGACACGGTAGATGCGCGATACGACGCTCGAGGCGGCACTGATGCTGCCCGGCATGCGCTCCCAGCCCTTTTCCCGATTGCTGAGGAGTAACACACCGTGTCCATCCGGCGTCCACGAGAGGGGAGCCACGTCGTTGTAGGGACCCGAAGTCACCTGTCGGGCAGCCCCTCCGGTCGCGGGCATGACAAACAGATGAACGTGACCGCGGGGCGTGGGTCCCGCGCCGTCGATGCGGAAATTGAGATCCTCGACGACCAGTGGCGGCTCGGCCCATTTGGCGCCGGCCGGCCTGGCCACGGGTGCGCCGAGCGTGCGTGCCGCTTCCGGTACCCGCATCAGGAAAGCGACCGAGGTTCCGTCGGCCGACCAGGCGATGGCGCGCGGGGCCTGCGCGAAAGCGACCGAAGCGGCCGTCTTGCCATCCTGCAACGTCTGGATCAGCAGTCGTGTCTCTTTGGAGCCGGGCGCGCTGAACAGATAGGCAAGGCGCTTGCCATCGGGCGACCAGCGCGGCGAACCGTACATCCCCGGCGCGCTGCCAACCTGCTTCTCGCCCCCGGTTGCGATGTCGGCCACCCAGACGGTCTGGACGGATTCGTCGGTCTGGATGTCGTTGGCATTGCGTACGTAGGCAACTGCGCCACCATCCGGGCGGATCTGCGGATCCGACACCCACTGCAGCCGGAATACGTCGGCGGGCTCGAGTACCCGCGCGGCCTCCCCGGCCCAGGCACCGCCCGAACCGTTCCCGAGCAGCAGCGCGACCAGCAGCAGTGATCCGGCGAAACCGGTCTTCATTGTTCTCATCTTGTCCGATCTCCCCCCAAAACCCGCGCGCAGTATAGGGATGCGCCCTCCCCGCCGCATCCGGTGCGATAAATCTCCAGCCACGACAGAGTATTTCATGGGAGAGCCAACCTCATTGGCCGCCCTCATGGGGGTATCGGTCTTGAAGACGCTATACCTTGCAATGCTGGCCGGGGCGGCCGTCGCAACCGCTTTACCCAGCCACGCGGGCTGGATCAGCTCGGCCCTCAACGCCAACCTGTCCCCCCATGTCACCAGCCTCCCCCAACGGCCCGCGACGGTGTCCGCAGCCGTTCCGGCCATGAGGGCGACGGATGCGGCGACCGTCGACGTGGTCACCGATCCGGAAAAGGATCAGCTCATCAAGTCCATCGATGAACTGAGTCGCGCAGCCGCCCGCAACGCGAAGATCAACGGCTCAGTGGCCATCGACATGGCTCTGGGGGCCATCCTGCTCGGCGTCGTGGCCTCGATCGCCGCCTTCTGCCGCTTCAGCACCCTTGCCGGCGTGCTGTCCATCCTGGCCACGGCCACCGTCGGAGCCAACAACGCGCTGCCCTTCCGCGAGGATGCCAACACCTACAGGTTCGTCTCGGCTGAATCGCACGCACTGCTGGTCAACGCGCGCCTCAACCCGGCCATGACGGAGGATGACTACAAGGCTTACACGGAGAAGCTCTCGGCACTGGCCACCTACGGCGATGACAGGGAGGTGGCCGGCTCGCCTCAGCAATTACAGGATCTGGTGGAGAAGCTGCACTCGCCGCCCGGACCCGCGCCGGCAACGCTGCAGAAGACGGCCTCCTGAACGGGCGCGCGCAACCGGATCAATAGGTCAGTTCGGCACGCGCCCCCTGGCCCCGCCGGGCCACTTCAGCCGCCGCGCGCAGTTCCTCGAGGAACAGACTCACGATGTGATCGTCGAGCGCCGGATCGAGCGGCAGATTGATCAGCGGCGGCTCGCGGCTGGCCACCAGGATCCAGCCGGCCTTGCGCAGTTCACCCATCACGATCTGCATATCGAGGGTGTGGGAACCGAACGGCAGTGGCGGCAGGTCGCTGTCCGGCACGTACAGGCCATCGATGGCGGAAATGGCCTCGGTGAGCCGCTGCCTCACCTGCAGTACCTGGCGCGCAAGCCGTTCGTACCCGCTGACCCCGAGATAGCGCAGCACGGTCCACGCGGCAAAGATGGATCCGGCGGAGCGGCTGCCGGCGAATCCCTGCATGTGATAGGGGCCGCCCGGCCAGTCTTCCGGATGCACGTAGTGGAAGCGTTTGAGCGACTCCGAGCGCCACAGCACGGTGGATGCCGGCTTCGGGCAGTAGCCGTACTTGTGCAGGTCGGCGGAGATGGACTGCACTGCCGGTACGCGGAAATCCCACGGCGGCAAGCGGTGCCCGAGACGCTCCACGAAAGGTGAGAGGTAGCCGCCGACGCACGCGTCGACGTGCAGCCAGAGTCCATGGCGCGTCGCCACCTCCCCAAGCGATTCGATGGGATCGATGAGCCCGTACGGCCAGCATGGCGCCGAACCGGCCAGCGCCACCGTGTTGGTGTTGATGGCGCGCTCCATGGCAGTGACATCAGCCCGTCGGTCCTGACCCAGCGGCACCCGCACGAGTTTCAGCCCGAAGTAGTGGCAGCCCTTGGAGAAGGTCGGGTGGGCCGAGTACGGCACGATGATTTCCGGCACGCGCGCGTGGGGAAAGCGCTCGCGCGCCCATTCGCGGATGGCGTGCAGGGCCGAGAAGTTGCTTTCGGACCCGCCGCTGGTGAACGTCCCCGAAGCGTCCGCCGGCGCATGCAGCAGCCCGACGCACATGTCGATGACGTCCTGTTCGATCCGGCCGAGATACTCGGTACGCAGCGAGAACAGTCCGTTGTCGGACAGAAACAGGTTGTAGGCCATCCGCCCGACGTCCTGCACGTCCGCGGGACCGCGGAAGGCGAGACTCCAGTGACGTCGGACACGGTCTCCCTGTACGGCCTGCAGTTCTGCTTCGAGGGTTGCGCGGGGGATGCCGCTGTCGGGCAGTGAGATTCGGGTGCGCGTCATGGCTTACTATCGGCTCCGGTGGCCGCGCCAGGGCGCGGCTGAAGCGGGGTCTGGTTGCCGGATCATAATGAATCGCGGAACGGTTTGCGTTCGGTCCTCGGACCCGTCCAGTTCTTCGCCCTGTCCTTCGGCTGCATCGTGGGATCCGGCTGGGTGGTGGTGCTCGGCAGCTGGCTGCAGGCCTGCGGGCCGCTGGGCGTGGCCATCGGCATGCTGGCCGGCGGCTCGGTCCTGCTGGCCAACAGCGGCGCCTACGCGGAGCTGATTGCGCGCTTGCCGCGCGCCGGCGGCGAATTTGTGTTCGCACAGCACCTGTTCGGCGACCGGACGGCCTTCGCCGTGGGGTGGCTTTGGACGCTATCACTGCTTGCCGTGGTGGCCTTCGAAGCCACCGCGCTGCCCTGGATCCTCGAGACACTGATACCGGCTATCCGCGGACCGGTCGCGTATGAGTCGCTGCATGTCCCAGTCACCACGGACGCGCTGGGCATCGGGTTGGCTGGCGCGGTGGCCGTGGCGTTCATGAATTACAGGGGCATGCGCTCGGCCGCCGCGATGCAGACCGTCCTCTCATTCACCTTCCTGATCCTCGCCGCCGTCATCATCATCCTCGGTCTGGCTCTGGGATCGCCTGCGAATCTGCATCCGCTGCTCAGCGGTGATGGCCAACGATCCTGGTGGCTGGGCTGTGTCTGGATCTTTGCCATCACCCCTTTCTTCCTGAACGGGTTCCAGTCCGTGGCACAGACCGTGGAGGAGCGTGGCGCGCAGATCACGTTCAGCCTTGTTGCACGCTCCATGGCGCTGTCCCTTCTGATCGCGATGCTGTTCTATGTCCTGGTCACTCTGGCCGCCGCGAGCGCACACCCCTGGCAGAGCCTGATTGGCCAGCCGATGGCCACCGCCGCGGCGTTCGATGCGTTGTTGCCCGGGCACTTCCTGTCGACACTGGTTCTGGTGACCGCGGCGATCTCGATCGTGCGGGTCTGGAACGGCGCTGCCATCTGGGCGACGCGCCTGCTGCTGGCTCAGGCCCGCGCCGGGTTCCTGCCGCCGCTGTTCGGCAGAGTCGATGCGACATCGGGGGCACCCACCGGGGCGGTACTGTTCGTGGTGGCGTGCAACGTCGTCGGCGTGGTTCTCGGCAAAGGCGCCATCCTGCCGTTGGTGGGCATGGCCTCGATGTGCCTTGCGAGTAACCTGGTGCTGGTGTGCGTGGCCGCCTTGCGCCTGAGATCCAGGGCCGACGGTACGCCACTTCCCTACCGGACTCCGGGCGGGCGATTGACGATCCTGTACGCCCTGATCGGCTCCACCGGCATGGCCGGGTTCGCGCTCATCGGCCCGATCCTGCAGTCCAGGGGTTCGATCCCGCTCGAATGGAAGGTGACGCTGGTGTGGAGTGCGCTGGGTGTTGTCTTCTGGCTGGTGTGGAGGCGGCCGCAGGCGCGGCCCTCGGGAGCCGGATCATGAGATTACTGCTGGCAATACTGATCGGGCTGGGTTGGTTCGTGCCCCGGGGAACCCTGGGCGCCGCCCCGCCGTTTCCCGGAGCCACACCGGCTTACCGTGCGTGGATTGCCGCCGGCAACCTGCCCGGCTCGCCCGAGGGACTGGCGGCGGATTCGCAGGGCCGCCTCTATACCGCCATGTCGGATACCGGTGAGATCATCCGCCTCGACGGCCACGGCGGCTATGTGCACATCGGCTATGTGCCATCGCCCGAGCTCGGACGCTCGGGCCACACCTGGGGCCTGGAGTTTGATTCCCAGGGCCATCTGTATGCCGCCTACGTCTGGATCTCGAAGTTCTACGACGAGAACGATCCGCTGCACCTGGCCTGCCGCGACGCCACCGATCAGTACTCCGGCATCTATCGCATCGACGTCGATTCGGGAAAGACCACTCCGGTGTTGACCCGGCATGAGGGTTGGCCGGTGTGTTTCCCCGACGATATCGCCGCCGACTCGAACGGTAATCTGTACGTGACCGATCTGACGCTCGCGGGGATCTGGAAAATCTCCCCCAACGGCACGTTCTCGCTCTGGTCCGCGCATCCTTTGCTGCAATGGCCTGCCGAGCCTTACAACGCGATTGCGGAAGGCGCCAACGACCTGGTCATCGATGCCGACGGAAAGAACCTGTACGTCGTGACCGACGGCGACCCTGCGCTCATCAGGATACCGATCAACGCCGACGGCTCGGCCGGTACTCCCACGGTCATCGCGCGCGACCTCTCGCCGCTCGATGGAGTCGAGCTGGATGAGCGGGGCAATATCTACGTCACCGAGATCCTGCGCAGCGAGCTGTCGGTATTCTCACCTGATGGCACGAAGCGGATCGTGATCGCCACACCCGACACCGCACCGCTGGTGAACCCGACCAGCATCGTGTACCGCAAGGGCACGCTGTGCGCCGCGAACCTCGGCTGGAACGTCACACCCGAACCGCGCTCGATCGCCTGCATTTCCGGGTTCAGGCGGCCCTGAGCGCGAAAACTGGCCAGGGCTCGATCACGCGCATCAGGCGGCGCGCGTGCCGATGGCCGTCGGCTCGGCGTAGGCTGATCCAAACCGGTTGGCGAGGAACAGCTCCAGCGGGATGTCCTCCTGCCGGATGAAGCCCGAGGTGCGGATCCTGCCGGCGGCCAGCAGGTCCAGCACGGCGCAGATGCCGCTCGCCGTGGTGATCTGGATGGCGCTGAAGGGCGCACCGCCGATCTGCCGTCCGTAGATCTTGTTGGCGTAGCTCTCCTGGAGCAGCCGGCCCTGGCGGTGTCCACTGACCGTCACGAACACGAGCACGACATCCTGCAGCGTTCCCGGAATAGCATGTTCCAGGATGTCCTTCAGCACTTCGGGTCGCTGCCCGAGCTGCAGGTCGTTGATCAGCGCCTTCATGATGTCGCGATGACCCGGGTAACGGACCGTGCGGTAGTTCAGGGTGCGGACCTTGCCCTTCAGGGTCTCGCACAGAGTTCCAAGCCCACCCGATGTGTTGAATGCTTCATAGCGCACACCGTCGAGCGAGAACTCCTCGAGCTCCTCCAGAGCGGGTACTTCACGCAGCTCGCCGTTCACGATGGCTTCGCAGGGCTGCAGGTACTCGTTGATGACTCCGTCCGTGCTCCACGTGAGGTTGTAGTTCAGCGCGTTGGAAGGGAACTGTGGCAGCGCGCCGACGCGCAACCGAACCGTGTCGAGCCGCTCGAAGCGGCGGCACAGATCGTTGGCAACGATGGAAATGAAGCCCGGTGCCAGCCCGCACTGGGGAATGAACGCGGTGGTCGCATCGGCCGCGAGCGTCTTGACGAGCCGGGTCGTCGCGACGTCCTCGGTCAGATCCAGGTAATGCACCCCAGCCCGCCTGGCGGCGTGCGCGATATGGCTGGTGATGCTGTAGGGTGCCGCGCTCAGCACTGCGAAATGGCCGCGCATGGCTTCATCGAGCTGCCGGGGATCGGTGATGTCGAGCTGGCGGGTCTTCAGCAAGGGGTTCTTCGGCAGCCGCTCCAGCTGTTCGGCGGACCGGTCGATCACGGTGACCTGGTAGTCACCCGTGGAGGTCAGCAGGCTGGTGATCATCGCGCCGATCTTGCCGGCGCCGGCGAGCAGAATCTGTTTCATGGCGGTCTCCGCAATTGACCTCGCAGTTTGCCCCGGATCCGCGTCCGGACTGAATCCGTCATTCTGACGACGTCCCGGGTGATACACTGACAGAATGTCAGGAAAGACCGACACTTTGTCACCCGACGATCTCGACCGGCGCCTGCTGGCACTGCTGCGCAAGGATGCGCGCCTGCCCATCGCGCGGCTGTCAAAATCGCTGGGCATTTCCCGCGCGAGCATCTATGCGCGCCTGCAGCGCCTGCAACGCAGTGGCGTGATCGAGGGATATACCGTCCGCCTGAATCCGGATTACGACCGGCGGCTGATCCGGGCTCACGTGCTGATGAAGGTCACCGCGAAACAGGCGCGCGCCACGGAGAAGCAGCTGCAGGCCATGCCGGAGATCATCGCGCTGTATGCGATCAGTGGTGTCTACGACCTGATCGCGGTGCTGGAGGCGGGCAGTGTCGGTGACCTCAATCACCTGATCGACCGGATCGGTGACCTGGACGGAGTGGAGAAGACCAACTCATCGATCCTGCTCGCCACCAAGCTCGCGCGCCGCGAGGGATTCAGCTGAAGTCGACGCTGCCCAGCAACCCTTTCGGGTCGCACATGCGCTTGAGCTGTTGGGCCATGCGCCGCTCGGCGGGACTCGCGTAGCGCCGGTAATAGGCCAGGTTGTACGGACCAACGCCGTGCTCGGCGCTGAACGATCCGCCGTAGCCCTGCACGACGCAGTCGTAGATCAGCCGGCGCAGCGCTTCGACGGCGGCGGGTTCATAGTCGCGCGCATCATGCGGCCAGACGATGTTGAAGTGATCGCCGCCATCACCGCAGTGCCCGAAGTCGCACACGCGCACATACGGATGGTGTGTGCCGACGAGCCGCAACAGGTTGGCGCGGAGTTCGGGGAGCCGCGAACGCGCCACGGAGATATCGAACCCGATGACACGGCCAGCGGCACGCAGACCGTCACTGATGGAGTGGCGGATGGCCCACAGTTCTCCGGGCCGGCCCAGGCGGGCATCCGCCACGAGCGGGCCGGGACCTCGCGCTGCCTGTGACAGCAACTCAGTCAGCAGTTCCTCCAGATCGACCTGCGCCGGACTGAGCGTCGAGGTGAACTCGATGAGGACGGCGTAATCCGGCAGCTCCGCCGGAGCGAACGGATTGCGCAGGCGCGGGTTGTGCACGAGGGCGGCACGCATCGCGTTGGCCGACATGCCTTCGAAGGCCGACAGGAACTCTCCGGCCTCGCTCTCCAGGCGGGTCAGCAGCGCGGGGACCACCGCATGGCTTGCAGGCACGACGAGCGCGGTGGCCGACTGGCGCGGCACGCGATGCAGCTCGACCTGCGCCCGGGTGATGATTCCGAACGTGCCGCTGGTGCCGACGAACAGCTGCTTGAGGTCGATGCCGGAGTTGTCTTTCCGCAATCCCCTCATGTCGCTCAGTACCGTCGCATCCGCATCGGCGAGCACGACTTCCAGTCCCATGAGGTTCCTCTGCACGTCGCCATAGCGCAGCAGGCGGGCGCCACCGGTGTTGGTGGCGATCATGCCGCCCAGGGAGGGATCGGCGCCGAGATCGATCGGGAGGCACAGCTCGTGGGGACGTGCGGCCTGATTCAGTTCGGACAGGCGGGTACCGGCGCGTGCCGTGGCGGTGCGACCTTGCGCATCCACCGATTCGACACCCCGGAAGCGCTCGAGGCTCAGGATCAGCTGCTCACCCGACTCATCCGGCGTGCTCGCCGCGACCAACCCGGTATTGGCGCCCTGCGGAACGATGCGCAGGTCGTGAGCGACGCAGTAGCGCACGATGGCCGCGAGTTCCTCGGCAGTAGCCGGCCGTGCGACGGCCAGCGCGCGACCCGCCCCGTAGCGATAACCGCGCTGATATTTTTCGCCGCCGCTCTCGGGAGTGAGGACGCCACCGTCCAGGACGAAGCGCCGCAGGTCATGAACTACAGCGCCGCGGTGCGTCGGGCCGCTGCTGCGGACTTTGGCTGCGGGGCTCATCAGGCCGCCGCCGTCATGCTGAAGATGCCCTGCGCGTTGCCGCTGTCGAAAGACAGATCCAGCCGCAAGGTGTTGGTGGCCGGGTCCAGGAGCCGATCGCGCTGAATGAACTCGTAGAACGAGCCCGGCACCGTGCGACGGATCGTGGCGCCGCGGGTGTCAACGAAGTTGCGCTCGACCGGGTCGGCGCGGAATGCGGTCTGCCGTACCCGGCCGGAGCGGGACACTTCGATCGCGTCCTTGAGGGGCCGCCCGAGCCGGCGCTGCTGCTTCGCGAGTTCCTCGATGCAGGGCACCCGATCCGTGGCGTGATTGAAAGCGTTACCTTCGGTCGCGATCCAGGCCATCTCGGGTGACTCCGCGAGCAGCGTTTCGTAGTCGCTCCAGGCGGGATCCGCGTGCTGGCGCGCGAAGCAGGCCAGCAACCGCGGCAGCAGTGCCAGCGCCTTGTCGCAGGGCAGCAGTCGCTTCACGGCGAGTTCAACGAGAGCCAGACGATCCGTATCGCTGAGCGGATCGCGCGAAGAGGCGGTGACGCGGAAGACGGCCTTGCGGAAGCGAGGCGAGAACCGTTCGGGGTGCAACTCGCTCACGAAGAACTGCGGCAGATCTTCGGGCAGGTCCTCATGCGTATACGACCGGCCGGTCATGCCCAGGCGGTCGAGCGGATAGACGCCGTTCATGCGGTAGCCCAGCGGGATCAGCACTCGCGCAATGACTTCCTCGCCGGGCGGCAGATCCCCCATTCCTTCCAGGGCGACGGTCCGCAAGGCGCCGTGATCAAACACGACCTGCTTCCCGTGGGCGACGCACTCGGCCACGTACTGGCGGCCGGTGGGTACCCGGTTCAGCAGATCGCGGAACAGGAGCAGGTTCAACGCCTGGGACACCACCGCGCGCGAGACCGCCTGGCCCCTCTCTTCCAATAGAGAAGGTGCCACTCGCACGGCGCGCAGCAGGGCCTCGCACTCTTCGCGTGAGGACAGTGCCGTCAGCAGACGGCTGAGAGTCGCTTCCGGACAGTTTGTCATAAACTTGCGAGGTTCGGCGGCCGATGACCGGCTTCCGGGCAGTATTACGGCCCGCTGGCCGCCCCTCAATCGATATGATGGAATGGGTTCATGCGGTTTTGGAATATTAAGCATGCAGCGCCCCCTCCGACCCCGGCCCCTGCCAAAACTCCTTGGGCTTCAGGCCTTTGAGGCGACGGCACGCCTGGGAAGCGTGTCGCGTGCCGCCGTCGAGTTATGTCTCACCCAGGGCGCGGTCAGCCGCCAGATTCTGGCGCTGGAGGCCCATCTGGGCGTGCAGTTGTTCCATCGATCCAAAAAGCGCCTGATCCTGTCGGAAGCCGGGGCGGGTTATCTGCACGACGTGCGTGGTGGCCTGAGCGCTCTGGCCGATGCGACAGACGCGCTGGTGTCTCTGCGCGGCCGGGGTGGCACGTTACGCCTGGCGACCCTACCCACATTTGGAGCCAGGTGGCTCGTGCCGCGGCTGGGTCGGTTCTGCGAGAGTCATCCGCACATCACCATCGACCTGATCACGCGCCTGGCGCCGTTCGACTTTTCCATCGAACAGATCGACGGCGCGATCCACTTCGGCGGCCGGGAGTGGCCTGGGGCGACGGCGCAGTTCCTGGCCAAGGAGGAGATGACGGTCGTTGCAACACCGGCCCTCGCGCGACGCTGCCCAACACCAGCGGATGTGCTCGAGGCGCCACTGCTGCAGATCACCTCCCGGGCATTCTCATGGCGGGAGTGGCTGACGAGCATTGGCCTGCGCGATGCCGTGTATACGCCCTTTCTGCAGGTCGAGACCTTTGCGATGGGGATCGAGGCCGTGCTGGCCGGACTTTGCGTGGGAATTCTTCCGACGTTCTTCATCGCGCCGGAGATCGCTGCGGGCACGCTGGTCGCGATCGGCTCAAACGTGACGAGCGAGTCGGCGTATTACTTCGTGTATCCGGAGCGCAAGCGCGAGTATTTTCCCTTGCACGAGTTTGCCCGCTGGATCACCTCGGAGATCTCCGGCTAGGATGGCGCGGAGTCATCCATGACGCCGGGCGACCAGGCGCCAGGGGAAGGGAGAATCCTATGCCGATCCGCCTTGCGATCCGGTTCCGATCCGCACTGGCTGCCTCCGTCGCCATCGCGCTTCTGCTGACACCGCTCGCCCGGGCGGTCGATCCGGGTCTCGACAACGGCAACCTGCTGCAGACCTACGAGCCCATCACTGCCGGCTACACCAAGGACAGCGATGACGTCCCCTACCTGGACGTGACGCTGTCCGTGAAGCTGCGGATGCTGCCGGAGGACCTGATCAAGCGGAACAACCTGTACCTGGCCCTCACTGGCCGGTTCGGCTTCTACTGGGGCACGCGCTATTCCTCACCGGTCATTGGCAAAAGTTACAACCCCAAGCTGATCTGGCGCTATACGCCTGCCGGGGGCACCGCGACCCGTCCGAGCACGCTCGGCAAGCCTGGAGCCCGGGAATCCACGCAATACTTCGATTTCGCCTACGCTCACCAGTCCAACGGCCAGACGATCAGCACCCAGGCGCAGTACCAACAGGCGCAGGCGGCGCAGCAGAAGCCGCAGTTCGCCAACGAGTACATCAGCCGGGGCTGGGATTATCTGGAAGTGATCTGGAAGCGATCCTGGTTCGAGGCGGCGGACTACCCGCTCGCGACCTACCTCGACCTGCGTTATTTCCTCAACCCGGGCCTGTTGCAGGGACATCCCGAGGAATACAACTCCTGGGAGATGAGCCCGGAAGGCAAACCCCGCCGTGCCGTGGATGGCCTGACGGCACTCGGGGAATACCAGCTGCGCACCTGCCCGGCATGCCCGCACTGGCTGGCTGATCCAAGCGTATGGCTCAAGTATCAGACGGGTTACGACACCCCGTTCCGCCACAGCACGGAACGTCTCGAGGCGGGCATCCACGTGGCCAACATACCGCTGGCCGTGTGGGTGCAGCACGGCTACATGAGCGATCTGGCCAACTACTACCGCAACGTCACCTCTTACGGGATCGAGCTGCGCATCGGGGAGTTCTGAAGCGCTCTACCGGTCAGTAGTCCGGCGGCGGCAGATTCTGGGCCTTCCACAGCGCCTGGAAGCGCGGATCGCGATCGAGCTTCTTCAGACACGCCAGACGATCGGGGACATCCCACAGGAGCGAGCCCTTGCGCATGTGCTGCAGATAGCCGATCGCGCGCTCCGGGTCGCCGTGGCAGGCATAGAACACGGCCGAGTCGTAATCCTGGTCGGGATATCTGGCCGTGTACGCCTCGAATGCCTTCTGGGCTTCCTCATGCCTTCCCATGGCATCCAGCATGATGGGCGCGTTCATCATCCGGAATTCCTCGTCTCCCTCGCGCTGATACTCTTCGTAGGCCTCCTGGACCTTGCCTTCGGCCAACAGGCCGTGCGCGAGCAGGGAGTGCAGCCCTTCCGTGGTCGGTTGAAGCTCCACAGCCTTGCGATAACTGCGCTCCGCGGCGTCGAGCTGCCCGAGCAGTCCCTGTGCGAAGGCCATATCCACGAATGCCCAGGGATTCAGCGGGTCGGCTTCGGCAGCCCGACTGGCCAGCTCGAGCGCATGGCGCGGCCGATTCGTGCTCGTGTAGAGCTGTGACAGCATGCGGTAGGAGGCCATGTCATCCGGGTCCGCCGCTATGGCACGCCGGTACTCGGCCTCCGCCTTGTCGCTCGCATCCTCGCAATGGATATAGATGTTACCCAGCGCACGGTGTGCCTGAGCCAGCGAGGCATCCAGCCTGAGCGCTTCCTGATCGGCCTGTCGCGCGCGCTCGCACAGGGCCGCGTGATCGATATTGGCGTGCCAGCCGAGATCGGCGGTACTGAAATCGGCCAGTGCCGCCCAGCCGAGCGCGAACTTCGGATCGATGACGAGTGCCTGACGCAGCAGGTCGGTCGCGCGCGTGTAATCCTCGGTGGATGCGCCGGATGCAATCAGGTGCCAGGCCTTGAGGTACATCGTGTAGGCGGCCGGATTGACGCTCGGCGGTGCGGTCGCGGAACGCGCGTGCAACAGCGAGGACTCGAGCGACTCGACCACGGCGGCGGCGATCTCGTCCTGCACCTTGAAAATATCCGTGACGGGACGGTCGTAGGTCTTCGACCAGACGTGAAATCCTGTATCGGTGCGGATCAACTGCACCGTGATGCGGAAAGTCTCACCGGAGCGCCGCACGCTGCCCTCCAGCAGGTGCGTGACGCGCAGCGATCGGGCGATTTCGGCGACGGTCGCGCTTCGGTCCCGAAAGTAGAATGAGGACGTTCGGGCGGGCACCCGCATGTTGGGCTCGCGGGCGATGACATCGATGAGCTCTTCGGAAATACCGTCCGCGAAGTAGCCCTCATCGTGATGCTCGCTCAGATCGAGAAATGGCAACACGGCCACGGACTTGTAGGGAATTGACGCTTCGACGGCAGTTGCGCCGGTCGGAGCATGACGTGCCCGATAACCAGCCAGCAGCAGAGAGCCAAAATACACGGCCGACAGAACCA